>JAIEPD010000052.1 GCA_019749935.1 Alphaproteobacteria bacterium
AAAGAACATATTCAAGAGCAAAATTATCATACTGAAATGGCCATCAGAAAGTTGAAACCATCTCTATGAATCACACACCTATCGAGACCTCAGACAACTTTACTTACACAAGTATCGCTGCCTGATAATTCTCAGCTGTCAGATCAAGTTTTGACTAATGCAGTTAAATTTATCTTTAGGTATATAAGTCTTTCAATCTTATTGACCCGTTTTCTTCTTTTTTCCCTTCTTAATTGTTAAAGTCTCGCCCTCGTGATCTATTTCAACAACTTCGGCCGTATAGTCAGGCGCATGAGCGCCTTTTCTTAAGGCTGTCTCATCTCTCACGTTTTCTTTGTCATAGGTAAAATTTTCATAGTGTGGCCTGTGAGCTGTTCCTTTAAGGCCATTAAAAATCTCATCATCGACACCTTTTGTTGAGCAGAAAGCAGCGCCTATCATGGTGTAGCTTATAAATGCTGTATAATATTTAATCATCATTTTCTCCCTCTTTTTTTAAATTGTTTACCAAATCCACCCAATTCACCTTTTGAAATATCGGCATACTGGTTGCTTTCCGATAAAGTAAATTCTTTGCCTTTTAGATTGGCGATGATATCTCCAGTATATTTAACTTTTTTCTTCTCTGTTCCCGCACCTGTGTGGATGCCAATAAGAAAGTCACCATCTTTACTAAGAACAGGCGCTCCACTAGAACCAGGCAGAGTACTTACATAATGGGCTGTACTTTTGTTTGTTGGCTCCAGTCCACCTTTGTTTCTTCTTTGATCTTCAACTCCTAAAGGGTAGTGATGAATTTTTACATGTATTCTTCGTCTGTGTTTTTCAACTACAGGGGTGACGAATCCAGATAGCTTTGCTTTTGATAAGACCTTTTTTGTATATTTACCCTTAAATAAAGCTATGTGTTTTAAAGAAGTATCATCGATGATAATTTCATCAATTTCATCAATTTCATCAATTTCAACAGTTGCTAATGAATTAACCGTATTTGAGCCTACTCTCCTAGATCCCTGATAAAAATCCCCAAACACAGGCTTGTTCAGTTTATTAAAAAAGGACGTGCTTTGCTGTAATACCAGTAACTCTGGCACCATCACTATCAATAATAGTACCTGTGCCAATTACTCTATCTGCACGTAGTATTCTTCCAACAGAACCATCAACGCTACGCTGAGTGCAAGGAGGAAAAACTTTATCAAAAGCGCTATCATCGCCGGTAAATTTCCCATTTACTTTTTTTAAGTGCTTTTCATCTTCAAGTAAAAAAACCTCATGATTTGCAGACACAGCAGAAAAGGACAATGTATAAAATACAAGAAAAAACAAACTGAGATATGCTTTTTTCATGGCGCAATACCTTAAATTCTTTTTATTACTTTGATCTAGATCCTGATTAAAACGAAGATTCACCGAATCTTCATGGCACATAACATATACTTATTTATAGTCACGTAATTGGTTAAAACCTTCGCCTTCAGGCGAAGAAGACTTCAGTCCTCGTCTTGGCTTTTGCAAAT
>JAIEPD010000038.1 GCA_019749935.1 Alphaproteobacteria bacterium
TTTTTAATTAGAATTCAATCAACTAATAACTATCAAGAGCTCCAAAAGCTTAAATAGTTTGTGTTGTGCTAAAAAAATCAGGAGATCAAGCTGATATTTCTCCTTTTATGTATAACCTCTTAAGACCAATGATATGGGTTACCAGAAAAGGATTGCTTCGCTAAGAAGATGATATCATGAGTCTTTGCTGCCCAACCAAAGAAACAGCTCAATTTGTTAACCAGTATTCTTTCTCAATCTTAGTACAATGACTTTTTAGTTTTTTCTAGTTATTAAAAATGATGTATAGTTCTGTTTCATAAACTAATAATAACAATGCAATAAGGATGAATCAAATGGCAAAAAAGATAGGGAAATATATAGTAAGGCTATCTCACGAAGAACGTGAATACCTTATAGAAATTATGTTCTAAAGGAAAAATAGCCGTAAAGAAATTACTGCATGCACGAATTTTACTACGAGCCGATATCAGTGAAAATGGGGAAAAGCGCAATGATGATGAAATCGCGGCCTTAGAGCATGTGAGTACCAAAACTGTTGATCGTGTTCGTTAACGTTTAGTGGAAGAGGGGTTGGACGCAGCCATTAATCGCAAAACCCTGAGTCGATCAAAGCCAAGGAGTTTAGATGGAGATCAAGAAGCAAAGCTTATTGCAATCTGTTGTAATCGAGTAGGAGGGACCTCGCGGCCGCGTCCTCTCACACCACCGTACAAGCGATGTCGCATACGGCGGTTTCAAGTAAACTTTTACCAGAACTATCTTTTCAAGAGGCTCCTAAGCCCTTGTTTCTCAAACCAAGAATCGGTCATTGCGTGATGAACAGGAATACTCCTGGATAATCTCCACCAACCTTTCCCCGATTTTGCTAGAGCCCAAGCACTAGGACCAGGAACTCCTAAGCTCATCAGGAATTTTGCTATCGGCCAAGTTCGCTTGCGCTGCTTAAGACGATAGCATCTCAGTTTGCGTTTTATCCATTCGTCTAACCGCCTCAACTGCGAAGGCCACTGCGTCAGTTGAAAGTAGTTGATCCATCCCCGTAGAGTTTTGTTAAGTTCAGTTATCACTGCTTCTAAACTCATCCCACGGTTCCGCTTCGTCATCCGCCTGATTTTTTCTTTCAAGCGCTCTATACTCTGCGACGTGATCACCAACTTTCCTTCTTCAAGTAGCCGATAGCCCAGAAATTGGCGCTCGTTTACAGGAGCATACCCACTCTTGACCTCGTTTATGGGACTGTTGCGAACTGACAAATTGTAAAGATCTTGGTATAAAGAAGGGAGACTTTTGAGGAGAGTTTGATGAATCAGTTGGAGATGGTTTGTTTAGAGCAGATGGTGTTGTCCAATCACCGTTATCGAAGATTCATGAAGGTATGGGATTTTAAGAAAGTTAATTCTCTGCTGAAGCAGGCAAAGAGCAATAATCCTCATGAAGGTTATGGAATTGAAAAGATTTTTCGCTATCTCCTCTTACAGTTTTTAGAAGATTTGAGCGATCGAGAATTAGAGGTCTTTTTACAAGAAAACAGTGCGGGCAAGTGGTTTTGTGGATTTTTATTAAGTGAAGACACCCCTGACCATACTGTTTTTTCACGTACCCACAAAAAGATTGGTACGAACCTATTATCCAAGCTATTTGAGAACCTGCGAGATCAGTTAAAAGCTCAGGGCTATATGA
>JAIEPD010000022.1 GCA_019749935.1 Alphaproteobacteria bacterium
TTTGTATGACGAGATGGAGAGCTTAACCAATTATAACATCACCCAAAAAACCCTTTTGTGGGTTTACTTTAAAGTTCTAAAATCACATAAACTCTGTTTTGTTCCAAGCTTAAATGCAGCCCTGACTTTTGTACTTAAGCTGCTGCAACTTTTCCCTTAAAACAATTAAAAAACTCAAAAACTGTAGACCTTTCAGGATAAAATTAGGGCTTGCTTCTTATTATCGAATTTTGAAAAAATAGATGATAGAAGAGTTGCTTATTTTCATAAACGAAAATAGCACCGCCCTTTATTTTCATTCTTTGACATTTTCGAAAGTAGTATATATACATTGAGGAGGGAAGGTAAGAGGTATAGCGAATGGAAATGAAAAAATCAGCGTCGGGTAGAATCCTAAAGGCCTTAACAGGTTATCAATTTTTCATTCCAAACCCTTTGCCCCCACCTCTAGAATGGACAAACGCATTAGTGAAAAGTCTCTCAAGAGCTGACCACATATTAGGCATGCTTGCAAGAGAAGGGGTAAGGCTCCCAAACCCACATCTTCTTATGCGCCCTTTTGTTACACGGGAAGCTGTATTATCCAGCAAAATTGAAGGCACCCAAACAACTTTAGGTGAGATCCTTGCCCAAGATGCAGGCGCTCACGTTGCTCGCCATCCTGATGACTTACAGGAAGTTCACAATTATATCCTTGCCTTAGACTATGGTCTTGAACGTTTGAAAGAATTTCCTTTATCTCTTAGATTAATGAGGAAAATACATGAAAAACTTATGCAAGGGGTGCGAGGATCTCACGCAACTCCAGGTGAATTCCGCCGATCACAAAACTGGATTGGTTCCCCAGGGTGTACTTTGGACACAGCAAAGTATGTGCCTCCTGCACCTGATCAATTGATGGAATGTTTGGGGGTATTTGAGAGGTTCTTACATGATAGGGCCCTCCCTCCACTTATCCATATAGCTTTATGTCATTACCAATTTGAAGCGATACATCCCTTTTTAGATGGCAATGGGCGTGTTGGACGTTTGTTAATTACGTTGCTTTTGATTGAGCATAAATTGTTGCCTTCTCCACTGCTTTATATAAGTGCATTTTTTGAAGCAACGCGTGATGTGTATTACAGTAATCTCTATAATGTCAGTAGCCAAGGCGCTTGGAGCGAATGGCTTTTATATTTTTTAAACGGAGTTGCCATTCAAGGCTTAGATGTATTGTCCCGAGCTGAACGCATTAATGCCATAATTGCAAGATGGCAGATTAATGCTGGCAATCGATCAGATGGGCTTGTTCGAGAGATTATAAACAATTTGGCTGTTAATCCCTACTGCACAAATAAAAAAATAACTGAGAGGTTAGGGGTGGCTTTTACAACGGCCCAAAGGGCCATAGATAAACTCGTAGAGTTAGATATTATTATGCAAATATCTGAAAGCAAGAGAGACAGAGTATATTGTGCCAATGACATTTTAAGAATCCTGGAAGAACCAACAAAAATTACAGAAAGTTTAGATGGTACTCTTCAACCCTAAGTACACCTCTGCAACGAGTGTTACTTGGAATTATGAAAGGGCTCAATAAGACGCTATGCCTCTAAGAGGTAACAGAAGATGAAGGCCAAAGCATACTGATAGGAATAGCCCAAAGATTCTGACCAAAAGAAAGAGGAAGATTTCCAGAATAAAGGACAATTCCTACAAACGGTTTTTCTTTGGCAAGGTTTTCTTGGAACCACCTCAAGTGTTTAAAACTCCTTTTATCAATGGTCGAGCTTGATTTAACTTCAATCCCAAGAATAGCTTGGTCTTCGCGTTCAATTAAGAAATCAATCTCTCGCTTTTCCCGATCACGATAGTGATAAAGCTCATATTC
>JAIEPD010000082.1 GCA_019749935.1 Alphaproteobacteria bacterium
CGTGCCCGTGCCCGTGTGCGTGCCCGTGCCCGATTCTTATTGAAACTAAAATCTTTATTCGTTCATAGTTCTCAACATGAGTTTTCAAACACAATCACCCACACAAACGAATCTCAACTTAAAGTTCCTTCTTGAAGAGATCAAAATACTTATTCAAGAGAACTCAAGACTTGCAAGAGACAATAAGGAGCTTGTAACTCGAATCCTTGAACTTGAAGAAAAACTCAAAACGAATTCCAGCAACAGTTCCAAACCTCCTTCACAGGATCCTTTCCGTTCAACAAAAAATACGAAATCTTCTGAAAGGAAACCTGGTGGCCAACCTGGTCATCCAAGACACATCAGAGAAATGGTTCCTCAAGGCCAAGTCAATCGAATTGTAGAAGTAAAACCTGAAAGCTGTCCTCGCTGTGGAGCAGACATGTCTGGGGCTGATTCGATATCAGTAAAACACCGCCAAGTTGTCGAGCTTTCAGCGGTTTTCCCTGACGTGACCCAATACAATATTCAAACCTGTAAATGCCACATATGCGGCAAACAAGTAAAAGCAGAGATACCTCAGGAAGCAAAAAAGAGTTTTGGCCCACGTCTTATGGCATTTTTAACAATGCTTTGCGGGGAAGCTGGGGTAACGAAGCGTAAGATCTGTGCAATCATGAATCATCTTGGGATTAAAATCTCGTTGGGTGGTGTGTGCAATATTCATCGCCTTGCAGGCGATCTCTTGAGAGAGCCCTTTGAAGAAATTCGTACAGTTGTATTGCAATCATCAAATGTCAATGCTGATGAAACTAGCTGGCGATATCAGCATGAAAGATGTTGGCTCTGGATAGGAGCAACTCCGATGGCAACCTTCTTTTGCATCAATCCATCACGCAGTAAAGCTGCCTTTCAGAATATCTTCAGTGGTTTTTGCAATACATTAACTACTGATCGATATGGCGCCTACAATCACCATTTGGGTATTAAGCAAGCTTGTCTTGCTCATATTCTTAGAGATTTTATTAAGGTGAGTGAGAGACCTGACGCTGATGGGGCGATTGGTCGTATTCTATGCGATCAACTTAACGATATATTTGCGCTTTGGAAACAATTCAAAGCTGGAACGCTACTTCGACTCGAATTACAGGTTCAAGCCAATGAGATCATTGAGAATACCAAAATAGTTCTGAAGAGTGGAACTATTATGGATTGTTTAAATCCTAAGACTGAAGCACTTTGCTATGATCTGCTCAATAGATTTGATACACTTTGGACATTTTTGTATCAAGAAAATGTTGAACCTACAAATAATCTTGCGGAGCGCGGTTTGCGGCCTGCTGTCATTTACCGCAAGCTTTCCGGCGGAAGCCGATCAAAATGGGGAATGATTTTTACTGAACGGTTGCTAACAGTGGTATGCACCTTTCGACAGCGAGCAAAAAATGTTTTCACATTTTTGACTGGAACATTCCGTGCACATGCTTTTGGAGGGCCGGCTCCTCCTGTTTTTACGAGCTAACTTGGTAGAGATGTTTATGAATTATTTTGATCATGAAAAGCTAGATGTCTATCGCGTTGCAATACAACTGAATGTACTAATCGACAAGGTTGTCGAGCAGTTACCACGAGGACGCTCCTATCTTGCCGACCAACTGCAACGCGCTGGTGCCTCCATCCCCTTAAATATTGCCGAAGGCGCTGGAGAGTACGCCGGTAATGAAAAAATCCGATTCTATCGCATGGCAAAGCGGTCTGCAACAGAATGTGCAGCTATTTTTGACTTATGCGAAGAACTACAACTTATAGAAGAAAAACATTACGTGCAATGTAGGGAGCTATTATTGCGTATTGTTTCGATGCTCGTTAAGATGGCTCAAGGACCCTATCAAATACAATCGGGCACGGGCACGCACACGGGCACGGGCACGAAATTAGCAACTCCGTGAACGCGTAC
>JAIEPD010000079.1 GCA_019749935.1 Alphaproteobacteria bacterium
AAAGATTAAGTGTACCAATTTTTTAACTGATCAAATTTTCCAGTTCGCATTTGCCCCCTTTCTGTAATTTAACCCAAAGATCTTCAAAAATTTTTGTCCAAGATATCCACGATCTCGAAAAATCTTACACCCTTCAAGGCCTTTGATAAGTTCTTTTAATCCTTTCCTGTCATCTACGTTGGCAGGGGTAATACTAAGGCGAACAATCTCTCCTTTGTCATTAAAAACAAAATGTAGCTTAAGACCAAAAAACCATCCAACAGAATTTTTGGATAAGGTCGCAATCCCCTTAAAGACTTTATGGCCAAATCTTCTTGCCGTTTTGCAAACAGAATAAGGTGTCGAATCAGCAAACAGTATGTCTGTAATCTCTCCTCTAAGCGTTGCAAAGAGCATGACAACAATCGGAAAACTCCGCTTGATAAGTGCAACAAAACGGTCATAACTGACAAGGTTAGGAAATTCTTTGCGATGATAAAAGGAAACGTAGGCATAGTAGTCTTTAAAACACCTAAACCCTGAATCAGCATAAGAAATTAAGATGGTTATAATTTCGCTTATATGAAGTTTTGTAGCTCGATTCCTCTTCTTTGCGCCAAATGCCAATAAACTTTTTTCAAACCAATCTTGAAAATATTTTAAAAAATCATCTGACAAACAAAATAAAGCTGTGTAATCTATCATTTGGGACTATCCTTTTTAGACCATTGGAATAGTCCTACTCTACCACATCTTTATATCTCTTCCTTATCCATAGTTCGCGTTTTAAAATCATTACGTGAAAACATTGATACATCATCCGCAACAGGACGTGCTTTTCTATCCATTATGGGAGCCGTTTCTCAAATGGAGTTGGAAATAAAAGCAGAGCGGGCTGCAGCTAAAGCGAGGGGAAAATCAGGCGGCCGTCCAAAAACTGATCCCGATAAACTGGATCAGGCACGCATTTTGTATCAAAATTCAGATAAATCTGCCCGCGAAGTTTGTAAATTATTCGGCTTCTCTCGCAGAACTCTATTTACCTATATGAAAACTATTCAAAAACCCTTAGCCTAGTTCCCTGAACTTTCCCGCAAATTACCCCAAACAGCCTCTTAGTGGTAAGAAAAACAATTTCCGTATAATTGTCAGTGGCAGAATAACTTGCCTACAAGGTCTACTTTCGCTTTTTTTTGAGTTCCATTACGCTGGACCAATAAGTGAAAAAACTTAATTTTTCTTCTAGTTATTGTTTCTAAATGCTTTATTTTCAAAGTCCAAAGCGCGTGGTTTTCGAGAAATAAAGGTTGCCGCAATTTTTACAAGCACGTGATTATGGCGGTTTTTATATGATATAGAAGAAGAGAGAAATAGATAGAAAAGAGTTGGAGGACGTATGAAAGATTACAAAAAGTGAGGTAAAATCCATGTTTACAAGTATAACAAATTTATTAAGATTGTTCGTATGTAGTATCGTTTTTATGTCAATGCAGGTAGAAGCCACAACTATGGGATATGTCTGTCCTGATCAATTAGATTCGGTCTTAGAAGAAACACGAGTTCAACAATATCGAAGAAACTTTCTCGAACAGTTTGAAACGAACCTTGAAGCCTTAAAACTCATTGTGATGGACGGACATCCTGTCAGTATTTTTTTATCGCATGCCTGGCATGAAGATGCGTTAACTCTTGATGAACGAAATCAACCCAATTTATTATCTGCTGCAAAATATTATGATTCTTTATGTTGGTGGTTATATAAAACCTTAACACGTGCAGGCTTTGAAATTGTCTTTGACAAAGAACAAGACAGAATTAGAGCTCTCGGGGTTAGAAACTTTATGACAAAAAATGTTGATTCAACTCACGTTGTGCTGAGCGTTTGTACAAAATTAGAGAGTGTTCACTGAAAGATAGATAAGAAGATGGATTGGTAATGAAGAAAGATATCAGGAGTTGTTAAGG
>JAIEPD010000005.1 GCA_019749935.1 Alphaproteobacteria bacterium
CTTACTTTAGAGGCTGCATGAATACTTTTGAATAAAGTTTCTTGCGATCTTCTCTCGAGTGTTGTAAAAAGTCAGTTATAATCGGTAAAGAATCAAAGAATTATTACTTTAAGGAAGAAATTAATGAGTGACGTTAGTAGCCGTGTTAAGAAAATTGTTATAGAGCATTTGGGCGTTGATGAAGCAAAAGTTGTCGAGAACGCGAGCTTTGTTGATGATTTGGGCGCGGACAGCCTTGATCAAGTTGAACTTGTGATGAAATTTGAAGACGAATTTGGTTGCGAGATTCCAGATGATGCAGCTGAAAAAATCACAACTATTAAATCTGCAATTGCTTATATTGAATCACAGCAAGAAGCAGCTTAAATTCCAAAAGAAAGAGTAATCGATGAGACGAGTGGTTATCACCGGTCTTGGCATGGTCAGCCCTCTTGCAAGTGGCGTGGAAGCAACGTGGAAGCGTCTTATTGCTGGTGAGTCTGGTATCAAAACGATAAATACATTTGATACAAGCGACTTACCTGTTAAGATTGCAGGTTTGGTTCCAACTTCAGCACCAGAAAGTTCAGATTTTTTTGATGTTGATTCTTATGTTTTGCCTAAAGACCAACGAAAAATGGATCGTTTCATTGTTTACGCAGTTGCTGCAGCGATACAGGCCGTAAAGGATGCAGGTTGGGAGCCAACTGAGGAGGAAGAGCTAGAAAATACAGGAGTTATTATTGGCTCTGGTATTGGAGGTTTGCCCCAAATTCATGATACTACATTAGTCATGAATCAACAGGGGGCAAGGCGAGTGAGTCCTTTTTTCATCCCTGCTTCTTTAATTAATTTGGCATCTGGACATGTTTCCATAAAATTTGGTTTTAAGGGGCCAAATCATTCTGTTGTAACGGCTTGCGCAACCGGAGCTCATGCAATTGGTGATGCTGCACGTCTAATCCAATACGGAGATGCCGATGTTATGGTGGCTGGAGGAGCAGAAGCGGCTGTATGCAAAATTGGCATGGCTGGATTTGCTGCTGCCAGAGCTCTTTCGACTTCTTTTAATGACACGCCAGAACAGGCTTCTCGTCCCTGGGACAAAGACCGAGATGGTTTTGTTATGGGAGAGGGGGCCGGGATTGTTGTTGTTGAGGAGTATGAGCACGCAAAAAAACGTGGCGCAAAAATTTATGCTGAAGTTATTGGGTATGGCCTCTCAGGTGATGCTTATCATGTAACATCTCCGGCAGAAGATGGGAACGGTGCTTTTAGAGCGATGCGTCAAGCCCTTAAAAATGCAAAAATAAACCCTGAAGACGTGCAATATGTTAATGCTCATGGAACTTCGACTCCTGTAGGGGATCCAATAGAGGTGACAGCCGCCAAAAGGCTTTTTGGTGAGCATGCGTATAAATTAGCAATGTCTTCAACAAAGTCATCAATAGGTCACCTTCTTGGCGCTGCGGGTAGTGTGGAGGCGATTTTTTCGGCTCTCGCTCTTAGGGATAATGTAATGCCGCCTACTTTAAATTTGCATGCCCCTTCAGAGGGATGTGATTTGAATTTTGTACCTCATAAACCCCAAGAAAAAAAGCTTGATGTGGTCATGTCTAATTCGTTTGGTTTTGGCGGAACAAACGCAAGCTTGATTTTAAGAAAGGTTTCTTAGAACCTGTATTCGCAAAATTCGTCATTCTGCGTTGCGGTACAAAAGAGTTTTCTGCAAGGAAAAGGCTGCAGTTCATAGCTATGTCTACGGTCAAAGTCTTTGACGTAGCAGAAAGCCCTTTTGACGCAACCCAAAGAGAAAGATTCAATTCAATGGCTACAGCGCCTTAAAGCTTAGCCCTAGGCAGCACGCTATGGCCTGTGCTTTGCAGCTTGTAGTCATTGAATTGATCTCTTTCGCTGAAGACAAATTTTATGAATAGAGGTTCTGAAGCTTTTAATTTCATTTTAAAGAAGCAAAAGAAAAAATTTTCGCTTCTTTTTAAAAATAGTTATTGACCGAAGCGGGTAGGTTGTTTATACATGTCTTTACCCGTTGGTGATGCCTTGAAAATTTTGAGGCAAAAAGATAACGGCATGATCATTGACAGAGTAGAGAGAGATAGAGAAAAGGGATGGTAAGCAGGTAGCGTTGAAGTTATTTGAGAGAATGACTTAGATGTTACAGTTTACTGTTTATTAAGTAGAAT
>JAIEPD010000020.1 GCA_019749935.1 Alphaproteobacteria bacterium
CATACTTACTATGGCACTCAAGGCATTAAAAATTTTTTAAACGATCTTGTTAAAGGAAAAAATCGTTACGAAGTCTGCAATCCTAAAATACTGTATTGGCCAGTAGATAACACAGGACAGGCATATAGTGATTACGCACGTCTCTTTCCTAAAAGTGAAAAATTAGTCACTCATACCAAAATAATTTATGCAAAATTTGAAGATAAATATCTCTTTGGTGTCCATTGGCAGCGTGATATTAAAAATAATAATCAACCGATTAGCCGTTTTCAGTTAGATGAATGTGAGCGCTTAAGCGAGTCGGAACTTAAAGATAGGCTTTATCAAATCAGTCCCGTAAAAGCACAAGAGTTTTTAAATTGACTGAATTTAATATAACGGACTGCAGTTACTAAAAATAAAAAAGCCCCAAAAGGGGCTTGTCAAAGAAGAAAATCAAGATTTATTTTCTGAGAACATTGTTGTAAAAAATTGCGCTCCATCAACTGCAAATCACGCTGGGCATAGGTTAATTGGCTCTTAATAAGGGATAAAGATTGTATTTCTTTATCAATTAAAATAAGTTTTTTTGCCAATAAATCTTTGCACTCATCAATACTTGGCAGTTTCTTGGGCGGAAAATGACTTAATTGTTCTAAGAGGCTCGCACAAGTGTCTAATTTATCTCCTTCACGACAAGTTAGCTCAGCCCTGCCATAAGCCTCAACAATAGCCAATTCTCCTATGATATGGGCTGGATTAACTGAAAAATAACGGTTGATGTGAGCTAATTCGTTATCAATGCGTATTTTATCAAAATGAATCCAATCTGTATCACGCGCTTCTTTTACTAAAAAAACCACATCCACAGTTACTTTTGCATCGTCAAAGAGGTTATCTGGCAGCCGGTAGGCTGCAAGCAGCGACCCTCCTTCCTGATGAATAATGTCTCTCGCATGATCACGACGATTGTCTAAGAAATAACGCGGCAACACCATAGCCAAAACGCCACCAGGTGCTAACAAGCGCATACTTTTTGCGACAAAATAATGATGAATACGTAAAGCTGAAATATCTAGATGCTTTTCATCGTTAACCATTTCACGCCCGTAGGGTGGGTTACCAATGATTAAATCAAAAGTAGCTTCGGGTTGATAGGACTCAAAGCCGCCTTGATAAACATCCACATCCGGATATAAACAGCGAAGCATACGACAACTGACCTCATCCATTTCTACCGCATGTACTTTACCCTGTTCTTTAAAGCTCTTTGGCATGCGCTCAAAAAAGAGTCCATGCCCGGCACTTGGCTCAAGGATATTTTTAAAGGGTTTGTTCATTCGCTTTAAGCCTTCAAAAATAAAATCAATTAGTAAGGGCGGCGTAAAATACGCGTTACTAATCGTTTTCTTAATGCTCGCAATCTCACTTTCTGAACAATGTTTTTTTAAAATACGATACACATCGGGGGTGAAAATAGCGTTACGAAGCCCGCCCCATCCTGTGTATTGTTTAAGTTTCTTTGGATTTGGACTTTTTTCTTTAAGCTCAGCCAGTGCTTCAAGGTTTTTCTGAACACGTTGAACATTAAACATTTCTGTAGACATTATTTGCTCCTAAATATGCGAGCAAATGCCTTGCGGGCAAATTGCCCGCAAGGGTTAATTTAATTACAAGACAATAGGGTTTTCTCAGCCAACGACCAAAGCTCTCGATTGAGCCTGATGGTATATCGATAGCTTTAATTTCCCGACTTCTTATTTTCTTCCATTGTCCCTGCTCATTGACTCTGTAGCCTGGAATACCACCTTTTATAAGGTTTTCCTGAACGATATTAAAAACAGTAAATAAATCGCATTTTCTGTCTTCATATCGTCTGGGAATTAAAAGGCGTTGTGCGTCAACGACCAGATTAGTTTCATTTCCAAAACGAAGCGCATGGGCTTCTGTTGAAAATTCTAAAATCTTATTCGCGCTCAATACGCAGATCTTCATTTGCTCAACTGTCAAAAGCATTTTTTGTGATGTCTCAAGTATTTGATAAGTTCCTTCAATTACATTGTCCACCACATTACCCTGATGTCTGATACGAACTTCATCATAATTATTGCCAGCTATAAGACCATTGGTACAAATCTGACGGTAAATCCCTGCCATCAAACGATAGGATGATAGCCCATCATGAGAGTTAATTAGGACAAGCTCTGGAAAAATCCCATCACCTCTCTTGTAATAATCTCGATGCCGAAAACGAACCATGTGCTTTGCAAATGG
>JAIEPD010000075.1 GCA_019749935.1 Alphaproteobacteria bacterium
AGGGCCCTTAGCTCAGTCGGTAGAGCATCTGACTTTTAATCAGGGGGTCGAAGGTTCGAATCCTTCAGGGCCCACCAATAAAATCAACGGTTCGTCAAAGGTTTGATTTTTCCCAAGAAATTTCTAGGTAGCAAATAGGTAGCACAAAATAGAAAAACAGGTAATAATTTGTATCCAAATGTTTAGTGTTAATTGGTTTTTTGGCTCCGTTCAGGATTTTACTGCTGCTCCTTATACAAGATTTTTTCCGTTTTATCCCTGAGGGTCGGTTCTCTTTAGTCCCTCTGCCTGTTAAAGACGGTTACCGCTTACATAATTCAAAATCATTTTTCATTTACAGACAATGCTTATCAAGTGGGAAAGTCTTGCCTTTACCGGCCACAGGATTGCAACAAAACTCTCAAGCTATTTTCTAAGCAGTCCTTCCAAACAGTTAGGGGAGGTAAGTATGCTCAATGGGTTTAACCGATACTACTTAATAATCCGTTTTTATCTTTTTTTCAAAGATTGGGTTAAATCCATAAGTATCATTAAAATCAATGGGTTAGTTGATCGATATCACCCATTTTTTTAGAAAAATCTTAAAATGGGTAAAAGGATTTAAGGCATTTTCTTTCTAGTAAATCTATATAAGTTTGTCTTCATTGAGCGCTTTGGAGCAATTCCGAGCAAAACTTATAAGATGGAGTCAAAAATGTCTCATGCACATTCAATTCTTTTAAATGAACAAACAGCCAGTGAAGTGGTTGGTCTTAAAGTTGCCACATTACGGAAAAGAAGATGGCAAGGGCTCCCGCCCAAATTTTTAAAAGTTGGTTCAAAAGTCTTTTACAAACAAGAAGACTTACAAAAGTTTTTAGAGAACTGTGAACGTTTGTCAACATCCGATAAGGGAAGCAATCATGGAAAATAAAAATTCATGTAATCCCATTAAGGCTGGCGGGACTTTCCTGTTGGTGCGAAAAAAACGTGGCAATATCTTATGCCGTGATCATGATCAAGCGAATCTCTTAGAAGAAGAACACAACAAGAGGCTACTTTTATGTGATGAGGATGAAAAATGCTGTGAGGAAGGAGCTGCTCTAAGATTAAATATAATTATAGCTCACTCCCTCTATCCTCGTATCTTCAACAAACACCAACAGAAAATTCTCAAAGAGGCGCTGGAAATGCATAAGGAGCATCTCTATGCCAAATAACTTTAACTTTCTTAAGGCCAATTACGAGAATGACTTTCGTGAAGCCATGAGACAAGCTGGAATTCATTGCAGAGAAGCTATTAACGCTGATGGACAGATTCATCGTTTTGCTGATAATGGCCAAGGTGATAAAAACTGCTGGTATGTTTTTTATGGTTTGGCCGGTGCTTTTGGGGATTGGAGCAGAGATATTCATAAGAAATGTTCCTTTAAAGCAGGCTCAGACTCATTAACTCCAAAGGAAAATAAAAAGCTTCAAGAACAAATTGAACTTTCTAAAAAAACTCTTGAAGCAGAAAAACTTAAGAAACATTTAGAGACTTCTATAAAAGCAGAACAACACTGGCGAACGCTATCAGAAACAGGAAACTCGCCTTATTTAACCAAAAAACAGGTTAATGCCTTTGGCATTCGCTTTAAACAAGGATCTATCGTTATCCCTTTAAGAGATACTGGCGGTAAGCTTTGGAGCCTCCAGATCATCTCTCCCGATGGCACCAAGCGTTTTCTTGCAGGTGGTCGTACTGAGGGTTGTTTTCACATTTTAGGGAGTATTGAGGAAAGAAAACCAATTTACATAACGGAAGGCTATGCAACAGGGGCCAGTGTTCATATGGCAACTTTGGAAGCTGTTGTTGTTTCATTTCATGGTGGAAATCTCTTAAAGGCCATAGCTGAGATAAAAAAATGCTATCCATCCTGCCCTCTTATTATTGCTGGGGATGATGACAGGTGGAAAGAAAAGAATGTTGGCCGAGACAAGGCTGAAGAAGCAGCACATCAATTTGGCTGTCGAGTTGTTTTTCCAAAATTCATAAATCTGGATACAAAACCAACCGATTGGAATGATTTACACTGCTTAGAAGGATTGGATAAGGTGAGATCTCAGCTCCAAGAGGCTTTAAAAGAAAAAACTAAATCGGTATTTCTCTCTCCCTCAGGTTTTTTTATGAGAAAAGATGGTCTTTATGTTGAGAGCGGAGATGATTTCCAAAAATTATGTTCTCCTCTTGAAGTTATCGCTTGTACCAGAGATGAAAACCAAGAAAATTGGGGGAAGATTAGTCAGATTTAAAGATTTAGATGACCATATCCATGAAATTGCCATACCTATGGAAATTATGAAGGGGGACTGTAGTGATTTGTGTGGTCTTCTTTTAAATCAAGGACTCTATATCTCACCAAAAAAAAGTGATCGTAATAAATTGGCGGAGTTTATACAAAGCGTACAAGTTAAAAAAAGAGCGCTTTGTACACCAAGGATTGGTTGGCACGGCAATTCATTTATTCTTCCCGATTGTAGCATTCCTGAAACTGATGAGGTCTATTTACAAAGTGAGAACACTTATTTGAGACCATTGCATAAAAGGTGATTTTGAGTGATGAGAGGTAAATGAGTCTGCAGCAGGACATAATCTGCTCTTAT
>JAIEPD010000042.1 GCA_019749935.1 Alphaproteobacteria bacterium
TCTACGTGACCAATCGTTCCTATATTGCAATGCGGCTTATTCCGCTCATACTTCGCTTTCGACATGTCCTCTGTTCCCCTTTAACTGTTATGCAACTTTTGCTTTAACTTCATCTGCTACGTTTTGTGGCACTTGTTCATAATGGTCAAAAACCATCGTAAATTGTGCGCGCCCTTGGCTCATTGAGCGAAGTGTGTTCACATATCCAAACATGGATGCCAATGGAACCATAGCATTAATAACGCGTGCATTTGCACGTTGATCCATTCCTGTAATTTGACCTCTGCGGCTGTTTAAGTCACCAATCACATCTCCCATATAATCTTCAGGAGTCACAACTTCAACCTTCATAATTGGTTCAAGTAGTTTTGGTCCACATTTTGTAATACCTTCACGATATGCTGCACGGGCTGCAATTTCGAATGCGAGCGTGCTTGAGTCAACATCATGATACGCACCGTCGGTCAATGTTGCCTTAAAGTCAATCATTGGAAATCCTGCAACAACACCCGTTTCAAGTGCAGATTGCAGACCTTTTGTTACGCCTGGAATGTATTCTTTTGGAACAGAACCACCCACAACTTTGTTTTCAAACACGAAACCTGAGCCAGGCTCTAATGGCTCAAAAGTGATTTTCACACGCGCAAACTGTCCAGCACCACCGGATTGTTTTTTATGCGTGTAATCAATTTCACTTTTCTTAGTAATTGTTTCACGATAAGCAACCTGAGGAGCACCAATGTTGGCCTCAACTTTATATTCACGCTTTAGAATGTCAACTTTGATCTCAAGGTGCAATTCACCCATACCCTTAATGACAGTCTGGCCTGTTTCTGGATCACTCGTGATTCTGAAAGAAGGATCTTCTGAAGCCAAACGAGACAAAGCAATACCCATTTTCTCTTGGTCGGCTTTCGTTTTCGGCTCAATAGCAATTTCAATAACGGGCTCTGGAAATTCCATTTTTTCAAGAATAATCGGCTTATTAGATGCACAAAGGGTGTCACCAGTTGTTGTGCTTTTCAAACCACAAAGGGCAACGATATCACCAGCACCCGCTTCCTTGATATCTTCGCGATTGTTTGCATGCATCAAAAGCATACGCCCAATGCGCTCATTCTTGTCTTTAATAGAGTTAAGAATTGTCGTTCCTGTCTCTAACTTACCGGAATAAATTCTAACGAAAGTAATGGATCCAACAAATGGGTCTGTCATAATTTTAAATGCCAGCGCTGCCAAAGGTTCACCATCATTTGCCTGACGGATTATTTCAACATCGCTATCAACTTCGGTTCCTTTAACACTGCCAATATCTGCAGGTGAAGGCAAGTATGCAACAACTGCATCAAGAAGCGGCTGAACACCTTTATTTTTGAAAGCACTTCCGCAAAGAACAGGAACAAAAAGCCCATGAAGAACACCCTTACGGATGCATTTCTTTAACTGCTCTGCAGTTGGCTCATTGCCGTCAAGATAAGCTTCCATAATAGCATCGTCAGCTTCCACTGCTGTTTCTAAAAGTCTTGCTCTATATTCTTCAGCTTTTGCTTTTAGATCAGCAGGAATCTCAACAACATCAAATTTTGCCCCAAGGCTTTCATCGCGCCAAATTGTGGCTTTCATTTCGACAAGGTCAACAAGGCCCACAAAATCGCTTTCCGCACCAATTGGTAACTGCAAAACGAGTGGACGCGCACCAAGACGATCCACGATCATGTCAACACAGCGGAAAAAGTCAGCACCTGTACGGTCTAACTTGTTTACGAAACAAATTCTAGGAACCTTGTATTTGTCAGCTTGACGCCAAACTGTCTCTGATTGGGGTTCAACACCCGCAACACCGTCAAAAACTGCAACTGCACCGTCTAAAACGCGCAAACTTCTTTCAACTTCGATAGTGAAGTCAACGTGACCAGGTGTATCAATAATGTTAATTCGGTGATCTTCCCAGAAACAAGTTGTCGCAGCGGAGGTAATTGTAATACCACGCTCTTGTTCTTGTTCCATCCAGTCCATGACAGCTGTGCCTTCATGAACTTCACCGATTTTATAAGATTTTCCAGTGTAATAAAGGATTCGTTCTGTTGTCGTCGTTTTACCCGCATCAATGTGGGCCATAATTCCAATATTACGATAGTGAGTAAGAGGAGTTGTCTTAGACATAATTATTTACCTACCAACGATAATGAGCAAATGCGCGGTTAGCTTCCGCCATTTTATGAGTATCTTCGCGTTTCTTTACTGCAGATCCACGGTTATTAGCAGCATCTGATAATTCTGAAGACACTCTATCAATCATCGTTTTTTCTGAACGTTTTCTTGCCGCAGTAATCAACCAGCGAATCGCAAGCGCCTGAGCCCTGTCAGACCTTACCTCTGTTGGGACTTGGTAAGTTGCACCACCGATACGTCTTGAACGTACCTCAAGTGCTGGCCTTACATTATCCAAAGCCTCATGAAATAACTCAAGAGAGTCCTTTCCACCACGGCCTTGGATTTTGTCCATGGCACCGTAAATGATCCGTTCTGCAACGGATTTTTTTCCTTGATACATAAGACTATTAATAAACTTAGTCAAAATCATATCACCAAACTTGGCATCTGGTAATACATCTCTCTTCACTGCTGCGCGACGACGTGACATCCTCTAACTTCCTT
>JAIEPD010000069.1 GCA_019749935.1 Alphaproteobacteria bacterium
CCATGATCGCAAAATCCGGTTGGAATATTTCGTAAATAGTTGACTATAAAGTTATTAAGAAATCAAAATAGCCACACATGTATCATCACTCTATATAGCTAGAATATCTCGTAGCATATTGACCACCAAGCACATCCATTTTTCTATCAACACAATTTCAATGTTTCAACTTCAAAATGTTGTATTTTTTTTCTAAAAAATGTTACATATATGGTATAGTTTTTATTATTAAACCATACAAGTAACAGATTTTATGAAAAAAAACCTCCTAGATAATCTTAAGAACGCTTTTTTGAAGAAAAGCGTTCTTGAAATACACGATGTGATTAATTTGGTGAATGCGACAAGCCGTATGACCGCTTATAGATACTTAAAAAAACTTGACTATCTATCAAGCTACACACATGCAAGACAATTCTATACTCTTAAAAATATTCCTGAATTTGACAGGGATGGCTTGTGGTACTTCGGTGACATTGGATTTTCAAAACATGGAACTCTCATGGAGACAATTGTTCATCTGATCAATCATTCCAAAAATGGAAAAACTAGCTCTGATTTGAAAAAACAACAGCATGTTTACGTTCAAAATGCCCTTCTCAGCCTCGTCAAGGATAAAAAAATTAGTCGAGAGCAGCAAGATGGTGTCTATGTATATTTTAGCACAGATTCGGAGACGAGTCGTAAGCAGATGGAAAAACGCAATGAAAAAGGATGCAGAAAGCAACTGCCAGAATGGATTGTAGCCGAAATTCTTATTGAAATCATAAGGTCTTTGACAGGAATACCAGACATAGATGAAGTTGCAACGCGCTTGTCAAAACGAGGTTCGTTAATCACCCGTGCACAGGTAGAGCAAGTGTTTGAAGAACACGATTTGGAAAAAAAAACTCCGGATTAAATGCCATTCAGTTTTTGCAGACATGTCGCGAGCAGAGCGATAGAAACCTTAACCCACGGTCAATTTTCCCGAAAAAGCCGACGATTCATATAGAACCTGAAGAGTCGGCATGCAACTGTGCGGCGCACTGCAAACTAAAGGTGATGAAAACAAAAGAAAGAGAAGTGCGCACTATGCACATCGGGTCCTTTGATGTGCATGAGACCGTAAAAATTTGCCCTGAAAAAAATTGTAAGAGAATTTATCGATGTACTGGATTGGATCATTTCCTTCCTTCGGGCACAAATTTTGGATACGACGTCATGGAATACGTAGGCCGAGCAGTATGGCAAAAATCACAGACTGCAGCGCAAATTCAGGTTGACCTTAAGTTAAACAATAACCTGACAATTTCCGAGAGTGAAATCACATACTTAGCAAAAAAGTTCGTACACTATATGGTGGAAGCGCAAAAAGATAAGCTACCGGAAATTAAGCAGTTTTTGCATAGAGGTGGTGGTTTTTTTATGTATTTCGATGCAATGCATCCGGGTGATGGCGCTGCCCACCTGATGTGTGCTATAGCAGAAGAAGTCTCAGAAAAAGTAAGCATAGTCTTGGGAAGTGTAAAATTACCTACAGAGTCGACAGAGACAGTTGTAGCCTTTCTTAAAGAGCTTAAAGGGAAATACGGTACTCCCTTAGCGGGTATCTGCGATATGCTCGCATCAAATTTGGCAGCATTTCAGGAAGTGTTTCCTGGCGTTTTGCTTCTTATCTGTCACTTTCACTTCCTCAGGTCAATTGGAAAGACTTTCTTGGAATATGAGAATACAATGCTGCAAGGCGTCCTTAAGCAATATGATATAACTAAACGACTTAAGGAGTATGTGAACAAATGTAAGACAAGCATCGAAATGAATCCACAACTAGCTGGTTATATGAAATATGATGAAAGAAAGCATCAACCTTCATTTCAGATGATGCCAGAGACAATAAAGGCATATTGTAAGGCACTGTGGATTCTTGCATATGAACAAGAATTAAACGGCTATGGATATCCATTTGACCGGTCAGAGCTTGTATATTTACAAAGAATGAAAAAAACATATGACAGCCTTAAAGCATACCCTTTAGACTCTAAAGAGTTATCTGAATTAAAATTTCTGTTGGCTTTCATTCTGGAGGATCCTGACCTATGCAAATACATGGCTGCTTTAGAAAAGAAAGTACAAGATTTCGATCATCTGCGCACCATAATGAAAATAGCACCAATATATGGTGTAAAGGGATTGAATGATGACGGTGAAGAGTGCGATATGACCGCAATGGAAGAGCAACTCAAAGTTTTTATTGAATCAGATGAGATCAAAAATAACTCTGACAAAGCATACCAAAAGATGATCAAGCAAATTTTGAAATATTGGAAAATGCTTTTTTCTAAGCCTGTTGAAGTTCGACTATCGAGTGAAGAAATTGTTCTCGCATACCCTCAGAGGACATCGAATTGCATGGAACGCTTGTTCAGAGAATTTCAACGTTCGGAATACAAGAGAACCGGAATGAGTACATTAGGGCGCACTGCCCGAGCTATGATTGCCGAAACGCCGATGATGAAAAATCTGCAATGTCCTGAGTTTGTAAGTATTATTCTCAACGGACAAGCGACTTTGGCGGCACGATTTGCACAATTAGACATAAAACGTATTCAAAAGAGAGTGGATGAATCGCAGAACAAAGAAAAATTGCCTGCTAGTATTAAAAAAATTGTAAACGATTTAGATTTTTATAAGATTTTTCTGAAGGCTTCGAAATTGATGAAGAAAGCTGCATAAAATCAGTTTAAAAGATGTTTTAAGTGGTATATTTGTTTATGAAACACATTCAAGGCTAATGTGGATGCGATTCACAAAATCCAACCGGATTTTGTGATCATAG
>JAIEPD010000030.1 GCA_019749935.1 Alphaproteobacteria bacterium
CGGGGCAAGCGCAGCTTGTACTCGACCTTTAGGTCGACTGTGATGCCACGGGGCTTGCCCCGTGTGAGCGTTCACTTTCTGCGGTTTACAGAAGATTGGTCGCTTTTCAAAAATTCTTTCTTAAAATGCCTAAAATAACCGTGCATTTCTGATCATTTCTGTGTGTTCCGGTAATTTTTCTAAATCGATAATATAATCACCAAAACGTTTGAGATGTTCTGTCATGTAGGGACTGATCCTGGCAGCATCTTCTTTGGTAATTTCATAACCTTCTTTCTGAAGCTGGTGGATCACATAGCTATAATCGATAGTATTTTGTAAGACGATGCAGTTGGCTATGAAAGCATTGTATTTTATGGCTTTCTCCATTTCATCAGGATCATTGCTGGCAACAATAACTCTGGAGCCAAACCTTATCCAATCACTAAAATCATTAAAAGTCTCAACTTTGTTGGTGCTTGCCGTAATAACCTCTCGTAATTTAACATTGGAAATGTATTCCAATAAAAACTGCGTTCTAATGACCCGTCCAAGTTCTTGAAAAGCATGATATAAACGGTTCTTACGGCTGTAGTTGGTAAGCTTTCTTAAAAGGAAAGAGGAAGATATTTTCCCCTGCTTAATGGATAAAACAACCTGCAGCAAATCTTTCCAATGCGTTTTGATAAGGTCCCAATTGATTTCTTCACCAAATAAAGCATCAATATTTTTATAGGTTTCTTTATCGGGCCGAAAGAAGGTTAAATCTTTCCAATTTCGAATGCGGGGCATAAGCTTGATACCCATGAGATAAGACAAACCAAATACAACGGTTGACTGTCCTTGGGTGTCTGCATGAATGGTATTGGGTTTTAAAGAAGATTCATTTTTTAAAAGACCATCAATAATTTCAATGGCTTCCCATACCCCGCACGGAATAAAGGTTGAGAATAAGGCAACATAAGTATCTGAGATGTGATTGTAGGCAATGCCTCCTTTTGCCTTGTAGCGAAAATGCGATTCAGCCAAAAGATTATCTTCATAAATGCACCGCAACGTCCCATCTGCGGCGCATCGGCTTCCATCTCCCCAAGCTGTTGTTAACAAAAACAACTGTGAATAATTGATTATTTTATCTTTGGCTTTATCCAATTTTCTAGGTGTGACATGACGCCGATTAATCCATGACAACATACGAGGCGTGATCGTACTGTTTTTAATACGCTTGGCGCCTTGTGTAGGGCCCATGCCAGTTCCTTGACAAAAAACATTTAGAATATACCGTTCAATAGGATTATCCAACCGAGAGTCGGCTCCTGATATAGGTCCAAATTCATGAGCCCACCCTGTCAGATGATGCGTTAAACACAAAGTATCCAATAAACTCCGCTCCGGCATTCTTTTATGTATTCTCTCTACCAACTTGGCTGTTTTCTTACTGGGTTTTAAGGTGAGTCCTTTTTTGATCATCGGAATTCCGTCTTTATTAATCACAAAATCAGATAAATTCGGGTAAAGCTTATCAACCTTTCTGGCCATCTGAAGGAGGTTATTTTTTAGAAGAGTGACACATTCTTCAGCGGTTTTGGGAAGGCTCACTTCTTGAAGGTAATTTTCGACCAAAAGGTCACACTCTTCAAGGCTCAACAGATGTTGGCGATAATCAGAGAAGGCATCAGCCCCTTCAATGAAGATGTCTCCAGATCGCAATTCATTGGCCAAACAACTAAATACACAAAGTTCAAAGTAACGTCGGTTGATGATATTATTCTCTCGCTTGCCAGGGTAAATAAATTTTTTCCACGTTTCTGAAACGAAACTTAAGTCAAGGTTAGGATCAATAGAAATCGTATCCGATCGGCGATAACGGCCTTCTTCTAGGAAAGTGAGAGCCCGAATAATACGGTTATTTTGAGTACTTGAGAGGATCTGGATGGCGCTGAGGGAATCAAACAGAGCTGATCTTTTTCCCCTAAAGTGCTCCCATAAAAATGGGATATGGGTTTTACTGTTATAGGCAATAATTTTTTGGCAAACATCCTCCACTTCGTCCATGCCTCCTTGATCCTCTATTTTTTTCTTAAACTTGGTGGCAAAGGCTCTTGTTTTCTTCGGGGCTTCTTTGTAATCGGTTATAACCCCTAGCATTAACTTAGCAATCTCCTGGGTTTTGTCAGCAAACTCTGTTTTTATAATCTCAAGTTTTTTCTTTGCCCGTTTATGAGCAGAGAAAAGGGTTTTAAAGACAAATACCCCAAGAGCATCTTTTGCTGTTTGTTGGGCTTGGTGCAACAAACAGGCTACAAGAGTATATTTTTTCTGATCCGATAGATCTTTTAGATTATCAACGTCAAGAGCTTTGGCTTCCTCTGCAAACTGCTTCAATTTCACTTTTGTAATATCTTTGAGAAAAGGTCCCATAGATCCTAAGCTCATCAGCCAATTATGGTGGAGAATGTATTCTCTAAAATGGGTAAGTGTAGGCGCTTTTGGTAGTTCTTTTAATCTCTGATAAGCTGAATACGTTTCTTCTTTTTCAACAAGCAAAAGCTTGTCTAGGGTTTCAAGGAGATTATTGGTTTTGAGATGGTTTGTAACATTCTGAAAAATGCCTTGATTGACTTTGGACCGAACATGGCGGACAAGTCTGTCTAGCGTATTGAAAGCAGGGAGCTCAAAATGTTTTGCAACAAGATCTTCTATAACAACATTAATAATATCAGCAGGGTTATTCATTGTTTGAGAAGCTTTGTAAGCTATTTGCATAGCAACTCTTTGAGCTGAATCATTTCCTTTTAATCCCCATGGTGTCATCTTCAAATACTTTCTTATGCTCATCCGATGTCTCG
>JAIEPD010000037.1 GCA_019749935.1 Alphaproteobacteria bacterium
CTTACCTTCTTGGTAGGCTTAACTCTTGGTTTTGTCCTTTATCCGGTCGTTTATCCTCCTTGGCTCACTTCATCCTCAGAAAAAGCCCCTCTTCGCGTTTGCTTTAGCCCTGAGGGAAAGTGCACAGATAAAATTGTGGATGCTATTAATTCGTCTCAGTCCTCTATTTCTGTTGCCGCTTATGCTTTTACATGCCCTCGAATCGCTGAAGCTCTGAGGGATGCTTATAGACGAGGTGTTGACGTTAAGCTTCTCATTGATAAATCTCAACTTAAAGAAAAATATTCTCAAGTCTCCTTTCTCCTTAAAGAAGGAATTCCTGTATTTATTGACCCAGCAGAGGGTTTGGCGCACAATAAGACAATGATATTTGGCAATCGCTGGGTTCTTACAGGTTCCTTCAACTGGACACGTGCCGCAAATTCAAAAAATGCTGAAAACATTCTCCTAATTGATGATCCTTCCCTTGCTCAAATTTACAAAGAAAACTGGGAAAACAGAGTGGCGGAGGCAAAACAGATCTTTATGTAATGCGGGTAGATTATTGCCCCCTAAACAGGAGACAATACGTTTTATTAACTGATATTTGCTTTTCTATTTTTCTGCTTCTATTAAAAAAAGTATATTAGATTTTTTGATAATATCTAATTCTTTTTTGCTAAAGGCTTGCAAAGCAATTTCATCTAAAAATAAACTAGATCTCTTTACATTCTTAAAACCAGCTGTTTCCATTAACTTTTTTAAAGTACTAAAGTCTCTATGATAAGTTGTTAAAATACAATCTTCTGTAAGTGCTGTTTCTACAGGGCAACCGTCAATGTACTTGCCATCTTCAGTTAAAGGTTTTGTAGGATATTTTAATATCTCAAAGACTTCTGGATAGGCTGATGCACTTGAAATGTCTAAAGTGCACATCAAGAATTTTCCACCTTTTTTTAGACATTTATAGGAATTTTCAATAAATATTTGTAGTTTCTCTAAATTTTCTACGTATAAAATAACAAATACATTGAAAACAATATCATACTCATCTTGACCTAAAACTGTAGCGCTATTAGGCTTCGTAAAATCTAATACATAATATTTTATATTTTTATCTTTAAGAGTTTTTTTGCATACTTCGATTTGGTGATTAGAGATATCGCACCCTACTAGTTTTAAAGGATTTTGTTTACTAAAGAGTTCTAAATATCTGCCAAATCCGCAACCTATGTCTAATAGCGCTTTACCATTCACATTCCCAATAATATCCATGATATGAGGGGTAACAACATAATTGTTAAATCTAAATTCCTTTGTTTCAGTGTATGAGTCAGTAATGTTCTTTAATTTCCAAGCAGTCATTTCTTTTCCTTGTTATATTTTAACTTTTATAAATAAGATCTTAGAAAGAATAGGAGTCCACGTTAAGGACGTTTTCTTAACCATAGTTGCTCATTAAAAGAGGGGCTTTAATTGAGGAATTTTCATAATGAAAACTTTGATTAATAAGGTCATTTTCTTGTTCTATTCCTTGAGAGTGTCTTTTAACCCATGCTAAATCCTGAAATCCTTCAAGTATATGAAGTGGGATCAGGGAAGTTGAACCATAGTTCATCCAATTGCCTACCACAAAGCTTTGGATAGCAGGATGCAACATATAACGTTTATTTTCCTGTTTAGAGTAATGAGTAGCATATAAAATGCCTTGTAAAACGCCTCCAAGCAACAAACCACGTGTAAGCTGAATATCATGCGCTGCAACAGACTCTCCTGAATTATCTAGATTAATGGGAAAGCCGCCACGATAGATTTTAACGGAGTAGTCATTGAAGGAACATTCAAGATGATCTAAGACATTATCATATTTACATTTATGCTCTTCAAATATTTTCAATAAAGTCAAAAATTCTTTGTCTTGAGAAGAACAACTAATAAATGTTTTGTTGGAATTAATATCTTCTATTCTTAAATTTTGTGTAATGTCTTCACCCGTACAACCAAAAACATACTCCGCTTTAGAAAATAAAGTTTTGATATCAGCTGTACATAGAGTTTTAAAAAAGATTTGACCTTTTTCAGGGTCTTTATCAAACGTTATAACTTCATGATTCAAGGATAATAACTTTTGTATAATAACATTTCCAATAGCGCCTAGTCCAATTACCCCACAAGAGAGCTTTGATTGGCCCATTGGTAATACTTTTGACAATTTGTTTACAACAGCTTCTGCTATCATGGGTGATTCGACGAGTTGTTTTGCGGCAGAAGAGGCAACTTCAATAACGGGAAAAGAAAGCTGACGCATACGTATATTGGCTAAACCAGAGGTTGTTTGTTCAATGCCAACCAAAGAATAATTTTTACTAATGTAATTTGGAACATTAGCAAGGCAACTTCCTCCGTCATCTAGAATGACCACCAACTTTATCTTCTGTTTTTTGAGATGATTATAAACCTCGTGCCACATAGACTTTATGTCCTTAACAAAACAACCTGAGAAATCGCCGACTTTTTTTTGGGGGAGGTTAGGATAATAGTGACAACCTTTTTCTGTTAATTGATTTGCAACCTGCAAACAAGTTGAATAAGGCTTTCCCATTACATGAATATTGTCGGGGCATGCCCCTAATTGTAACAAAGCATCCATTAAATTAAGTGTGGTAAATAAAAGGTGTTGAACACATACAAATGCTACTGACTCTAAACTGCCGATTTCCTTTGAAGGAAACGCTTCAATAATAGATGTGAGCACGGGTAGCTCTTTGTTAGAAAAAAGGTATTTTTTTTTCATACACTTCACTGTTTTTTAATGATTAAGAAACAACAGATATTCGGATGCATCCTCTAAAAAAGGGCGAGGTTCCGCAAAAAATCCGCTCTGTAAGTTGT
>JAIEPD010000039.1 GCA_019749935.1 Alphaproteobacteria bacterium
ATTGGGAATGCCTGCAAGCTACAGATCTGCCTAAATTTTGAAGAAAAGACCAGGGCATAGGGTTAGGAAACAAAGCCTCATTTAGCGCCAAATTAAATATATTTGATCTTTATAAGACCAAATAAAAAATTCCTGGGGTTTGCGTGCAGAACCCCTCTCTATGAAAGAAAACGCACCTCGCATTGATTTAAATGGCAATACTGATGGAATAGTCACTAAAGAGGAGGCTGACCCTGCTAAAAAGAGGCTAAAACAATATGCCGCGCTTCGAGCTAAAAAATCAGCCTCAAAAAAGAAAGAGGGCGGCGCTCAGGCAAGCACCAGCACAGAAGCTCTGGGCGTTTAAAAAAACAATTCCCTATCAAAAAAAACAATCCGCATGATATAGGCAGGCCTATCTTGTCGACCTAATGCGCAGCCAACTTCTTCTCAGATTTGCAACTCCCAGCAAAAAATAGTATAAACCGCTGGTTATCTTTATAGGAAATGGGCTTCCTGTATTTAATTTTTTTTGGAGCAACACCTTGAGCACTGAACTAGACACTCAAGCATTAATGAATGAAGCATTAAAAATTCTTGCTGAATATCACTGCAGCGAACAACGTTTAAGACTAGCTCTTGAAAAGAGATTTGCAGGGTTTCCTGATGTTGATAAAGCCATTGACACTGCAATCTCAAGAATTAAAGAATTGCATCTATTAAGCGATAAGACATTAGCCGAATCGATTGCTTTTCGCTATTTGAGCAAAGGTAACCGCTTTATTGCTCATAAGCTTAAACAGAAAGGTATCCAGGAAAATACTATTACAGCCGTGATTGAAAATCTGGAAGACGAATACCCAAGAGCGCTTGATGCGGCCAGAAATAAGATGGCGCGCTCCAAAAGCCCTGAAACTGTTACAAATCTTTTTCGCTTCTTAAGCAGCAGGGGATTTCCTTATGATGTTATTAGCGAGGTTAGTAAAGAATTTGCCCGGTAAATTGCCTTATACTTAACACTTATCAAAAAAATATAAATATGGTTAAATCAGAGTTAATGGCATGTATTGCCTCAAAGTTTTCTCATTTACCTGAACGCCAGATACAAAAGGCCGTGCAGTGTATTATTGAAACCATGACCAATGCTCTTGAGCAAGGGCAAAGAATTGAAATCAGGGGTTTTGGTGCTTTCTCTGTTAAATGTATTAAGGAGAGAAAGGCCCGAAACCCGAAAACTGGAGAGTCACTCATAACCCCAGCTTCACTTAAAGTACACTTCAAGCAAGGGGTGAAGCTTAAAGCACGGGTTAATGCTTCAAAAGATAAGATTATCAAGGAATGCATTAGATAGGCATTATTTCAGATTGGTTAGGCCCTCCGTCTGCTAACTTGCTAATTCTGCTAAAATTCAAGAAGAACATCTAAAATAAAGGCGCTTAACTAAGTTTTTTATTAGCAAGCAAATGCTAAAATACTGAGTATTTTTGCTAACCATGCCAATCAATGTCAAAAATTTCCCCTACTATAGTAGGCTGTTGCTTTGTCACTTTCATAAGGGTGGAGTTTTTAGAGGCCTCTTCAAAAGATAAATTAACTTGATATCTATTATTGAAAACGGCCGTTTTTGATAAAGGAACTGCGCCCAGTTTCACCAACGGATGGACAAAGCTTTTGCTTTCTCGATAACCATTCTTGAAATAATGTTCTTGATTTCTTATGGCTGAGATGAGTTCTGAGAAAGTAAATTTCCACTGTAACGCCAGGCAGCGTTATGATAAAATTCAGCTTATTCAAGAATAATATGGCTATTGCAGATTATTCTATAATAACCAGACTACTGGCCCAGGGGTACACCTATAAACCATGCAAAAAATTACGCCACGTGTAGACATCGCTTTTAAGAAAATTTTCGGTGTTGAAGAGAATAAAGACTTGCTTATCTTACTGATTAATTCGATTGTTTCTGAAGAAGACCAGGTATCAGAAATCACTTTACTCAACCCCTATAATCCAAAAAGTTTCAGAAATGACAAGCTATCCATTCTGGATATCAAGGCAGAAGGGGTCGACGGCAAGCGGTTCAATATTGAGATTCAAATCAGTGATGAAGCTGATTACAATAAGAGAGCGCTCTATTACTGGGCTAAATTATACACCGAACAATTAAAAGAAGCAGAGGATTACGCCAATCTCTCAAAGGCTATAGGGATTCATATCCTTAACTTCACCAGTATCCCCGAATCAGACAAGTACCATAATGTGTTTCATATTGTTGAAAAAGAGAATGGGCTAAAATATTTTAAAGACTTGGAGTTGCATACGATTGAACTCAAGAAGTTTGCAGACAGCGTAAGCAATGAACTATCAGATGTTATCGCCAGGATAAAAACCTCTCTTGATATCTGGGTAGCCTTTTTAACCAAATATAGTTTACTGGATAAAGACAACCTGCCAGAAAGCTTGGAAGAAAATACAGGGCTTAAAAAAGCACTCAATGTACTTGAAGTAATGAACTTTAACGAGGCAGAG
This sequence comes from Alphaproteobacteria bacterium, assembly GCA_019749935.1. Lineage (GTDB taxonomy): Bacteria > Pseudomonadota > Alphaproteobacteria > Paracaedibacterales > CAIULA01 > CAIULA01. Next base: position 2,509 of record JAIEPD010000039.1, read on the forward strand.
CGTGAAGATTATGAAAACCATCTTAAATGGCTGCAAATTCAAACCAATACCATAAGAAACTATGAACTAAAAGGCAGAGCCGAGGGGCTTGCTGAAGGTGAAGCTAGAGGTGAGGCTAGAGGTGAAGCTAGAGGCATTAGGAAAATAGCTATTAGCATGCTAAAAGCAAACAAGCCCCTCGATGAGATCATTTTATTTACCGGATTATCTCAAGACGAGATAGCCGAACTTAAAAATGAAATAGAAAGATAGTGTCGCTACCTCGTGATTGATTTTAGCAATCCATTGCTAAAATCACGGGTCTTCCGATTGATACGATCAAAACCCTGCAATGATTTGATTAGACAAGTTATGAATCAGCCAAAGAATTTTAAAAATTTCCTTAAAAGACGGCAAGAGGCTCTTTCTTGGCTACGTGAGCATTTCCCAGAGGCGTTTTCTGCAACAAATATTCAACCACTGAAGGTTGGGATTTATCATGATATTTTCGCCATAAAGGGGTCGTGTGGAAGAAGTGACAAAAATGAGCGTTTCAAAAAATATCAAATATTTTCAATGAGTTACAAGCATGT
>JAIEPD010000070.1 GCA_019749935.1 Alphaproteobacteria bacterium
CTCACCTTACGCAAAAGATACCCAAAATGCCGATCGGCATTTTAGAGAAATTTTCGCGCAATCTATAAAAATCTCTTGATAAAACACACTTTTTAGAAGTAAAAGTCTTGTTCATTCTAGGAGAAATTATGGATAAGCTGCTCGACATCTATTCAGACTATTTAATCGCTCAAAATCAGTACGCAACAGCAACGGGTCTTTCAGACCTCTTAGAGGGCCAAATTAGCCATGATAAAGTCACTAGATTTTTAAACGGCCAGAAACTTGCTTCCAAAGAAATTTGGAAGTATGTCAAACCAGAAATTCGGAAGATTGAACAAGATAGAGGAGGGGTAATTATTATTGATGACACCATTGAAGAGAAGACGTACACAGATGAAAATGAGATAATTTGTTGGCACTACTCACATGCCAAAGGAAGATGTGTAAAGGGGGTAAATATTGTGTCATGTCTCGTTCGCTACGGTGATATAGCTTTACCGATTGCTTATGAACCTGTTTGTAAAGATGTGCTTTTTTGTGATATCGCTACTAAGAAAAAAAAGAGACAATCCTCAGTCAGCAAAAATCAAATGTTTAGAGACATGATTGCTCAAGCTGTGACCAACGAGGTTAAGTTTGATTATGTGTTAGCTGATAATTGGTTTGGTGCTAAAAAAAATTTGGAGTTTGTTCACTATGATATGAAGAAGAAATTTATAATTGGAATCAAGTCTAATCGATTAATAGCTTTATCGGAAGAAGAGAGAAAAAAAGGTCAGTACCAAAATCTAAATACATTACAACCCAAGGATGGAGAAAAAAGAATAGTCTGGCTTAAAGATTTATCTTTCCCTGTAGCTTTGATAACAAAGATCTTCAAAAACGAAGACGGCTCTACAGGCATTCTATACCTTGTTACAAATGACTTAGAAAGTAGTGCTGACCATATCTACGAAGTCTACCAAAAACGGTGGCGCATAGAAGAATACCATAAATCGATCAAACAAAACGCTAGTCTTGAGAAATCACCAACCAAGGTTGTGCGCTCTCAAAAAAACCATATTTTTGCATCAATCGTCGCTTATTGCAAGCTCGAATTTCTCAAAACGAAAACTTTCCTGAATCATTTCGCACTCAAATACCAATTACTGATGAAAGCAAATCGAATGGCGTTTTTAGAACTTGAACGGCTGCGGTTCAAAACTGGTTGCGACAGAATTCGAGCCTAGTTTGCGTAAGGTGAGTAAAGAATTTGTTTTTGCATTCAGGGAATTTGTAAAACAGGGAAATTATCAAAATCGACAACAGAGCACCGGAAAGGACATTTTTTACCGCTTCTCCACCCCAGACAATAAAGACTTTCCTGCTATGCTAGAACTCTTTTCACGTCTTCCAGATACAGTAAAATTAGATATTGGAGGACATTTAACGCCAATTCCTCTAAGTGAATCAACCGCTAGCCTATCCGCGATTCTACTGGATGACAACTACTATCATTTCATCCATGCTGGGAAACTTGAAATAGATGGACTACCTACAATTGGAGCAACGCATCTCATTCCGCTTAAGGCAAAAGCATGGCTTGAACTTACAATTAAAAGACTCTCTAATGAAGCCGTGATTAATGAAAAGGACATTAAGAAACATAAAAATGACATTTTACGTCTTCACCAACTCCTTTCAATCACCGTTTTTTGGTATGTCCACACTCCAGCATTAACAGATCTTATTTTTCAAAGGAAAAGATCTGCTTCCAGTCGTTCTTCATGCTGATAATGATCCAATTGCGCTTCTTTGCCTCATCGTAGAGTGCTTGGGTAAAAGTGCCAACTTTGGAATCAGGCAGACCTTGAGCAGGACCATAGAGATATTCACGCTCCTGATCGTCATGCAGAACAAGCATCATCAATCTCTTTCCATTGCCCGTTTGAGTGTACTCAAGCATCTGCTGATCGCCTGCGGAATTGCCAAATGCCGCAACAGGTTGGCGTCCGATCACAAAGTGGATGCCTTCGGGTTTTCCAGCAAAATTATCATGGAAGAGAAACTTGTGTTCTTTAATTAAACGCGGTTGGCCATCCTTGGCATAGACATATTTTGTTTCTCCAGTCGTACCAATGATCTGTTCGGGTGGAATGCCGTAAACTTCATTGGCATAGGCTCGTACAAAGTCCTGTCCTCCGCCTGTGACAATGTAGGTCCTATAGCCATTTGCGCGAAGATATTGCAACAATTCCTGCATGGGCTGATAGGTGAGTTCTGTGTAGAGCCGGTTCCAGCGAGGATGTTTAGCTTCTGCCAGCCACTGGCTCACCTGGGCGCTGAACTCTTCTACAGACATTCCAGAAAATATCGCTGCGATCATCTTGATCAAATCAGCCATTTCGAGCTTCTCTATAGCCGATCGATTTCCTGAAAGCACCGTTTTAAATGGTTCCACGCTTTTAAGTTCGGGAGCCTGTGCGACCAGGGTTTTTACGCGTTCTAAGCAATAGACTGATTGCGCACACATGGGCTGCTCTACCCATAGAGTACCATCTTGATCGAAAGCGGCGATGCGACGTTCAGCAGGTATGTAATCTTGACTCGCCTGATCAGTTGTTTTTTGTACAAAATCAAGGATTGCCTGTTTTGTCGCGCCGTTGTTCCACGAGGAAAGGGGATCAGTTTTAGCGGCCTTGTTCGCTTCCTCGGTCAGTTTTCTGTCACCTGCGAGGGAGTCATCTGCTCTGCTTTTCTCCTTAGGAATAGCCGGCGCTATTCCCTCGTCGAAAACCAGAGCATCTGACCCCTCTCCGCTGGCCGATGAAGTGAACAACGCCGTTTTGGCAAAAAGAGCAGATAGAGCAAAGCAAGCGATCAGTACAAGCAAGATATTTTTCTTATGATTCATATTTGTTTAACTCCTTTTTTAATAAGGTAAATAATGGATCTTTGGTTAAATCTCAATACACAAAATTCTTGCATGTTAAATCATATAAAGTTAAATTCATTTTCCTATATGGAAGGTAACACCAGTTTCATATATTTATTTTTGAATAAACATTAAATTGTACATTTAGATAATATTCTTAGATTGTAATTTTAAAAAATAAAATAAAAAGAGAATAAAATGACTCTTACTATAAAATGCGTTTCAAATACAACCCAAACACTATCAACACCAGTCCAACAGATTGGCTCTATGGATAGAA
>JAIEPD010000013.1 GCA_019749935.1 Alphaproteobacteria bacterium
CTATAACCACACAATTCTTTAAAAATCAGGCTATCTCTATCACTTAACTTTTTTAAAAAAAGACAGTTGCTGTGGTTTAACCACAGGGAGACTGGGTTTCTTTGTTATTTTCTCTTTTTTCCACAGATTTAGTTTCCCTTGGACTTAACCCAAGGGTCCATAAGAATACAATCAAGATGTTGATTTATTGGGAAATCCATATGCCCCTCTTATCGTCATTACGTATCCCCTTGGGGTGTGGCGACCCAGAGGCTGTTTTGGCTCCATGCCTTTCAAGCGCCTCTCCGGCTTTTTAAAGCATTTTGGCTATAGGAGAATTAGTCTGGTTTTCTTTTTGCATACACAACAATCCCACCCCAAGTCTTTTTCTCTAGCTTTTCAAGGATAGCTATGTATGTAGTGGTTAGATGATTGATGATTTCCACAGGAAATTCATTCGTAAATGAATTTTTTTGTTGATCTAGTTTATAAAGGAGATCTTTATACCATTTGATATATTGATCACTCAGATCAACCTTTTCAATAATTTCCCATTTGCTTTTCTTAATCATGTCATGAAACACAGGAAGAACAATAGGGCGCATAGGTTTCCCAGTAAGATCTTTAATTTCTTGAGGATCTTCAGCTTTTGGGGACGTGCACTCAAAAATGACTAAAAGAGCTCCTGGTTTGGCAACTGCCGCTAAGCTATTTAAAGTTTGCATTTTTTGTTGATCTGATAATGCGTAAAAGACATTAAACAGATATAAAAGTGAGAAAAAATCTTTTTCAAATTTTTGGTCAACTTGTGTCGCGTCCCAAACACTAAAATCAATGAAGGGGTATTTTGAACGAGCATATTCAATAGCGCCTTTATCAATATCAATTCCCCAGATATTATAAAACCCTTGAGTGTAGAGATAATCGGCTGTTCCACCCAATCCACATCCAACGTCTAGAACGGTTTGTTCCACTAATCGTTCTTTAAAATAATCAACAATTTTCGGTAAAACGACCCTAAAAGCATCTTTATCGCCAGCGTGCGCGTAATCGCCGCCTCTGATCTTAGCAAGTAATAAGCGAGACGGATTTGGTTTTGATGGGAACATAATATTGAAACCCCAATATATGACAACGCCCGAAAAGATAACGCTACCGAGAAGCACGGTTATTGATCTTAGTGTCATACTTTAAACCTGTTATTTTTTAACTTCGTATCGACTTTTCTCTTATTACTTACCGTATTGGTAGTGATGAAGAGAATGCTCGTCAAGGATTTCTTTCTATTACATCACTTTTAAAATAGGGTCAACCTTAAAAGATATAATTTTTATCTATTTTTTGATAAAATATATAAAATAAAGATTTGTTTTATTGTTACTTAGACCGCAATCCACAATGTTTCGTTCGTGGACTGAAGTATTCTTATGATAGAGTCATGAGGACATCCCCAGACTTGTCTTGAATCTCTTTGATTATGGGGGTAGGATAACTTGAATGATAAAGCTACAAGTAAAAATCTCAAAAAATTTATGATTGCCGCAACGATCCCAGTTTTGATACCTGCTATACCGGAAATTTTTCTTATGGGTGTAACCTTTGTATTATTGATGGGCAGTTTAATTCAAAATAAGAATATCTTTCGGTGGAGTTTTCTCATTGCAAAGATTTCTTTGTTAATTGCAGCGATCTTGGTATGGATGCAACCGTCTGATCTTCAAATCACATTCAATGGATTATTTATTAATGACTATTTTACGATTGCCATTAAATGTCTCCTCCTTTTAGGTGGAATTGTTGTTCTTGTTTTAACGAGTCATTCTCAACCAACTGAAGGGTTGCAGGTATCTGAATATCCTATACTGATTCTTTTGGCTATTTTGGGTATGATGTTTATGATCTCTGCGGTTGATCTGTTATCTATGTTTATGGGAATTGAATTGCAAAGTTTGAGCATTTACATTCTCGTTGCAATGAGGCGAAAAAGTTCTGGATCTAGTGAAGCAGCTCTTAAGTATTTCATTCTAGGAGCTTTATCAACAGGAATTCTGCTTTATGGATGTAGCTTGATCTATGGGTTTACGGGTACGACGAACTTTGATGTGTTGGATCGGTTTTTTAAAAATATCTCCAAATTTGATATCCACTTCATGGGTCCATGTATCGGGCTTATTTTGATTGTTTCAGCCCTTGCTTTTAAGATTTCAGCGGCACCTTTTCATATGTGGGCGCCCGATGTTTATCAAGGCGCTCCAACGGCCATCACTGCTTTTCTTGCAACGGTCCCCAAGATCGCTGCTTTTGCATTGTTAATGCATGTCTTAATACACCCCTTCGGAGGTCTTTTGCCTCTTTGGTATTCGATGATAGCGATCCTGGCTGTCGTCTCCATGTTATGGGGGGCGATTGCGGCTTTAACCCAGAAAAATATCAAACGTCTTATTGCCTATAGTTCAATTGGGCATATGGGATTTGCTCTTATTGGCATAACCCTTGCGAATGAAAGTGGTCTAAAGGCATCACTAGTCTATTTGGTTTTCTATATGCTTATGACGATTGGTTTTTTTGGGAGCCTATTGTATATGGAGCAAAAAGGAAAGGATATTCACTCTTTATCTGATTTAAATGGCTTAGGGCGTGCGCATCCTATGATCGCTTTTTTCCTGGGATTTATTCTGTTTTCTATGGCTGGAATCCCGCCTCTTCCAGGGTTTTTACCAAAATTATTACTGCTAAGGGTTGCGATAAATCACAATTCATACATATTGACTGTGTTTGCTGTGATTTATAGCGTTATTGCAGCTGCTTATTACCTTATTATTATTAAAGCTATCTTTTTGGACAAACCTGTTGGCTTAGAGCTGAGAAGTGCAATGAGCTCCCGAAAGAATAATTTGCCAGTAGCTTTGGTTTTAACCGGAATTGTCGCTATCTTAATCGGATTTTTGATTTTCCCTGATGGGATTTTAAAATGGGCAAGTAAAGCAAGTACTGCTTTAGCGTATTTGTAAGAAAATTCAGGTGACCTATAAGCCGGGTTCTGTCCAGGGGGCAATCCCCTTGGATGATCATTCCTCTGGGATGATTGTTACCAATCACCTCTAGCAACCTACCCGAACAAAAGTGTACAAACTCACTCGCTGTTATTTTCCGAAAAAAATGACAGCATTTTGTTCCTATTTGGTCTTGCTCCGAGTGGGGTTTACCCTGCCACGTCTGTTACCAAACGCGCGGTGCGCTCTTACCACACCTTTTCACCCTTACCTTGCAAAAACAAGGCGGTATATTCTCTGTGGCACTTTCCCTAAAGATAACCTTTTGGCTATCCCCGCCGGACGTTATCCGGCACTCTGT
>JAIEPD010000088.1 GCA_019749935.1 Alphaproteobacteria bacterium
ATGCTAATGTTATATTAGCTTTTACCAAATGCTCAGCCCCTCTGACAATAGATTGTTTCAATTTTACTCTTGCTCCTGAGATTTGTTCAATATCTGTATATAAATTTAACTCATCTTCGAAATATGCAGGCTTTTTGTATTCTATCTCACAAGATTTTACTATGAACATTAGTTTTTTTTCTTGTATAAGCTGTGCATGGCTAATCCCTTTATGATAGAGTAGCATAGCGCGAGCGCGTTCTAAATACTTTAAATAATTCGCATGATAAACAAAGCCGCTCGCATCAGTATCTTCGATGAAAACTTTTAGTGTGTAGGGCTTATTTTCTGTGTTCATTCGTAAATCTTTTCTTCTTATCAGCTCACTCATTGTCCTTATACTTGTTTTCTTTTTGCACAACCAAAATTCAACCCCACCTTTGTCAAAACAAAATACACTTAAAATTGTAACAAGTTTTACCATCTTACGTGACTTTGCCGAAAAAATCACCCATGGCCTAACGCATATCGAGATTAAATCCATTGTTCCGCCTGAAGCGGATCCCCATAGCTATCAACCAACGCCTTTGGATTCTAAAACGCTTTTTGAAGCTGATGTTATTTTTATTAATGGACTCGATTTCGAAAAAGGCATTGAGAAAATGATTCAAAGCTCTGGCTTTAAGGGAAATGTTTATAAAGCCACGCAACATGTAAAAATCCGTCCTGATTTAGTTGATCCGCATACCTGGCACGATGTGCAAAATGCCATTTTGTATGTCATAGAGCTAAGAGATGCGCTTTGCCTTGAGGATTCAAAAAACAAAGATATCTACCAAAAAAATGCAGCTGACCTGATCAAATCTTTAGAAAGCTTAGATCTTTGGATAAAAAATCAATTCAAAAAAATCCCTGAGCAAAAGCGGATTGTTGTCACAACCCATGACGCCTTTTGGTATTTTGGCAAAGCCTATCATATCCAGTTTTTATCCCCTGTTGGCATCAGCACGGAAGCCGAAGCTTCTGCTCAAAATGTGGCAAAACTGATTAACTTTATTAATGAACATAATATCAAAGCTGTTTTTGTTGAAAACCTTGCAAACTCAAAATTAATTGAACAAATCGCAGCTGAGACCAAACGTTCTCTTCAAGGGACATTATATGCAGATTCGCTTTCCGTTTCAGATGGCCCTGCGCCTGATTTTGCATTAATGATCAAGCATAATGTTCACACCATTTGCAAAGCTTTTGAACAATGACTGAACATAAAGATGCAATAATTAAGGCAGCCTGGAAACTTTTAGAGGAAAAAGGACTTGATGGATTAACAAGAAAAGCACTAAGCGATGCACTCTTTATTTCTGAGATAAAGGTTCAAAAGCTTTGCCCTACCCCACTTTCAATTCTTTTATTACTGTGGAGCGATGTTTGCTCTAAAACATCTGCCATTAATAAAGAGGGCCTTAGCACTCATGATATCTTATTTGAGAGCGTCATGAATCATCTAGACACACTAAGCCCTTATAAAGCAGCCGTTCAAAGGTTTGTGAATGAGCTAAGCTTTGCCCCATGCTGGCTTATGGATCTGAAACCTTATTGCACCGAATGGTCAAGGCGGCGATTAAATGAAGCCGAAATTGATGTCTCAGGCATTATGGGAAGCTTCAAAATTGAGATCTTTAATTTATTTTGCCTCTATATTCTAAAAACCTGGGCAGATGATAATACCCTAGACCAAAGCCTGACGTTAGCGGCAATCGATCAAGGTCTTAAAAAGTTAGAAGAATGGCAGAGCGTTATTAAAGGCAAATTACCTTTTTAAGAACCGTCAGCAATTAGCGAATAGGCGATTGCCCACATAATCATGCCAATTGCAAAGTCCAGAATTTTCCAAGCCAACGGCTTTTTAAAAAGAGGAGCTAAAAAGCGCGCTCCATAACCAAGACTAAAAAACCATAGAAACGAAGCGGTAATCGCACCGCCGCCGAATAGTGGGCGTTCAGGAGTTGGAAATTGTGCACCAATACTGCCTAAAAGAACAACGGTGTCTAGGTAAACATGGGGATTTAAAAAGCTTAAAGCCAAAACAGTTGTAAGGCTTGTTTTCAAGTTAGGGCGATCTTGATTAGAATCAGCATCAAGAGAATCTGACTTTAAAACTGCCCGAAAAGATCTAAAGCCATAATAAACTAAAAATGCAGCACCGCCCCATTTTGCAAAATTTAAAAGAAGCGCGCTTGAGGTTAAAAGCGCCCCAAACCCACCAACACCAAGTGCTATTAATAAAGCATCAATCAATGCGCAGGTTAAAGCTGTTGAGAAAACATGATTTTTCAAAATTCCCTGTTTTAGAACAAACGCATTTTGAGCACCAATGGCAATGATTAAAGCTGCGCCTGTTCCAAGGCCTTCAATAAAGGGAATATAAAAACTATGCATAGAGGATCCATTTTTTATTTCTGACTTATTTTGTCTTATCGTTTCGGATTTTGCATGATTTTTTATTATAGAACAACCATCAATGATATCATCTTTCTAAACACTGTATTGATATGGTTTAATCAAACATTCAGCTGGGATTTTCCAAACGGCACAAAGCTGATTAATCATGGAAAGCGTTAAAGGCTCATCATAACTTAAGACCCTTAGAGCAAGATGCGCAGAGCCTAATAAAGCACCAAGATCATCCACGCTTTTATCTTGCTGATTCATATAAAATTGTAGGGCACTAATGGGATCTGGAAATTCCATATTCCAGTGTTTTTGCTCATAGCTTTCAATTAAATTTACTAATACCTCGAAGTGCTCATATTCCTCTGTATCTTCTTCTGCGGGCCAAATTTCGTCAATTACAGCCAAAGCCTTTTCATAATCTTTGTGACTTCGAATCGGTTTTATGTTCACTGCGGGCTCCTTAAATGTTGAGAATGATGTATAAAATTTTGGATCAGACGTTATTCCTTTGAGAAGCAGACATTGGGAAGGATAATGAATAACAGCTATAAGATAATAACTATTAGATTTAAGCTCAAAACAAACCTGATCTTGGCCAAAAAAGCTTTTTTCTAAAATTTTAGCCTTTGGAAAAAGGTTCAAAAGATCGTTAGAGGAAAGCCAATTATTTTTAGATGCCTGCCAAAACCAGACCTTTAAAGCTGCCTCAATCTCATTGTATTTTTGAGCGCAGTCGTTTAGTATTATTCTCTTTAAAATTCTCATAGCCATTCATCCTTTTCCCAAAATCATTATTTATAACCCTATAATTTCATTATAAATGCTCACATGAATGTAAATATAGTGAATTAAAAAAGATTGATAGCTATCATTTATGATAGGTTGCGGAAGTGGATTGTTTTTTGTATATCTGTATTATTTGTGATTGTTGGTTGTCAGAAACTTGAATGTAAATCAAAAAAAACTCTATTTGATCCTTTATCAATAGATATAGCCGGAACAAAAGAACCTTGGTTTGCAGATTCAAAAAACGCCATCAAAAGACCATCCCAAAGCTTCGCTTGAATCTCTAAAAAGGCATTAGCAGCCTTTAAAA
>JAIEPD010000091.1 GCA_019749935.1 Alphaproteobacteria bacterium
CTTTATCGTTAAATGAATTGCTTCCTACTACTGATTATACCAAATCTCTAATCTGGACGCATTATGCAAGAGTCTTTTTTTGTTCTTTGTAATGTCAGATAAAAATATTTGAAACATGACATTCCTGATTGATGATAGGCCAAGAGAATGGTCAAAATCTCTGATAGGCTTAGATGTCCAGAACGATCTCGTTTTTTTGAACTTTCTCTTAAGAGTTGTTTTTTATACCAAGGTTCAAAGCCTAAGCAAAAATTATCGACAAAATAAAACAAACTATCGTAATCTATCTCCATTGAGGGAACTCCTGATCTTTTTTTTCAACAGAAGTTTACCTCAATACCTCTCTTCCTTTAATACTCTTCCTTAAACGCAACTCGGGTTAAAATCTAATCCAAAAGCTCTTTGATGAGAGGTATGGTTATGGTCCTGCGATGGGTTGCTGCATATCTGTCAAGTTTATTGATCCACAAATTTGCAGCACCAAAAGAACGCTCAATATGTTTTAAGAGAAACTCAATCACTTCAGTAGAGACTCTAAGCCCACGTTCATAAAGTTGTTTTTGAAAAATAGACGCTAAAAGAACATCATCGGGCTGGCTCAGCTCAGCAGCTACAATTGTAGAAAGGCGTGATTTTAAATCCGGCAAATTTGTCTCCCATTGTGTCGGAGGCTTTTTTGCCGTCATCATTAAAAAAACATTATTTTCACGAACACAATTATAAAGATGGAATAACCATTCAGAATGATCCTTTGCAAGAGAATCAGCATTATCTAAAACAATCACTTTAGCTTCGCCTGTCATTTCATAGGGGCTTAAAAGTTCAAGTGACTTTGCATCCCAATAAAGAGCTTTTGTTTTATTTTGAAAAACGTGCGCAAGATGCGTCTTTCCCGATCCTGATTCTCCAAAAACACAAATAAACCTGACATTTTGCCAATTAGGCCACGTATCAATCCATTTCATAGCATCTTTATTGCAATCACCCACCACCCACGCATTGCGACTATAAAGAGAAATTGCATTAAGGGGCAGTAAAAGTTGTTTCATGGATTCGTTTGCGCAAAGGCATGCTTTTGAGTATCTTAGACGCGATACTACTGATTTTAAAAATGCAATGCAACTATCGCCTTGTGGGTAAATAATTTATGCAGGAAACTTTTAAAACTTTGACAGGTAATCCTGATTTAGTAGGGGATGCTGGCTTTAGCCAACCACCTAACAATCCTTTTACATTACTGAATAAATGGGTTGAAATAGCCGACCAATCCAATATAAGTGAACCAAGGGGCCTTACCTTAGCAACAGTAAACTCAGATGGATACCCTTCAACAAGAGTTGTATTCTTAAGAAGCATCACCCCAAAAGGGATTATCTTTGCAACCAGTGAAGAAAGCAACAAAGGCAAAGATTTAAAAATAAATCCTTATGCTGCAGGAACCTTATGGTGGCGAGAAACCCTACAGCAGATCAATTTTCAAGGATACGTTCATAAATTGTCCAGTGATGAATCAGATCATTTTTTTGAGACCCGCACAAAAGAAGCAAAAGCAATAGCTACCCTTTCACACCAAAGTGTCCCCTTGAAAGATGAAAATATATTAAAAGAAGCTGTTTATAATCTGATCCACAATCAAAACGACATTTCTCGTCCCCCAAACTGGCATGCGTACCTTTTAGAGATTTCCTCAATAGAGTTTTGGCATGGCAGCACGAGTCGCCTTCATAAACGTCTGAAGTATGATCTTATTAATGAGCAGTGGCAACACCAAAGGCTGCAGCCGTAATATGGTAAATAGGGAATTTTTATGGATTTAAAACCCGCTCTTAAAGTTGCATCTTATCAAGGCCCTGTCATTCATGGGAACATCTCTGAGGCATTGCTTCTTGCTTATAAAATTGCAGAAGAAGCAAATCAAATGGGAATCGATATCCTTTTATTTCCAGAAACATTTTTATGTGGCTATTTTGAAGACAAAGAGGTAGAAAAAACATTCTATAGATCCAAAAAGTAGTGAATTTAAAGATATCTGTGATCATTTTAAAAACATAAAATACGACGATTCTCTTAGGTTTTAATGAAAGAGAAGAAGAGCATGTTTACAATTCTGTCGCTGTAATAGAATCAGGAAAGTTTTTAGGAATTACTCGTAAAGCAACGACTTATCCCCCTTATGATTATTATAGTCTAGATAGGGATTTTCCGACCTTCACTAAAAATGGAATTACATATGGAATTTTGATTTGCTATGATGCAACTTTCTTTGAGCCAGCAAGGATTTTAGCGACAAAAGGCGCTCAAATTATTTTCTGCCCTTGCTTTACGAAAGTCTCTAGAAGCTCACCTATGGCCCTCCATCTAACGCAACGACGCTACTTTATTACCCGAGCTCTTGAGAATCATGTTTGGTTTGTCGTAAGCGATACAATCATTGATGAAGAAAAATATATTTGCCCTGGATCAAGCTGCATAGTGGATCCAAATGGACACATTGTCGCTAGCTCACAAATTTTGACATCTAATCTTTTAGTTTACTTAATACCAAGTTCTTTTTTAAACACTGAGAAACAAGCAAAAAGGATTAATAGTCCTAAGGATCTCGAGATAATTTTAAGGGATCTTTCATCTAACCAAAAGTTATAAAATCAGCATATGTTCAAGAGAATCCTTTGGATAAGGTGTTTCTTTATCTTCATTTTGAAGCTTCGTAAAGAACTCATCCATAGCCAGTGCAATTGACCCATATCGATTAATCATTGAAAGAAAAGCTGGATTTAACGTGTTATCTTCCTCTTTTAAAAACTGTTGTAATACAAGAGGCCATTTATCTTCTCCTTTTAAGCTCGTAACAAGACAATGCAGTAAATTTACAGCCACACAGGACTCGTCATAGTGAATATGGTTATTAAAAAATTCAATTTCCTCATTAGACAGATCAAATGTGCGAGATAAACTTAAGCCAAAATCACTAAAGTAAACAGATTTTCCATCAGTTAATAAATTTTCAAAATGAGCATCAAAATGGATAAAATTTTGAGATTTAAAAAAACTATTAGTTATTGCAAGTTCACTTTCAACAAATGAGATAGCCATGCCAACTTTTTCGTCTCCTTTAGCAAACTCAGAGCTTAACCATTTGTATAGGGTGCTAGGCACGTATTCAAGGAATAATAAAACATATGCAGAAGCATTATGCAAAGCCTCCAAACGTTTTCTGATTGCCAAGGAATCATTCCAATACCTAACATCATGCTCCAGCTTTTCAATTTGCTTAGCATCCATAGAAGGAAGGCGCGTATTTTCTAACACTCTCCAATTGTATAACAAAGGAAAGTTCGGGCATTTCTCAGTAAGTACCCAGTCAGTTGTCATAATATGTGCCGTTAACTCACGCCATGCACCAAAGCCAGCAGATCCTACTCCATATTGGTAATAAAGAGGAAGACCAAACAAGTTTGCCGTTGACCTAACGTTTTCGTCTATTCTTTCAAGGTCTGTTAAAGGAATCTTTTTAACAAAAACATTTGTGCCATCAATTGTTAGATAGGCTGACTGCCCTCCAATGCCTGAATGATTAAAAGCAGCTTTATCTATCAGCTTTGTAAGCCGTTCATCACTTAAAGTGTCAAGAATTTTAGAAATATGGTCATACTTCCTAATGCGGCTTTTCACAGGAACCATCATCAACATTTAATAGATTTAAAGCGATTGGAATAGGCTACAGCGGATTGCTTATTTATTTCAACATGATTTTACAGGAGATAAAATAAAACATAAGTGAAGAGAGCAAACGATAAGGAAAGAATATAAGATGAAGGAATTGATAAAGAGTAGATT
>JAIEPD010000064.1 GCA_019749935.1 Alphaproteobacteria bacterium
TTTGCTAAAATTATAACTAAAACATCCCTCTACCCTTTGTAAATCCTCATTCTTAATCCCGAATCCGCGTTATTAGGAAAACCCATTGAGCTGAAACCTTTCTAATCTCTTTTGACTATTTTGTGGGTAACCTTAGTCAAAAAATTTTAAAATGAAAACCTTTCAAAAATTGATTTTATTTTTCTAATAACACTTTTAATTATAAATATGTAAAATTTTATTTGTAATTTATTTATATATTTCTTCTTCGTTGTCATGAATTATTTGCACTATATGATTTGATATCTAGATTACTTTTCTGTCTAGATTTAGTTTCCACTCATCTTCTAATCTTCCTTTTGCGTGATTGTAGATGTTCTTCAATTCCTCTTCTCAGTTCAAACGCTTTATTTCTTGGCTGGTCTTGGTTTGTTTTTATTTTCAAACTCTTTGGCCGAGCGTGATTTTTGCTGCTGAGGTTGAGGTTATGCATCCGGTGCCATTATGGGCACCTAAAATGTCATATGAACCTTTTTTTATGAGAGTTTTGGTAGATAACAATATTGATTCTCTTGAAGATATGGAGAAAGAAAGCTGCCCCTCTTCTCTCATTCCCATTACCTCTGATTTAGTAGAAATTCAAGACTTTATTGATGCTTCTCGCTCTTTGCAGACTTTATATAAAGGACTTCGCGTGACGGAACAGGGCCTTTTCGAATGGTACGATCAGGGGTTATGTTTTACTTTATCGCCTGGCATTTCAGGCATGAACCTTGTTGTGTCTCCGCAAGTGGGTATGCGTCCGTCAGGGGCGGTGCGTATTTTTAATCTCTACGGAGACGTAATTTTAGTAGGTGGTCTTGAAATAGAGCGATTACAAGTCAAGGGTATGAATGTTGGATGCATTGGAGCTTTTGGAACGATTTTAGAGTTAGATACTTTTGTAGATGAGGGTGGAAGATTCATTATAGCTGAAAATGCAAGCTTAAAAACAAGGGCCCTTAACGTCCATGCAGGCGAGTTACAAAATAGAGGGCTCCTTATAAATCAAGACTATTTGTCTGTAACAGCACCTCAAATTACCAACAAAGGACAACTCCTTGCAGAGGAAGGATTATCAGTCTCTTTTCAAGTTTTGAATAATACAGGACGCATGTATACAGAAGGAGATGCTGAAATAAAACTAGATCACGAATTGCTTAACGCTGACAATGCATTAATGGCTGTACACGGAAATACAGTTTTTTCTGGGCCTGGTAAAATTCATAACAAAGCCATTGTTCAGAAGAAAAAGGTAGAGGGATCCGTTGAAGAGCTGTTGACTTCAGGTATGATTTTCAATGGCACCGTTATGTTTGGCGATCAAGATGTTCTGAATGAAGGTACTTTTTTCGGGGAAAAAATAGCGGGTGTTTTTCGAAGGGTTTTAAATCATGGAAGTTTTGAAGGAAAAGTTTTTGAGAGCTTAAGATTTCATGATTTTACCAATTATGGAATTTTTCAAGGATCAGGCCTTATACATGTAACAGGTGTGAATTGGGGAGAGCTTAAAGGACATAATCTTACCCTTGATGGAAATTTAACAAACATAAAACAAGGAGACTCAAAAGGCCTTGTGGAGGCTTTCGAACCCTTGCAACCTCAATGGCAACAGCTGGCCTTACTAAAGGCTTAGGTGATGTAATGGGCATTTCAACAACACCAGGTGTGGCAGGAAGTGTTACTGACCATTTACAAAGAGAAGTTCTTAAGACCGGTGTAGGGTTGGCTGTTAATACGGCTATGGGGGAAACCTTCGATAATCCTCTTGCTGATGGACTAAAAGGAGTAGCAGTCGGCACAGCAGGAGGAGTCTTAGCAGGACAAATAGGAATTCTATATGGCAAGGAAATGATTGATGCTGTCACCCACAAAGTTCTTCATGCAGGTTTAGGTGCTATGATGGGGGCTGCTTTATCAACAGATATAGAGAAAGGAGCCATAGCAGGCGCCATTGGTGCAGTTACAGCTGAAACAGTTACGGATATTGTCCGAGAGGATTCCGATGTAGTTGCTGGGCGTGTCCTGGAAAGAGCAAAAGCAGAAGGGATCCCTTTAACCCCAGAATCCATCAACAGCTTGATCTATGAAGAAATCCAAACCACCCTTCACATATCCAGATTAAGTAGCGCTATGGCAACAATGCTAGCAGGTCAAAATGTTGGTATTTGTATCGCAACAGCGGCAAATGCGGTTGAGAATAATGCGACGTCTTTGATGCTTCACGGTGCTAAAAAAGCTTTAGCTGGGTTATTAGCTGTTGGCACTGGTGTAGGCGGTCTTTTAGCTAAAAAACAAACAGAAGATATCATAAATGCTAAAATGGATGCAGCACCTGAGGATGCCCAATGGGCAGATGGAGGTTTGACAACAGAAGAAGGCAAGCCTATGGTTCTTGCAACACCTGTAGCTGATCCTTTACCAAAAACACCAGGATATGATGCAGTGCCTGAAGATTTAACCAGAGGACATGCAGAAGGCTTTGATGCTTACGAAGGACCTGATACAAGTGTCTTGGAGAGAGAATACAAAGTACGCATACAAGGTCTTACTGGCAAAGAAGGGGCGAAAGACACTCCAAGCTGGGCTAGAGGGGAGCGTCCTTATGTTGGAGAAAATGGTAAAGAGTTTGCAAAACGATTATGTGATGCTAAGTATGGTAAGGGAACTTATAAGACAGGTACAGATTCTGATTTTAATAAGTTAAAAAAGGGGCTGTCGTCGATAACTTTAAAATAAATACTTAGAAAGCGTTTAAATAACTGAGTTTATAGGGCCCCCAAAAAAGAGCTATTTTTTCAGTTATTTTTTATTGATTTTTATCCACCTTTTCAAGGTTGTTAATTGTTCCTTTGGGCTTCCATAGTTGAATCTAAACTCACATTCTTTCAAAAACAAGGGAAAGTGTTTTTTAGGAATACCATTGTACTTACGTAAGACCCACTTTGCTTGATTCCAAAAATTCTCAATTCCATTTATGTGATTATGTTTGTTTGCAAAAAGCTCTGAATGATTAATACGATAATGCTTAAACTCCGAAATATCCAAAGCATTATAAGACCCATAACAGTCTGTATAAACAATACTATCAGGCTTTATCTTCTTTTCAATAATTGGCATTAAAGTATCTGATTTCGTGTCGGTAAGGGCTTGTGTATAAACCTTGCCACCTCTTTTCAAAACACCAAACACAGGAACCTTTCCTGCTGCTCCTCGACCTCTCTTACCTTTTCGTATCCCTCCAAAATAACTTTCATCTGCTTCAATCTCTCCCCAGAAAATACTATCTGCTTCTTTTTCAAGAACCTCACAAATGATTAAACGAAGCTTATGGTAAAATAAAACCCCACTATTTGCCTGAATAGATAACATATCGCCTGCTGAGCCGGCTGTTACCTGCAAGATAAAATATTCAAGCAACTGATCTTGTATCTTTTTGCTTAATCGACATCTTTTTATCATCTAACCATCCTAAATAACTTTCGTTATCTACGACAGACCCTAAATTTATAACGCATATACCCATAGCAGTAACTAAGGAAATGGCTAAAAAACCGAGAAAAGAACCGTTAAAATAATCTTATTCATTTTTAAGTCATTCCTCTTAGCCTTTTGATTTTCAGTATGGAGGCAATTTCATTAGGAATAAAAATGACGAAAAATGGTTTCATCAAGAAACCTACCTAATTATTATTCACACGATGCTATAGAAAAATTATGGTGCTTTTTTTTGTTGATGGTGACTTATTGGTGACTTTTAAAGTTGTGTGTCTTTTGGAGTTAATCACAAGCCCTTGATTTACCTGGTGCCGGTTGAGGGACTCGAACTCTCGACCTACTGATTACAAATCAGTTGCTCTACCAACTGAGCTAAACCGGCATCTTAGTAAATTATATTTACCCAATTTTTTGATGAGAGTCCAGAAAAATTCTCAACAATTATCACTTTTTTAAAAATGGGGCGAGTGACCGGTCTTGAACCGGCGGCCTCCAGAGCCACAATCTGGCGCTCTAACCAACTGAGCTACACCCGCCATAAAAGGATACC
>JAIEPD010000012.1 GCA_019749935.1 Alphaproteobacteria bacterium
GGTCTTGAACCGGCGGCCTCCAGAGCCACAATCTGGCGCTCTAACCAACTGAGCTACACCCGCCATAAAAGGATACCTCCCTTTTTATAATGGAATCTTGCCTGACGTCAATCCTAATGATGATGTGGGCAAGGTTTTTCATTAGTGGATAAGGCAGAGGCGATGGGCAATGTTACGGCTATATCTCCAGCTTTTTCAAAGGTCAGGACTAATTCAAGTTTATCACCATTTCGTATAGACTCTGGAAAATTATAAAGCATAAGGTGTTTTCCGTTTTTCTCAAACTTCACGGGAGCACCTTCTTTTAATTTTCCATTGCTATCTTTTACAGCGCCAGGAACAACAATACCGTCCTTTATTCGTTTCATGGTCAAGACATTTGGGTCTTCTGTTGTAGGGACATGATCGTGAAGCTCAACATGAGGGCCTTTTTGGTTAGGATTTGAGAAAAGTCCCATAAGACGAGACATAAATCCTTTTGATTCTTCAGTCTCAGTTTTCATTTTTACAGCAATCAACTTATCAGGTGTTTCAGTTGTTTGAGAAATTGTTAAATAGCCAGCTCCAACTTCTGCTCCTTTTAAAAACACAATGGATTGATCAGAGATCTTAAAAGATCCATGCATTTCCGGACAGGCAAGTAGGCTTGTTATTAAAAAACAAAAAGAAAACAAGATACCTTTAAAATTTTTTTTCATGACTTAGAGCTTTCACAGAATTTAATATAAGATCTATATCCAAAAGGTTATTTAAAATGCAAGACATTTTACAAGATAATGCGAAGGAGAAATTCAGATGTGGTGCTTTAACTGCTTTGTTAGTGAATCCTGATGCCGTGAGGCTTGAAGCTCTAAAAATCCTAAATGAGACCACCCTAAAACTTTGACGCCTTGAGTATTCTCGTTTTTTAAATGATTCTCAAAATCAATTAAAAGCTTTTTTCGTAAAGTGAGGGGCATCCTTACAAAATCTATAAGTATATTACCACTTAACTGCCTAAGACGAATTTGTTGAATAATGGGTATAATAGCTTCAAAGTTAATTGTTTCAGGTGATTTTTCACCTGCATTAACGTCAATTGTTGTCGCGCACGCTGTTTCTTCAATGTAAAGGTTGCCTCCAGTTGTAATTGGCACAAGGGGATCGGTTAACATCTCCCAATCCTCTTGAATCCCAAGATATTCAAATAAAGGCTGTTCCTTAAGAGAGGCTAAACGTAAATTGCAGGAAATATTGGGGCTTATGTTTATTATGTATTTTTTTGACGCCGCTAGAATGCCTACATCATCAAAGACGATGTTCACGTTTGATCCGGTATCCCTTAATAGACGCTCTAAAATAGTGGGTGCTTTTTGCAATAAACCAATTTCTGACGAGTAGCTTTGAGAAATAAAATCCCAATTCTCTTTAAGCTGATCCATTTCTTTTTGCAATAACGATACATCTTCTAACGTGTCGCAAGCGGTTCTAAAGGTAAAGTTTGTGATTCCATTAAAGAGCGCTAAAAGTTCTTGTTTGGTAATCGTTGAAAGATTTTTAGAGAAAAATATGTTTTTATCAAGTGGATGATAACTGCAAAATTTTCCAGTAATATGAATATTCCGAGTTAACCGAGGGCCTTTATGAGAGGCATCATCGTTGATTTCTTCCTTACTGATTTGTACAAAAATTTTCTGCCCTTCAATTAAGGGTTTTTCCTTAAATTTTCTTTTTATAACTCCAGGATTTGTTTCGCCAATATCAACCCATATAAACTGTGGTGTCACTCTTGTGACTTTGCCTAAATAGATATCGTCCAGCAATGCCCCTCGTGTTGAGAGAGATTGGTAAAAAAATTGCCAAACCTCTCCATTTCTAAGAGTAGCAATCTTTAGAAATGAAGAACCTTTATTAATAATTAGAGAATCGAACAACTTTGAATTTGTCTTCATGCGTTCCGTGAAGATATATTCTTACTTTTGACGGAAAGTTATACGACCCTTTGTAAGGTCATAAGGGGTCATTTCAACAGTAACACGATCACCCGCTAACACGCGGATTCTATTTTTCCTCATTCTTCCAGATGTATGGGCGAGGATAATATGATCATTCTCTAGTTTGACTCGAAAAGTAGCATTTGGCAGTAATTCCATAACTACTCCACTAAACTCGATGAGATCTTCCTTTGACATTAAACTTCCAAATATTTATCAATTAGTATTACAAAACGTTTAACATTATTAGCAATTTCTTTAGCTTTTGTAAAGAATGGTATAGAGCTTCCTTTGGTAATTGAGGAGCTCTGTGGCTCTTTTGTCACCTTTGATGCAATAAAGTTTTACTATTGGTTACACATTAAAACGGAAATGGAAAATATCACCGTCTTTTACAGGATAATCCCTGCCTTCTTGTCTTAGTTTTCCAGCGACTTTGGCTCCAGCTTCACCATTACACGCAACATAATCATCGTAAGAAACGGTTTCAGCGCAGATAAACCCACGTTCAAAGTCAGAGTGAATGACTCCAGCAGCCTGAGGTGCTTTTGCGCCTTGGTATACTGTCCAAGCTCTGGCTTCCTTGGGACCTACTGTAAAAAATGTCAAAAGGTCTAAAAGTTTGTAACCTTCACGGATAATTTGTTTTAAACCTGTTTCTTTAAGGCCCAGGGTTTCAAGGTAATCTTGCTGATCTTGAAAGGACTCTAAGCTTGCAACTTCTGCCTCGATTGCTGCAGAAATAACAACGGCCGCTGCTCCTTGTGATTTTGCATAATCAATAACTTTGGCAGTATGGCTATTTCCTGTGGCAGCTTCGTTTTCTGCTACGTTGCAAACGTATAAAATGGGCTTACTGCTGATCAGCTGAAGCTGATTATATAAAGTTATCTCATCTTTTGTAATCGGGGCAGATTTCGCAGGTTTTCCTTCTTGAAGAGCTTTTAAGACTTTTCCAGCTATTGGAAGTAATGCTTTTGCTTCTGCGTCATTACTTTTGGCTTTCTTTTCCATCGCTGTAACGCGTCGTTCCAGGCTTTCCATATCAGCCAATAGCAATTCTGTTTCAATGGTTGTCAAATCACGAAGCGGGTCAACAGTTCCTTCCACATGCGTAATGTCATCGTCTTCAAAGCAGCGTAAGACATGAATAATGGCATCGGTTGAACGAATATGACCAAGGAATTGGTTTCCAAGACCTTCACCTTTGCTGGCCCCTCTGACAAGACCTGCAATATCAACAAATTCAAGTTGGGTGGCAATAATTTTAGCAGAATTTGCAATAGCTGCAATTTTATCCAACCGTTCGTCAGGAACGCTGACGCGCCCTGTATTTGGTTCAATTGTGCAAAACGGATAATTTGCGGCTTCAGCAGCTGCTGTTGCTGTTAAAGCATTAAAAAGGGTGGATTTGCCAACATTTGGTAGACCCACAATTCCACAGTTAAATCCCATACTCGTCTTTAAATTTTAAGAAAACATAAAACACCCTAACGAATTTTACTTTGAAAAAAAACAAAAAAGCACATGGTGTAAAAGAGATCGTGGAGTTTTTAATTAATTTACATTTGTTAATCATTTTTTAAGGAAAATTGGCTTTAATGGAAAGAGATAAAAGTAAGTTTTAATTAAAGGATAAAATAATGCGTTCAAACTTTATCTTTGTAAAAGCCTGTATAGCTTTTGTAATGAGCTTTATGGTTTTTTCTCATATTCCTGCATATGCTATAACTGCAGTTGCAGGCTCTGTTCCAGCAGCGAAGCCAGTTGATAAAAAAGCAGCAGAGAAAGAGGCTAAAGCTAAAAAAGCTGCTGCCGACAAAGCAGCTAAGGATAAAAAAGCAGCAGATGCCAAAGCAGCTAAAGATGCTAAAGCTAAAAAAGCTGCTGAAGATAAAGCAGCTAAAGCTAAAAAAGCTGCTGAGGATAAAGCAGCTAAAGAGAAAGCGGCTCAGGAGAAAAAAGCTGCTGATGCGAAGAAGAAAGAAGAAGCCAATCAGAAAAAAGCAGCTGACAAAGCAGCTAAAGATAAGAAAGCAGCTGATGCCAAAGCAACTAAAGAGAAAGCGGCTCAGGAGAAAAAAGCTGCTGATGCGAAGAAGAAAGAAGAAGCCAATCAGAAAAAAGCAGCT
>JAIEPD010000072.1 GCA_019749935.1 Alphaproteobacteria bacterium
CGGGGCAAGCGCAGCTTGTACTCGACCTTTAGGTCGACTGTGATGCCACGGGGCTTGCCCCGTGTGAGCGTTCACTGGGTTCAGTTTTAGTAGGTGCAGCTGGGTCAATAATCAGCCCACTGTCCACGGCAATGGCTCTATCTATGGCTTTTGATTCTTCGGTTTCCTTTAGAAGATCTGTCTGTTTACTAAATGAGAGGAAGTTCTTTGCATCTTCTTTGATGGCTGTCAAAGCAGGTTCATGTTTTATGTAGGCGATATAAAGCGTAAGGCAAATAATCAGAAGCGCAGAAAAAACAAGATACCCTGTAATTTTTTTTAAAATACGCTTCATAAATAACTCCAAAGAAGAATTTAAACAATATTCTTTGCAGTTTAATCAATAGATCTTAAGAATTCGTTAAGATGATCTTCAGTAATTTTATAATAAAAAACCCTACAAGGAAGACTTATAGGGTTTTAAATAAGCTATGATTCGCTAAGTTTACGCGGCTGCCTTAGCTCCTTCAGCTGTTTTAACATCAGCTGGTTTCGCATCTTTTGCAGCATCATGAGGCATTGCTCCTCCTGCTGGCGCTACCATCGCTGCTTTGTGCGCATGGTGTTCAGCATGATGAAGAACGCCTTTTAATGCCTCAATTTCATATTTCAGAGCGTTAATTTGTGAAGAGAGCAAAGTTGTTTCTTTTGCTTTTTCTACAGCTGCAAATGCATTTTCAATGTTAGAAACCGAAGTATCTGCTACTGCTTTTGTATCCCCTGTCAGTTTTGAAACGCCCGCTTTCATCTCATCAAATTTGGCTTTCCATTTTGCAATACTCTCAGTAGGGTATCCATTTTTATGATGAGCAATGACGTTAGCAACCCTTAGCTCGTGTTTTGCACGTTTAGCAGAGAGAGTAGGGTTGGTGTCTTTATCTGCAAACTTTTCAATTGTACTAATCCAGGCATTAAAACGAGTCATCGCCGCATCAAAGAGCTCTTTGTCTACACCAGTTAAGGAAGCCCCATCTTTGGATACTTTTCCAGCCTTTTCCTTTAAATGAGCAACAACGTCATCTTTTGACATATGGCTAAATTTATGATGATGTGCGCGAGGAGCCGCTGCCATCGCTGGTGCTGCAGTTACTGTTGGTGCTGCTGCTTTATCAACAGTTTTTGCGGCTTCTGGAGCCATTGATGCTGCCATAACGGTTACTGTGGATGAAGCTAACAAAAGAGCTGCTGTTAATAGAACTTTTTTCATTTTTCCTACCTTTTTTTGAAAACATGGACACTTACAGACAAACGATACCATAAAATAAAGCATCTTTATCTAATAAATTTTATCTAAAATTTATTAGAGCAAATGTTTTCGTAAGTCGCAATGAAGAAATTAAGAAAAAATGTATTTTCTTGTGGATAAAATAATTTTCGTGTGGATCTGATCTGGTACTGGTTTGGTAAACTCAAAATCCTTTTCAATCAAAATATTTTTCAAATTAATACTGGTAATTCTTCCTCTAAGATAGTACATATTATCTAGAGGTCGTATTTATATAAATATTTTGACCTTATAAATACCTTAAAAAGATTCAAGGCAGGGTGACCCCCTTAGCGCTGGAATCCCAAAAAGGAAGGTTTCAGTGACAAGCGGTGTGTTACAAGTACTGGTTTTGTCATTGCCATACTTAATTTAATACATCACTCGTTACATAAAGGAACAATCCGTTGACCGATTTTAATGCACTTAATCTCATTTCGCCTATTTTAAAAAATTTACAAGAACAAGAATACAATATACCAACGCCAGTCCAAGCTGAGGCCATTCCTCATCTTTTGGCGGGTAAGGATTTACTTGCGTGTGCGCAAACAGGAACCGGCAAGACTGCGGCTTTTGCATTGCCTATTTTACAAAGATTATCCTCTCAGGATGGACAAGAATCATCGTCGCGTGGACGACGGATAACCAGAGCGCTCGTTTTATCACCAACGCGTGAATTAGCCTCCCAGATTGGCGATAGTTTTAGAAACTATGGCAGGTCTTTGGGGCTTTCCCAGGCTGTAATTTTTGGTGGTGTTTCTTATCGCACGCAGATCCAATCCCTTTACAGAGGCGTTGATATTTTGGTTGCAACGCCTGGGCGTCTACTTGATTTGATTAAGCAAGGAATTATTTCCTTAAAGCATGTGGAAACATTCGTCATTGACGAAGCGGACCAAATGTTTGACATGGGCTTTTTAAAAGAGGTTCAGAAAATTGTGGCCGAGCTTCCTGAAGAAAGGCAAACCGTTCTTTTCTCGGCAACAATGCCGAATGCAATTGCAAAACTCGCGGATAAGATCCTTAGAAACCCAGAGCAACTGCGCATTTCACCGCAATCTTCTTCATCTGAGAAAATTACACAGCAGGTTCTGTTTATTGATCGTAACAACAAATCTCGCGCGCTTAATGCTATTATCCAAGACGCATCTACAAAACGTGCAATTGTTTTCAGCCGCACAAAGCATGGTGCTGACAGGATCGTTGAGCATTTATTGGATCAGAACATAGAATCCGAAGCGATCCATGGCGATAAAAAACAAGCCGTCCGTCGCCGTATTTTAGAAAACTTTAAGCGCGGCAAGTTTGACGTGCTTGTTGCAACAGATGTGGCTGCGCGTGGAATTGACGTTGATGGAATCACCCACGTTATCAATTATGATTTGCCGCATGTTCCAGAAAACTATGTTCACCGTATTGGACGAACAGGCCGTGCTGGTGCTGATGGTGTTGCGATTTCATTTTGTGACCGCGAAGAAAGAGCTTTCTTGAATAGTATCGAAAGATTGACAAAAAAGCGCTTGATGGTGGCGAACAATACAGATTTTGGTCTTCCAGAGACGATGCCTTTTGTGAAAAATACTTCTGACGCTAAAAAGGCACCTTTTAAGCAAAGATCAGGCTCCTCTAGTTCACGTTTTGGCGATAAACCAAGGGGTGAGCGTTCTGAGTCACGTTTTGGTCATAAGCCAAGGAGCGAAAGATCTGAATCAAGGTTTGCTCCAAAATCAAGAAGCGAAGGCGGCGAATCAAGATTCAGCGACAAACCAAGGGGTGAAAGATCTGAGTCAAGGTTCGGTGATAAACCAAGAGGTGAACGTTCTGAGGCTCGTTTTAGCGCAAAGCCAAAAAGCGAAGGACCACGCAAACCTTTTGGCGAGAAAAAAGACGGTAAAAGGCCTTTTAAGGCTGTTGGTAAATCTGCCGGAAAATCAACCGCTCCTAAACGTAAGGCATTCAAAGGCTAACGAATATTTGCTCAGAAATTGAGTATGTGCAACCTGTCCTTTATCTTATCTATTTAAAGATCAATTCTTTGGATAGATTTTTGTAGGGGCAGGTTTTTACATTTTTATTTTCTTTTGAAAGAAAATGTGACTTAATCAAAAAACGATCCGGAGGGGTGCCAGAGTGGCCGATTGGGGCGGTCTCGAAAACCGTTGTGCGTGCAAACGTACCGTGGGTTCGAATCCCACCCCCTCCGCCAGTTATGAGCATTTTTTGAAGTTTGAAATTTTCCTCCATGGGACACTGATGGGGCAGTCAAGAATAACTAGCCTTCATGCAAGAAAAAAACATTCTGCATATGTTTTTTGAGGCAAGCTTGTTCCTTAGTCATCCACATGCATCCAGAATGTGAGTCTTTCAATATAGATGAAGGAAAACTAATGGGGAGCCCCGAACTCATACAAAGAATGAAACTATTACCGCACTCCTCTACATATCTTTTTCCGAACTTAGAGCTTTATGAAAATAATCACAAGTTAGTTATGGCTTCTATAAGCGCTGGCAAACTTAAATGCATCGAACAAGATTTTCAAAATGTGAAGAAAAAATCTGTAATTCCTATTGAATTTTTAGCATGGGCTAAAACTAAAGGTATAAAATTTCACCCCATTCTAGAAGAGTTGGTTGGGTGTTACGCACTGCCAAATGGTTCTTCAGACACTGGAGACCATTGCATAAAAGGTGATTTTGAGTGATGAGAGGTAAATGAGTCTGCAGCAGGACATAATCTGCTCTTATTTTCTGATTATTTTTTCAATTTTTTGTTTTTTCTCTTTTACTTTCCCCCTATTTTCTACCAAAAGACGGAATGGTGGTGTTTAACATCTTAAAATAGCTTGGTTTAAACCCTTTAAAAGATTAAAAGCCATAGCTTTTAGAACCATTTGTCCGTGCACTTTGGCCGTTGTCAAATAAG
>JAIEPD010000055.1 GCA_019749935.1 Alphaproteobacteria bacterium
TTTCATCCTGAAGCAATTTTAACGCATTGCGGTTATGATATCTTAAGGAATTTTTTAAATGGTGATTATCGTTAATGTATGTGCTTTTAAATGGAGAAGTCCTATCAAATGAAGCAGCAACAATATCACCCTTTGATAGGGGTTTTTTATTAGGTGATGGTGTTTTTACAACCCTTTTAGCCAAGGAAGGACATCTTGAATGTTTTGAGGCCCACTTAAAACGACTAAAACAAGCCACTAAGACCTTTTCACTACCCGAACCTTCAACTGGCCTTCAAAATCAAATCTTAAAACTGCTTGAAAGCAATTACTTAACAAAAGAATTGGCTGCCGTTCGCATTACAATCACACGAGGAATAGGGGGGCGAGGAATCAGCCCACCCGAAACACCCTCTCCCACAACGCTTATCACCGCTACACCTTATAAAAAACCTACCTCGCCTTTAAAAGTTATGATTTCTTCGATTAAACGCGAGAAAACATATCCATTATGCCAGATCAAACATTTAGGTTACCAAGCTTCGATCTTAGCAAAATTGGAAGCTTTAAAAAGAGAGTTTGAGGATGCCTTGATGTTCAATGCATCCGGAAATCTTGTTTGTAGCACGGCAGGAAATTTATTTTTAATCCAACACGGGATAATAACAACCCCACCCATAACAGATGGCACCATACCAGGTATTATGCGCGCGAAAATACTGCAACATAATAAGAACATTAAAATTCAATCCTTAACCATAAAAGATTTAGAAAACGCTGAAGCAGCCTTTATTACTAATAGCTTAATTGGTATGCAGATGATTTCTAATGTGGAAGGTAAATCGTTAAAAACAAATCTTAATTTTAGCATCTTAACGGAGTGTTGAAATATGCGGCAAAGAGCATTTAGCTTTGCTGCAATCTGGTTTCATAATAAAAACTTGCACACTGCGTATATTTGTGAATATATATATTGCATTCGTTGATTTTTCAGGAATCAATAAGAAATAGAGAGACTGTTTTCTCTAAATTATTTAAGATTCGGAATAATAATTTATAAAAATAATGTCACATTTACACACTCAGCTCTCTTTTTCTCTCGTATCCCGACCTTTAGAGCTCAGAAGGGAAACTTATCAAACTTTGTCTTGTAAAAAAGAATATCATGAATCCATTTCGAAAAAATAATTCTCGCTCTCCTGGTTCCTCTTGGGCACTTATGGCTGGTCATGTCATAGAATGCTTTGACAACACCCTTTATGGTTTTTTTGCTGTTATCCTGGCCCCACTTTTCTTTCCTTCTACATCACATGCGGTACAAATCCTAGGATCTTATGGAGCATTTGCTGCAGGCTTTTTGGCGCGCCCTGTTGGCGCTATCATCTTTGGGGGTGTAGGAGACAAAACAGGAAGAAGAAGGCCTCTTCTTTATTCAATGGGTTTCGTTGGGATCCCAACGATTGGTATCGGATTGTTGCCCTCCTATGATACAATCGGCATTATGGCTCCTCTTCTTTTAATACTCTGCCGCTTGGTCCAAGGACTCTTTATGGGGGGTGAGTTTGCGGGCGTTAATATATATTTACTGGAAGGACAGCAGAAAAATAATCTTGGCACAAACACAGGCTATTTAATCTCTTCTGGTATTTCTGGCGCTATTTTAGCGACTGGATTTGGCGCCTTGATGACTATGGATTTTATACCTTCCTGGGGCTGGAGGGTTCCATTTTTGCTTGGAGGAACCTCGGCATTCTGCGTCTATTTATTTAGAAAAAAAGTTTCAGAAACCGAAGATTTTATTAAGGAAAACGTCAGCGAATCTGTGCTCGCATCTCCGTGGAGAGAAGTTCTTTTAAAGCACAAATTTATTTTAGGTGTTTCTTGTCTGGCGACCGGCCTTACAATTATGCCTTTGTATCTTGCAACGATTTTTGGCAACCGATTATTCAAAGAAATAGGGTTTAGTCAATCTGAAAGCATGTTTTTAAATATGTTTGCCATGTTTTTAGATGCCATTTTTGTAATTGTTTGCGGAAAAATGGCAGACAGAATTGGCTTGAAAAAGCAAACGATTTGGGGAGCCATGATTATTATGATCATTGCTATTCCATCGTTTGCTTTAGTCTTACCTGAACATATCTCAACACTTAATATTTATCTCTATATTTTCATCTTAGCTTCTTTTGGTTGCGTCATTAACGGATCTACATTTCCCTATATTGGTCGTTTGTTTCCAATCCGCTGCCGCTACACAGGGCTTGCCTTAAGCATCACAGTTGGTCACGCTCTTTTAGGGGGAACAACTCCTTTGATTGCCTCGTTTTTGACAGACTTCATGGGGACTCGTCTGGCTCCCGCTTTTTGGTTAATGTTCATTGCAGGACTTACTGCACTTGGGATATTTTATACAAATCCACTCACTAAAGAAGATGATATGAATTAATGCCGAAGGTAGAATATCTTTTATAGAATCTGAGGTTCTTGATAAATTGGATTATTCATTTCGACTTATTTTCTATGTTTTAGTGTGTAAATTCTGAAAATTATTCCCTTCTATATGGTGTTTCTTTTAAGAAGATGCTAACGTTCATTTATCATATCTTCGAGTATAAAAGTTGGAGCATCGTTAGTGAATTGGGTTATTGACTATTTCGTCCCGTTTGTTGCTGTTTTGACGGTTTTGGTTTTTATTCATGAATTAGGACATTTTCTAATTGCACGACGAAATAAAGTAAAGGTCACAACATTCTCTATTGGCTTTGGGCCTGAGTTATTTGGATGGACTGATTCTCATGAAACTCGGTGGCGTTTTAGCCTTATTCCTTTAGGTGGGTACGTAAAGATGCTCGGTGATGCCGATGCCAGCAGTGCTCGTGCCGATGAATCGATTGAAAATTTTACTGAAGAAGAAAAACAACAAACTCTTCACAGCAAAACACCACTACAGCGCATTGCTGTTTCTATTGCAGGCCCTGCTGCCAACTATATTTTAGCAATTGTTCTTTTAACCGCCTTAATCGGCATCAAAGGAATGCCAGTTTTGCCGACCACAGTTGGAAAAGTAGAGCCTGAAATGCTTGCACATCAAGCTGGCATTGCCGCTGGGGATAAAATTTTAAAAATTAACGAAAAAAATGTTGAGGATTTTGATCAACTGCGGGCTTTGATCAAAGAAAATATTGGAAAAGACGTACAAATCGAGATCAGTCGAAATGGGGAAATTCTTCATAAAAGTTTTGCGCTTTATAAAACCAATACAGCAACAGGGGAAAGAGAACCTGTAAGCAAATTAGGCGTTGCTCCAGGCGAACCTTTGTATGTCAAGCAAAATCCTATAGCGGCGATCGGCTATGCTGGTGCTTTTTGTTGGAAAATGTCTATTGATACCCTTAAAGGCATAGGTGGAATGATTACCGCTCAAAAAGGTTCCGGAGAAATTGGCGGGATCTTATCTATAGGGGACATGGCCGCACAAAGCACAAAGAACGGCCTGCCAACTATTATATTTTTTATGGCTATTTTGTCGATTAACTTGGGCCTTATCAATCTTTTACCTATTCCTGTTCTTGATGGAGGGCATATCCTTTTATGTGCGATTGAATGGGTAAGAGGCAAACCTCTTGGACAAAAGGTACAAGAATACATTTTTTTAACTGGATTTCTGGTTGTTGTTGGGACTATGTTATTTGCTACATGGAATGATTTGATGCGCTATAAAATTTTTCAAATAATAAAAAATTGGTTCTAGGCTATGTATAAAAGAGTTATTTTATTTTCTATTCTACTCTGGGCGACGTGCAGCTTAGCTGAAAATGCGACAACATCGCCTCTCTCTCAAGCTTCAACTCCGACCTCAGAACTTTCACCGTTTTCTTCACCGTTAAAAGGAGATGAAGCGCTAGGTCAGACTCAAACACAGTTCCCTGCAAAAACAGATCAATATTCTCAAACATCATCTATGAGTCCGGTAAATGCTCAGCCTGAGCCTGTGAAAGATGCAGGAGCTCTTGGCCCTACGCAAACCCAACCAGCGACAAAAGAAACAAAACCCTCTCAAAGTTCGCCTATTGAACCAAAGACAACTCAGTATCAAGAGCCATTAAAGGATGCCAACAAACCGGATGCAGCAAAACCTGAAACTGCAACAAAGGAAGTAAAACCTGTCCAAAACTCACCTGCTCAACCTCAAGCTGCTCAACCTCAAGCTGCTCAACCTCAAGCTGCTCAACCTCAAGCTGCTCAACCTCAAGCTGCTCAACCTCAAGCT
>JAIEPD010000066.1 GCA_019749935.1 Alphaproteobacteria bacterium
GGGGCAAGCGCAGCTTGTACTCGACCTTTAGGTCGACTGTGATGCCACGGGGCTTGCCCCGTGTGAGCGTTCACTAAGGCCTGTTTGTACGGGCATTTTAACACTGCTGTTCTTTTAGCTGTGAGAGGGGCTGATATCGATGCTACGAATACTGAGGGACATACCGGATTTCAGTATGTTCATAGCGAGACGGATAGAGAAACCCTGAAAGATCCTGTAAAAAGGGCTAATCATATAGCACATGTGTTGGGTGTAGAAATCATTAATTAAGTTGATACCTATGGATTTTGCATTTTACCGCTAGCGCAAAATCAAAAGCCATTCTTGTAACGCTCGGAAAAAGTAAATATAGTGCAAAAATCACGCATCTTCATGTGTATTGGAGATAAAATATGCAAGTTCTTAGGTTTTTTTTCGGTATCATTATTCATTTTGATTTGATATGTGCTGCTATTATGGTTTTTGGTTGCGTAATGCATTTCAGAAAACCTACCAGGAAATTGCACCGTATTCTTTTATTTAACTTTATTGCTTTTTCTGTTATTTACTTTTCTCCATTTTCCAGAACCATGCTTTATCATTTAGAGCACAGGTTCCCGCAAATCCAAGCAATACCCAGTGATGCCAAAGGATTGATTTTATTGGGTGGCTCGTTCTCTCTGCTTGAAAGCCAAGTGGGTGGTCGGCCAATTTATAATTTAGCAGGTGGAAGAGTGATTGAATTTATATCGCTTGCTCGGCGTTATCCAAATCTACCTATCCTTTTTACGGGTACATCTGTTGAGGTGGAGCTGACTAAAAAGTTATTTGATGAAATGGGTATAGAGTCCAATCGTGTTACTTGGGAAAATGAATCGACTAATACAATTGGTAATGCCTATAACAGCTATAAACTTGTTAAGCCAAAACCTGATGACAAATGGGTGTTAGTAACTTCAGCTTTTCATATACCAAGATCAGTGGGGCTTTTTAGGGGGGCTGGGTGGAATGTGATCGCTTATCCTGTTGATTACCACATCCCATCTTTAACACCTTTTAAGCTTTTTGTTGGTTTTTTGGATTCTCTCAATCCGATTGCATGGAGGCTGGTAACAGCTGAAGGAGCGAGTTTATTTAATAACTATATCACTAGCAAAAGCCCAGAGTTTATTCCACGGTAAAAGAACTAAATCGTTTTTTGATAAGGATTTCTTAAAAGCTATCGTTCCTCATAACCTGACGATAATCTATAGTCATATCAGTCCATCTTCTGTCATTCTAAGAGATGCCTATTTTTTTTTAGCAGCTAATTTTTTTCTTCCTCCGGTACTGGCTTTATCATCATTCTCTGAGTCAGCAGCTGCTTTTTTGCCTTTTCCGCTGGTAGCTTCATCATCACTCACAGCTTCACTGGCTGCTTTTCTATCGTCAGTTTCCCCAGGGGCTTTTGAGCTTTCTGGGATTAGATAAACGATTATTTCTTCATCAGTAGATGTTTTTTGTTTGATAAGAAATGCGTGTTCACAAGTTTCACTCGCTGATGAGGCTGTTTTCATCGTATCTAGCACTAATATCGCCCTTCCAGCTTTTTTCCCTTCTGGAATTCTAAAAAAGCATACTTTATCGACCCCTAAATGCTCTTTAGCAAGAGTTGAGAATAGGCGTGCTGGATTACCAGGATCTGAAACACTTTGCTCTCTAAATGCAAAGTTTTTATCTGCAATAAATAACTTGTCTTCAAAATGATATTGTGTCGGCGGTTTCGCTCGTGCAGTGTGGGCTTCACTGTTATCTAAATCGATAGTAATGGTACCATTATTAAGGGTTGTAAAAATCAAGGAACTTGTTTCCTGTCTCCTATGTTTTTTATCAGAAAAATACGTTACGAAAGTTCTAAAATCTTCGTCCTCTCCTAAACCAGAGGTTTTTAAGATCATATCTATAACAGAGCGGTCAGGGTGGAAATATGTCCCTCTATAGCGACCAACGCTAATAAAGACAGCTTTTGGACTGATTTCGCTTAAGATGTTAGAGGTAGTTGAGCCGTGGGTGATTGCACCGTGATGACTGATTAGAAAATAGTCAGACTTTAGGTTGTCTGGATTTGTACCTTTTATTGCATCCCATGTTACCTTTGTTGCATCACCTGGCAACAAAATTGATTTACCGTTATAGGTTATTTTTAAAACGATAGAACCGGCATTTGAGTCTACTGCCCCTCTAGTGGTTGCATTCATAGCCAGGATTTTGATTTCAGGAAAAAGTTCACCATGTGCACTTGAATGAAAGCTTATAGCGTGCTCAATTGGATGGTCAGGGCTTTCTGAGAAGTAAAATCCCTCAGCCAAGATAATTTTGTTTTCTGCTGCATAATGGCCAATCCAATCTCTAAAAGTTTGTAAAGCTGGTTTGGAAGTTTCTGAATACTCTCTTATTTTTCCACTGATTATGACTTTCTCAACTGTTTTTCCCGCGGTAACTTCGGGTATCAAATTATAATGATCTTCATCAGGATGAGTGATAATAACTGCCTGAATTGTCATACCTAGAAATTCTCTAATTTCCTCTATAATTTTGTTTTTGTATGCTTCTCTTAATGCCTCTTTTACTTTTTTATCAGCTTCGCCTTCTGAGTCTTCAGAGGAGGAATCTTTTGTTGCGCGAGCAGGGGTAACCTTTGCTCTGAGTTTTGCTTTTGGGCTGGGAGTGTGTAAGGTTGCTTTTTCTAATTCTTGTGCAGTTTCATCTATATCAGATTCATCGGCTGAATCCGCTTTTGCGGTTGCTTTTCCTTTTGTTGGTGTATCTTTTTTAAGAGAGACTGCCGTACCTTTTCCTGATGCTTTATTATATTGTGCTGTGTAAGTAAGGCTCTTGGTTCCACAGTCAATTAAAATTGATTTACCATTGTATTTGATGGCAACACAATTTCCTTGTCCCACATCAAAAACTTTCATTTGAAAGGGAGTAGAATCACTTGCCGATGCTGCTGCAGAACTTGCTTTTAAGGAATGATGAGAAGTAGAGGCAAATCCAAATTGGACGGAAAGCAAGATAATAAAAATAATTTTAGAAAAATTGATCATTCTTTAGATCCTTTAGTCAACAGCTTTCTAACCTCTTTATAAAGCTCTGGACGCGTACTCGTAAGCTTCACTTCATAATCTTCCCACTCTTCTAATAGCTTCGGTTGCATATCTGTTGGACAGATTGTTAACATATTTTTGTGAAATTCTTCTGAAGAGTCAGGATTTCCTAAAATCAATGATAACTTTAAATTGGTTAACATTTTCTTTATGACTGTTTTATCTGCTCCATTTTTACGTATTAAATTCTTTTGAAGTAGTGCAGCCCTTAGATATCCTTCATAATCCCCTTTTTTACCTGCCTCTCGATAATACTCAATAGCCTGATTTACTTTATCTTCTTCATAAGTTGCTGAAAACTTCAAAGATGGATCTAGATCTTTTCCTAGCTTTATAAAACTCTGCGTAAGATCTTCTTCATTTATTGGGGTTGTTGGTAATATATCCAAAAATATTTTCCAATAAGCTGACTGAATAGAATAATTCAAGAGAAGAATTTTAAGGGTTTTTGTATATTCTTGTCCATTTTCATCTAAAATTTTCAGATGATTTGCCGTCATCAATTGAGCAATAGGAGATTGATATGTATGACCTATTAAAGCCAACAAGTACATAGATGTGCGTTTGCAGGTTACTGGGTGATTATCGAATATTGAATGGATTGCAGTGCTAAAAGCGCCGATCCAATTAATTTCTTTAGATCTTCCGGGCTGCTCGTTCATTTTTTTAGCAATTAGATTCCAATAAACTGGTTCAATGCTTTCCATAACTAAAATATGGCTGTTTACAGCATTTTTCCATGATTGGCGATTAGACCATCGAGGACAATGATTTGTAGTAGCCCAAGACTCCCATTCACTGTCATTCGCCTCAATAGCTTCAAAGCGGGTCAAAAGATCTCTCAATTTTCGGATTTCATTTTCTTTGACAGCTTCTCTAAGTTCAAGTCTCAACGTATCAAGCTGCATGGATAATGAAAAAGTAGGGCGGTCAGCTACTAATTCTGACTCTTCATCGCTAGCATAAGCATTAAAATGAATGAAAATTAAGAATGTAAATAAGATCTTTATTAAGGTCATTTTTTATTAACATTTTCTAATGATTTAATATCTATTCAAAATAACATAAAAAATTTAAATAATAAATTAATTTTGTAGAAGTTAATTAGGTTGTCTGTTGCTGGGGGTAATCCTCTGGACTTTTACCATTATAATAACGCGGATTCGGGATTAAGAATGAGGATTTACAAAGGGTAGAGGGATGTTTTAGTTATAATTTTAGCAAAAA
>JAIEPD010000048.1 GCA_019749935.1 Alphaproteobacteria bacterium
AGCCCCAGAAAATAAAGCGTATCCAGACTTTTTTCAATCCTTATGATAATTCTACGTGCAGATCCTGGCTTCCAGTCTATATATATGGAAAATTGTTTACACTCGACGAGTCGGCTGATAAAATCCTAAAAGTTTTAAGATGTTTAACATCTGGCCAAAGCAGCAAGCTTTTTTGCTTGGGATGGTCTGCAAATATCGCCAAAATAAAACATTAGATTGTGATTATTGCCTTGATTATGTCTGCTTAAAGTTATCTGAAAGGCACTCAAAGTTGCGAAAAACGCTACAGCCCTAATGATTAAGAATAATGTGACTTTTAAGTTTTATCTAACGAGAAAGCGGTGTCATGATGAATGGCAGAATAGAGGAAAAAAAGCTCTTAAAACTCCCAATGAATATTATATGGTTTAAGCGTGATTTGCGCATAGAAGATCATGAGCCTCTGTTTGCAGCTTGTGCAGCTGGCAAAATACTACCCTTGTATATTATTGAACCAGAATTGTGGCAACAACCAGATAGTTCGCGTAGACATTGGCATTTTATCCACGATAGCTTGCAAGATCTTGATCAATCTTTGCGCCATTGCGGTGCAAAATTAATTATAAGAACAGGGTCTGTCTTAGCGGTATTACAAGATTTTTATGAAAAATTAGGCTTATTTATATTATGGTCTCATGAAGAAACAGGGAATTTGTGGACTTTCAGGCGGGATATATCTGTTAGAAAATGGTGTAGAGATAAAGGAATCTCATGGCATGAATTTTCTTCAAATGGTGTCGTTCGATGTCTTAAAAATAGAGATGAATGGGCGAAATTACGAAATGAACGAATGAAAAAAGGAATGATACCGCTGCCCAGCTTAATTCACTGTGTAAATCATATAACAAGTGAACCCATTCCACCCAAGGATGATCATTTATTTGGAAAAAGCATAGAAGGTTTAACCCAAAGGGGTGGTCGATCAGAGGGTATTAAGACGCTTCATTCTTTTTTGGAAGAGCGATCTAAAAAATATATACTCACGCTTTCTAAACCAGGGGTCTCTGCCCGACATTGCTCCCGTTTGAGTGCACACATTGCTTATGGTGCCCTTTCTGTGCGTGAAATTGAAAAAGCGACAAAAGAAAAATTTAAAAGTTATGATGGAATCGAAGATCAAGAGGCAAAGTATTTTAGGTCTAATCTATCAGCATTCTTATCTCGATTGGCATGGAGATGCCATTTTGTTCAAAAGCTTGAACAGCAGCCAGAAATAGAAATCAATTGTATGCATTCAGCTTTTGAAGGTATGAGAGAGCCTTATTTTAGAGAAGATTATTTTGAAGCTTGGAAAAACGGAAGAACTGGATATCCTTTAGTGGATGCGTGCATGCGCAGTCTTATACAGAATGGATGGATTAATTTTCGTATGAGGGCCATGCTGGTTTCTTTTGCAAGCTATCATTTATGGCTTGACTGGCGTCAAACAGCGCCGTACATGGCAGGGCTTTTCACGGATTATGAACCGGGTATTCATTATTCCCAATTTCAAATGCAATCAGGGGTTACTGGAATAAACGCTTTAAGAATATATAACCCAATCAAACAATCATTAGAGCAGGACCCTGAAGGAAAATTTATTCTACGCTATGTACCGGAGCTGAAAAATGTTCCGCTTTCCTTCATTCATGAACCATGGAAACTTCATTCATCCTCGTCAGATTATTCTCTCCCTATTGTCGATCACAAGCTTGCTCTTCAAAAGGTTAGAGAACATATTGCTCAAAGACATCAAACAGATGGCTTTAGAGAAAAAGCGCATGCAGTCTATAAAAAACTGAGCAGTCGGCAAACTAGTCGTCATTCATCTTCTAAAATATTGAAAGCTTTAACAACAGACAAAAGACAATTGACCTTAAGTTTTTAGGGCTAAAAAAATGAAAATCTTTTTACACATAATCTTTATGATAGGAGCCATCATGATGAGCGGCCATGATTCATTTTCTTCTCAAAAAGATCAAACACAAAAGGCATATAGTTTTTCTTTTACTCATCTTTCTACGGGCGAGCCGCTTAATCTTTCAGACTTTAAAGGCAAGGTTATGTTGGTTGTTAACACAGCGTCAAAATGTGGATTTACATCGCAATATGAAGACCTTGAAAATCTCTATAAATTGTATAAAGACAAAGGGCTTGTTGTGATAGGCGTTCCGAGTAATGATTTTGGAGGTCAAGAGCCTGGAACCAATGAGCAAATTGCAACTTTTTGTAAACTTAATTATGAAATAACTTTTACTATGACAAAAAAAGAAAAAGTTTCAGGAGATGGCGCACATCCTTTTTACGTCTGGGCAAAAAAGACATTGGGTTTCGGCACAGCGCCAAAGTGGAATTTTCATAAATACCTTATTAACCGACAAGGTGAGATCATCGATTATTTTCATTCTACAACATCACCACTCAATCAACGCTTAAAAAAAGCCTTAGAAAAAGCATTGTCTGAAGTTAGTACGAGTGGGATTTCATGAGAGTACTTCGTTTTATTTTTTGGGATCAGCTATCGTCTTCTTTGCCCTCGTTAAAAGATGTAACTCCTTCTGATATCATCCTTATGTGCGAGTTAAGGCAGGAAGCGACGCTTGTAAAACATCACCCAAAGAAAATTGCTTTGTGGTTTTCAGCAATGCGACACTTCGCAGAAGATTTAGAAAAGCAAGGTATGACGGTTCGTTACGTTAAGCTTAATGATTCTTTAAATACACATAACATTACAGGGGAAGTCAGCCGCGCTCTAAATGATCTTTTTATTAAAAAAATTATAGTTACAGAACCTTCCGAATATCGACTTCAAAAAATTGTAAAATCATGGGAAGAACACCTTGGGATTTCTCTAGAAATTCGTACAGATGACCGTTTTTTATGCAGCATAAAAGAATTTAAAAATTGGACACGAGGTCGAAAGCAATTAAGGATGGAATTTTTTTATCGCGATATGCGAAAAAAATACCACATATTAATAGAACCAGATGGCGAGCCAACAGGCGGTCAATGGAATTATGACAAAGAAAACCGCAAACCTCCCTCATCTAGCATCGAATCTATAAAGCGTATAAGTCACAGAAAATCAAAAATTTTAAAAGATGTTCTTGGGCTTGTAAGAGATAATTTTAACGATCATTTTGGTGATTTAGAGCCCTTTCATTACGCTATTACCCGAGAACAAGCCATAATCGAGCTTGACCATTTTATTGAAAAAATTTTGCCATGCTTTGGTGACTATCAAGATGCGATGGTAAAAGAACATGCTTATCTTTATCACTCTCTTCTCTCATCATATATTAACATCGGCTTGTTGTTACCACTTGAGATTTGTCAAAAAGCTGAAGCAGCTTATCGCAAAGGTAAGGTTGCGCTGAACTCTGCTGAAGGTTTT
Source organism: Alphaproteobacteria bacterium (assembly GCA_019749935.1). Taxonomy (GTDB): domain Bacteria; phylum Pseudomonadota; class Alphaproteobacteria; order Paracaedibacterales; family CAIULA01; genus CAIULA01. The sequence continues at coordinate 3,413 of JAIEPD010000048.1, forward strand.
ATTCGTCAGATTCTTGGGTGGAGAGAATTTATAAGAGGCATTTATTGGCTTAAAATGCCTGATTATGCTGAGCTGAATTATCTTGAAGCAAAAAGGCCTTTGCCAGATTTTTATTGGGGGGCAAAAACAGATATGACTTGCGTTGCTGAAGCTGTTTCTCATACAAAGATCCATGCTTATTCTCATCATATTCAGCGACTTATGGTCACAGGTAATTTTGCCCTTCTTGCAGGACTTGATGTAAAAGAAGTTCAAGAATGGTATTTGAGTGCTTACAGTGATGCTTATGAATGGGTTGAAATGCCTAATACGCTTGGTATGGCTCTGTTTGGGGATGGAGGTGTCTTGGCAAGCAAACCCTATGCAGCAAGTGGTCAGTATATCAATAAAATGAGTAATTTTTGTAAACACTGTCACTATGACGTCAAAAAAGTTACAACACAGAATGCATGCCCTTTCAATTCACTTTATTGGGATTTTTTAAGGCGTCATCGTGATAAATTGGAAAACAATCCGCGTCTTTCATTTATATACAAAACATGGGATAAATTTGATAAAGAAAAAAAAGACGCCATAACTTCCAGGGCATCTGATATCTTAAAAATTATGCATGAAGGTAAACTTTAATGCCTAAGGGTGTGAAAAAAGAAAATCTTCCTAAAAAAATCTGCATAGTTTGTAAAAAATCATTTAATTGGAGGAAAAAATGGGAAAAAGTCTGGGACGATGTTAAATATTGTTCTAAAAAATGCAGATCTAACCGAAACTGCATGATTCAAAACCCATTGAGTTTCGGTTGTTGAGATTCTTCTAAAGCAAACAGCTAGAGAAGTTGCATTGATAAATCTTATTCTTTTCCAGGGGTGAATAAGAAGTAGTGCAAATTAAATTAAAAAACTTTTCCTATCATTTTGATCTTAAATAGTTAACATGACAAAGCCATCCAAAATTTGAAAAAAGAGAGAAGTGCTCAGCTACATTCAACCTTCATCGTACTTTGCGACGGAAGCTACATATTATAAAAAATGTTTTTTCAACTATCAAAGACTGTTGCATAATGCGTAAAAGTAAGGAATTTGTTATAGTAAGTCCTAGGCAGCAATCCATATAACGATAAAGATATCATGTCATTTTTGGTGTATGAAGCATCGCAAAGACTAGAGAAAAACAGTTTGATGAGGTTAAGCCGAGTCATCAATTG
>JAIEPD010000023.1 GCA_019749935.1 Alphaproteobacteria bacterium
TTAATCATTCTCAATGCTATGATCAAAAATAATCAATCGTGGAGACAAAATAATGCTTGATCTTCAACACGGTAGCATAACAATTTTTCTTCAGCTTTGTTAGACGCGATAATATTCCTGTTTATTTCATTCTCTTTAGCTTTCATTTCTTTAATTTTTGCTTTTAAAGCCGCAATCATCGCATTAGCATCACCCAATTCTTTTTCTTTCTCAGCTAATGCCATACCTAATTTGACGACTTCTTCTTTAACGGCTGTTAAATTTTTAGCCATTTGGATCTTTTCAGCTCTTTTCTTTTCCTTTTTAGCAGCTTCCTGCGCTGCTCTTTCAATTTCAGCCTGAATTGCTTTTTGCTTCTCTGCATCTTCTGCAGCTAATCTTTCCCCTTCCTCTGCATCAGCCTTTAGTCTTGCTTCTTCAGCCAAACGACGTTCCTCCGCCTCTCTCGCTCTTTTCTCGGCACGCTCAATTTTCTCGCGTTCAAATTGGGCTGCTCTTTCTAAAGCTGCAGATTTTTTTCTTCAAGCGCTTTTTCTTCCTTTTTCCCCTTAGCTTCAGAGGCAGCTTGAATTTTATCAGCTTTATGTTTAGCGTCCTCTATATCTTCTTCGCTAACGCTTGATTTGGTTTGGGAACGCCCCTTCGATGTCAAAAGATCACCCTCTAGACTTTTGACTTCTTCAACAGCTAAGTCAGTTGTGGCTCCTTTTGCTGCACTTTGCACATTCGAAGCATTTACTACTCCTCCACTCGTGCTTGATAGAAGATTATCTAATGCATATGATTTTGTTGCAAGAATAGCTGGCATAATAACTGCAAAAAGAAGATTTAAATTTTTTCTCATCAGATCACTTTAATTCAATTCTGATGACATTATTTGACTATAAATATAAAATGATTAATAAACCGTAAAGTTTAAGAATATTAATTTAATAAAAAGGCCTTTTATTCATTTCAATAGAAGGCCTATATTTTACTTAAATCAAGAAATTAATTCATTAATCAGCCGCAGCACTTTCATCTCTTGCTCTTTTCTTGGATGCTGCTGCTTTAGTTTTCAAACCTGCTAAAGCACCTTCAACTTTTCTTGCTGTATCTACAGAAGTCCCTAAATTTTCAGCAACTTGTGTTTGTAAAATTTTAGTTGCAGTTTTGTTATGAGCGATAATTGTCTTAGCTACTTCAGCTTCTTTTACCTTCATATTTTCAATTGTTGATTTTAATTGCACAATTTCCGCATCACGATCACCAAGTAGGCGTTCTTTTTCTGCCAACTCTATGCCCAACTTAGCAGCCTCTTCTTTAAGAGCAACTAGATCTGTAGCCATTTTAGCTTTTTCAGCTCTTTTTTTAGCCTTTTCAGCAGCCTTTTGAGCTTCTGCTTCTATTGCAGCCTCAATTTCTTTTTGCTTCACTGCTTCTTCTGCGAGTAATCTCTCTTCTTCTTCTGCCTCAGCCTTTATTCTTGCTTCTTCAGCCAAACGACGCTCTTCAGCCTCTCTAGCTCTTTTTTCTGCGCGCAATTTTTTCTCAATTTCAAGTTGAGCTGCCTTATCTGAAGCTGCAGTCTTCAAATTATCTACCTTAGCCATACTTTCTTGGTTTTTAGCTGCTAATGCTGCCGCTAATTCTTCTGCGTTTCGTTTTGCTGCTTCAACCTCAGCTGGAGTCACGGTTGATTTAGTAGCAACTGCACCGGCATCAGCTGCATAAGAAACACCTGCAAGCATTGTTGACATTAGCGCGATTGACAAAAGTGATTTTGAAATCTTCTTCATTAAACTTCCCCTATTTATAAAAATTACGATCTTGTTAAAGACTTAACTCTTTTCAATATAAACAGGAAAAGTTAATAAATATTTAAAATGAAGAATAGAGTTCTATATTTAAAAAAGACAATAAAAAACCCCTCAATAGAATTGAGGGGTAATAGGCTACTAAGCTTTAAATCTTAAAGCTTAACGCTCGTCTTTATTGGTTTTTACAGGACTATTTGCTGCTGCTGGAGCTGTCGCGGGCGTCCCTTTAAAGGAATCAATAACTTTATTGAATCCATCAATATCCATTGGTGGGACAATAACCATTTTACCGTCTTTCTGAAGGCCAAATATAGTCGGTACACCTGGGATTTTCATTTGTTCAGCTAACTGCGTCAAAGAAACAAGCATCTTTTCTGTTGCTTCTGCAAGCTCATCTTTTTCCATTTTGGCAACGTCAATGCCTGAATCCTTTGCCATTTGTAACAACTTAGCGCGATCGATTTCTGCTGTTTTGTTAACAAACTTCAAAAAGAATGTGTTCATCTTATCAACACCTTGTTGAGATGTTGCGATCAGAATTTTGGCCATAGCAACAGAATTTGGTCCCAAAATTGCTACAGGAACGATATGAACTGCTAAATCATGACGCTTTTCAACTAAAGCAGCTGCTAAACGGTAAAAATCGTGGCAGTGTGGGCACATAGGATCAAAAAACGCAACCAAATGAGCCTCAGCCTTTGCAGAACCTAAAGTAATACCTTGCGTTAGCAATTTATCCTTCATATCTGTCGCTGCTTTTTCCATATCGCTGCGCATTTTATCTTGTTGCGCTTGCATCGCATCATTAACAGCGCCAATGAATAAATCTGGTTTTTCACGAATCATAGCTAAGAAAATGTCCTGAATTTCTTGGCGATCGTCTGCATTAAAACGGCCCTTTGCAGCTGGCTTTGGATCTGAAGGAGCCGAAGTTGTTGTTGAGGCGGTTGAAGGTTGAGTATGCCCTGCAGTCTCCTCTTTCTTCACCTCTTGTTTTGTCTCTTGCTTAGCATCTGAATGAGTTTCGCTCTCTTTTTTATGCTGAGAGTATGAATAAAAACCAAATCCTAAAATGGCAACAGCGACAACTCCCGCTATTAACCCTTTGGATGCAGTTGGCTTTGAAGATTTGTCCATAATTATACCTATTTAAAAATTACATAAAATTGATTCTAAGCATTAATTTTTAAAAAAGAAAGAAATTTCTTAGATTTTTTGAGGTGTGGGTTGACTTATTACTGTAAACTCCCAATCTATATAATATGGGGTTATGTAAAGACATCGTGGTTATTATTATGAGAGAAATGTTATTGATAAGAAAAATAATATGCTCAGATAAATTGAAAATACCTGGATTACTACGTCGCTCCGCCCCTCGTAATGACGAAGGAGTCATCGCGAGCGAAGCGTGGCGATGCAGAAAATTATCAACTTTCTTCAATCTGCTTTTTTGCCTTTTAATCACCTCTTTCCCCAGCGTAGCTATGGTCAGTGATGGCGCTCATGGCGAACAATCCTATATAAAATTAGCAAAGGAAAAATCTTCCTTTGAATCAGCATGCAGCGTTCATGACAGTAAAACATCGATTTCACAAACAGGAGTGTTGATAGCCCCTAATGTTGTCGCGACGGCTGCTCATGGAATCGCTTCAATTCTCGCTAAAACTAACTCAACACTCAAATCACCCACGACCATTGTCCCTGTAAGTGATTTAACAGTTACCTTTGATACAAATGGGTGGTGTTCTGTCTACCAAGCCGAAAGCGTTTTGATAGATAGTCGTTATTTAAATAACCTTCCCGGAGTCGAAGCGAAATATGACATTGCCTTTATCAAATTAAAAGAAGACGTGAGAGGCATCGAGCCTGCAAAGGTTTTCACAAACGCAGAGGTACCCCTAAATAGCCCGCTACATGTGGTAACTTTTGGAAATGCTGATTTATCAAAAAACTCTCTTTTAAAAAGGGCCTTTAAACTTTATGAAATGGATGCCTATTTTTCACATCCGTTTGATGAAGAAGCTTTGGCATTGAACCGTTCGGTACTTGTGTCATCCTTGTTTTTCAAACCAGATGAAGCTTTAAAAAAACCATCCTTAAGCAGTGACGAAGTTACCATTCGAACCTACGAGGCAACACAAAATTGGTTAAAAGATGGAAAAGGCCCTTATGCACTTGCCCTACCTGGGACAAGCGGTGCACCTGTTTTTGTAACACTCATGGTTAATGGAAGAAAGCAAGATTATCTGTTTGGTATCATCACAAGCTTTGCGCATCTATCGGGGCGTCACCAAGCACCAAAAGGACAGCCTGAATACCAATATATTTTAGAAAACCGGGAAAAAGTATTTGGACAATACCAAACCATTTTTGCGCTTTTCTATGAAGAAGATAATCTATATTCAAAGGCAAATAGCAAACGCTATAGAAGGGATAAATACTTATCCAGTCTGCTTTTAAAAATACAAGGCGGCATATGATCACTTCTGATCAAAAAGGTCGCCTTGCTGAAGAAAAAGCACGTCAGTTTCTAGAGGCTAAAGGATACAAAACAGCCTTTCATCGATACAAAACTCCGTATGGGGAAATTGACTTCTTGGTAACAAAAGAAGAAACACTGATTGCTGTTGAGGTAAAATACCGAAACGGTCCCGTTTCAAATGCAGCAGCATCTATTACCTTTCATCAAAAACAACGCATCCAAAATGCACTTCTTCATTTTCTTCAGAATCATCCCTCAATCGCAGCGGAATATCCTTTTCTTAGGTTCGATGTTGTTTTATTATGCAGCTCAAAAGCTATTGTCCATATTCCAAATGCCTGGCAAATCGAAAGTGAATTTTTATGAAGTTTAAAAGTCAGTATTTAG
>JAIEPD010000054.1 GCA_019749935.1 Alphaproteobacteria bacterium
GGCCTCCCGGCTCGGAACAATAGATATTTTACAAACGCGTCTGTAAGCTATTGATTCAAATCAAAAACATGACGAGAAAGAATTTTCAGTAAATTTTTTAACTTATTGATTTTAATGTGTAAATTCTTATATTTTTTCAACAAAACTTGCCTCTTTTCTCCAGTCCCATTGTTTTAACCAATTTTCTATCCAATCGACGTTGGATTGTGTGTAAAATTGATAATATCCAAGCAGGTTGACATGTACCCACGCTGTGGGGGATAAGCTTGCTAAAAATCTTCTTTCTTCTTCATCTTTAGAGTTCACATAGAGGCTGTTCAGGATATACGCATTATAGTAATGGATAATTGCTGCAATAAGCCGTGTGCATTGATGCCAGACCTCCATTTCAATCTCGGTCTTTCCTCTCAGTTCGCCGTTGTTAAGAATAGAAATAGCCCGATACAAGCCATTATACTGCTCTCCGCGGTTTAATGCATAGAGGATAGCGCGCCTAAATTCTGGATCGTGAAGATAGGTAAGGAGAAATTCAGACCTGACTAGATGACTGTATTGCGCAAGGGCTCTTTTTGTTTTGCTGACATAATCTTTGGAACAGAATTTTCTGATGATTGAGCTGGGTGCCGCTTCTCCTGTGAGGAGAGAAGCGGAAAATCTTTGCATATTGTCCCACTCTTCACCCATAAGACTTTCATCAGCAAACTTTGTTGGCTTGATAAGCAATCCTTCGTAATCCTTGGAACTTCCAAATCCCCACAAGGTTTCTCGATGGGGTTTGGGAATCCTTGGTGCAAAAGTCATATCCATAAAATCAAAAAGGGCAAAGTTGATGGCGTTCAAACCGTGTTTATCTGTAGAAATATGAGTTGGTTTGATTTCTGAGGTGTTTTGGTGATGAACCATTTCAAAGGCATGATGTCCCTCGTAATCGTGACAACCAATTAAGCGGCTTGAAAGAGAGAGCCAATTAACGATTTCATTATACGCAGAGACGCCAGCCCCATCCCCAAAATATTTACTTGAATGACGTGCCATCATATTTCTGATGCTTGTTTCTAGCTTGAGGCCATCAAGACTTCCATGCAGAAGACCCATAATGTGCCATTCCTTAAAGATTGGGAGTTTTGAGATAGCATTGTTGATTTTATCAATAGCTGGAAGAAGAGTTTCTAGCCGGATGTAAGAGGCCTCAGCGGTGAGCAGAGCTGATTCCTTGAGGTCAGACATGTTGGCCATTTTCCTAGACCCCAGTCGAATAGCATTTGAAAGAACGACAGCACCTATAAGTAGGGGATCTTGCTCAGTTTTGGATGATTTGGGAAGTATGGGATCAAAGGCTCGGCAGAATTGTGTCTTGTGGTTTACAAACTGGATAACATCAACGATGCTGCGTTGTTGCAAAAGGGCAAATAAGCTATCGTTTGGGTCTGATTGGAGTTCCAGAGGCGTCAGGCGCCACACTCGATTCCCGTTCTTGTCATTCTTTATTTTTATAGCGGTGTTTTCTCCACTTTCTATGGAAGCATTAACCGTTGTATAAAGCGCTGTAAGGTTTGTGTTCTTAATATCTAATGTTGCTTGGATAGTGGTGAGGAGTTTTGGGTAGTCAAGTTCCTTTAAGATGGTCTTTTTCTCTTTAAACCACCTCTTATTTTCATAAAGTTCATCCTCCAATTTTTTGTGTTTAATGCTGTATTGCAAAGTCAATTTATTGGTGCCCAGATGGTAAACCATTTGCATGTAGAGGAAGAATTCGAGTCGATTAAAGATGATTTTATTGTTCTCTATCAAATATTTACGATATTGCTTTCCGATCCATGCTTGAACGAAGGGAGGGCAGGGGCCCTCAGGAATAGACCCCTCGAGCAAATGGCTTTTTACATAGGCAATGTTTTCCTTTAAGGCATCATTATTGGTGACAGCAAAATCAATTCCCAAAAAAAGTTTTCTCAAATTGAGTTTGATAGATTCTTCAATGCTATCAATGTACTTCCAAAAGGAAAGGTCTTTGTTAAAGCTTTCATTAACTAGGAGATGGGCTGCTATTAAAAGCTGATCCTCCGGAATATGTTCAAAAAGGATTTGCTTAGGAAGCGTTGGGTAGGGGTGGTTTTTAATGGTAATCAAAACTTCACTGGCACGCTCACGGATTTCTTGGATTAAATCTAGTTGTTTTAAGGCTTCAGTCTTGGCAAAATCTGTTGCTTTCTTTTTGTATTCAAGAGCTCGCTTTTTAAAAGCTTCTAAAAGGTTATCGTTAAGTGCCTGGTACCGGGTAAAGGTGTAACAGAGGAGATACAGTCCAATGGCATGCGGATTGAGTTGTTTCAAGCCTGAACCATCATAATAATTGATAAGATTGGCATAATAGTCGATTGTTGCTGTCGGTAGAGCGAGCTGTGGTAACACAAGCTTGGCGATGTCAAATATTTCTTTGAGTTGCGTGTGTTTGCTCAATTCTTCCCATAAATCGTGGGTTTTGAATCCCTTCATATCTTGTTTGATGCTAATGATCCGGTGGAACTCATCGGTTTTATCGAGAAGAGAGAGAACGATTTTTCTTTGACTTTTAGTGGTGTATCGAAGGTAACATTGAGTAACACGCTTGCTTTCATAATTCCATACATCGCTCACGATCTGCTGCAGCGTTGTATATCCTGGGATAGCAATGCGGTTCTTTACCAAGGAATTTAGGAGCTCCTTGCAAAGTTGGCGTTGTCTTGGATGGTGCACAGATGATTCGTATAGCTTATTCTTGAGCTTATTTCCAGCCTCACTTGTGAAGCGTTGATAGCCGCACAAAGTAAGAACTTTATTTTGAGCTCTAATTTTGTTATGAATACTTGGGAGCGCTCTTGGTGATATCCTTTGTGAAAAATACCGCTTCATAACATGTTGTCTTTCAGCGGTAACATCTTGGTAATTAAAGTCTACCAGAGTCTGTTTGGTTTTGAAAAACACCAAACAAATAGCAAAGTAAATGGCATCTTTAAGATCTTTAAAATCTCTTAACGCTTTGCTTTCTTCCTCGTTAAAAGTAAAACATTCTTTGCGCTCAATCTCGCTCAGAACTGGGATGCCGTAAATGTCGAGGAGTTCTGTTGGAGAAAGAAGGCGGGCATTTTTGTTAGGCATATGAGTGATCTTCTTATTATAATGGTGAGGTAGTGATTTTGGTTGATAATCGTTTAAAAACATAGTAAAGTTGTTTACTAACTTATAGATAGATGTGATTCGAATGTCAAACAAACCCTATATCCCGACGCCTGTATTTGACACTTTTGTAGATGTTCTTGATCAATATAAAGAAATCTATGCGAATGAAAAACCTAACCAGATTATCTCTCAATGGTTAAACCATTGCTTTGCACGTACAAAAACAGATGTGCCGTCATTCGCCGTTAAAGACTACCAAGTGGCTTTGAGCTTTCTATATAGCTATCGTGGTAGTACAGATACATTTGGGGCTTACAGACGGGATTTAGAGCGTCTTATTCAATGGAGCTGGTTTGTGCGTCATCAATCTGTCCTAAAGAACAAGCGTGAAGATATTGAAGCCTTTATTGAATTCTGTTTAAAACCCCCTAAACGTTGGATGAGTCTTAAGAAAGAAGTCCGATTTAAGAAGCTTCATGGGGAGAAATTCCCCAATCCAGAATGGCGCCCCTTTGAAGCTCACGTTAGAAAAAAAGATCATAAAGCTGGAATTGAGCGTGATAAGAGCAAGTACCAATTCTCTCAACCAGCCCTAAAAGTTATGTTTGGAATTTTAAGCAGCTTTTATAATTACCTCTTACAAGAACAAGTTGTTCAAGCCAATCCCTTTGTTCTAATCCGGCAGAAAAGTAAATATTTGCAAAAAGAAGCCAAGACACAAGTTGTTCGACGCCTTTCCAATCAACAATGGGAAATGGTGATTAATGTTGCCAAGGATAAAGCTGCTCAGAACCCTTCTCACGAAAGAACCGTATTTATTCTTTCGTGTCTGTTTGGTATGTATTTGCGCATCTCTGAACTTGCTGCAAGTCCACGATGGACTCCTACTATGGGTGATTTTTTTAAAGATACTGAAGGTAACTGGTGGTTTAAGACAATAGGAAAAGGCAACAAAGCCAGACAAATTGCTGTAAGTGACGCTATATTGGGTGCATTACAACATTATCGGGAAAAGTATCTGAAACTATCACCCCTTCCCACTCTCAATGAAAAAATACCACTGATTCCTCATCTTAAAAATCCAAATAAACCGATTACTCATGATGGACCCATCCGCCATCTCGTCCAAAATTGTTTTGACCAAGCAGCAGATATGCTAGAATCTGAGGGTAAACAAGAAGAAGCAAACGGCCTTCGTGTTGCCACTGTTCATTGGTTACGACATACAGGTATATCAGAAGATGTCAAACGTCGCCCAAGAGAACATGTGCGTGACGATGCCGGGCATAGTTCAGGAGCTATAACTGATCGATATATTGATGTCGAACTCAGAGAGAGGGCTAGGTCTGCAAAGCAGAAAAAGTTATCTTGAAGAGTATTTCTGGCCAGGGCTAAAGAGAAAGCGAGTTTTGTTGAAAATTTTTACAAGAATACAGTTATAAATCAATAAGTTAGAAAATTTACTGAAAATTCTTCCTCGTCATATTTCTTATTTGAATCAATAACTTACAGACGCGTTTGTAAAATATCTATTGTTCCGAGCCGGGAGGCCTA
>JAIEPD010000078.1 GCA_019749935.1 Alphaproteobacteria bacterium
CTTTGGAAAACCCATCACCGTCAAAATACCATAATTGCGTCCAAGTCAACGAAAATCATACCCTGCCGAACAAAGCCGGTTTAAACAAAGCTATTTTAAGATGTTAAACACCACCATTCCGTCTTTTGGTAGAAAATAGGGGGAAAGTAAAAGAGAAAAAACAAAAAATTGAAAAAATAATCAGAAAATAACGGCAGATTATGTCCTGCTGCAGACTCATTTACCTCTCATCACTCAAAATCACCTTTTATGCAATGGTCTCTTTTATGCAATGGTCTCTATCAGGTTAAGCACAGACTCTTAAGGCTATTTTAAATGGTTCTTGGGAAGAGTATAGACAAACTTCTTAGTCTTCCTTACTAATAATGAGGTAATAACTTATGAGAATGAATCATGCGTCTATCAAATTATTTTTTGCCAACCTTAAAAGAAATTCCAGCAGAGGCTCAAATTGCGTCTCATCGTTTAATGTTGCGAGCAGGGATGATTAACCAAACAGCAGCTGGAATTTATTCTTGGTTGCCGCTAGGGCTCAAAGTTTTGCAGAATATTGAACGGATTATAACCGAAGAGCAAGACCGAATAGGTTGTCATCGAGTGTTGATGCCAACATTGCAGCCGGCAAGTTTATGGCAAGAAAGTGGCCGTTATGATGATTACGGCAAGGAAATGCTTCGAATTAAAGACCGTCACGAGCGGGATATGCTTTATGGCCCAACAAATGAAGAAGTCATAACAGATATTATGCGGCAATATGTAAAAAGTTATCGCCAATTGCCGCAAACGTTGTATCAAATTAGTTGGAAATTTAGGGATGAAATTCGCCCTCGTTTTGGCGTAATGCGGGGCCGTGAATTTTTGATGAAAGATGGATATTCCTTTGATCTCGATTATGAAGGCGCAAAAGAAACATATAAAAAGATATTTGAAAGCTATCTTGTCATCTTTCGCAGAATGGGCCTTACTGCAATTCCTGTCCGTGCTGATTCAGGGGCTATTGGTGGTGATCTAAGTCATGAATTCCAAATTGTTGCTCCTACTGGAGAAAGCACAATTTATTATGATGAATCGTACGATTCATTGTCGCTTCAAGATATGACTTTTGAAAAATTACAAAATCTATATGCAGCTGCTGATGAAAAACATGACCCAAGCAATTGTCCCATACCACAGAATCGTATTAAAACGGCACGTGGTATAGAAATTGGTCATATTTTTTATTTTGGCACTAAATATTCTAAGGCTATGAATCTAGAGGTTGCGGGTCCTAATGGTGAGCCTATTATTCCCGAAATGGGATCTTATGGAATTGGTGTTTCACGTTTGGTCGGCGCTATTATAGAGGCAAGCCATGATGAAAATGGAATTATATGGCCAGAGTCTGTTGCTCCTTTTCAAGTCGGTCTTATCAATGCCAAAACAGGAGACGAGAAACTCGATTCTATAGCCCAAGATTTTTATCAAAAAATGAATAATCAAGGAACTGAAGTTCTGTATGACGATCGTGCAGAAAGACCAGGTGTTAAATTCTCTAATATGGATTTAATAGGCCTTCCTTGGCAAATTATTATCGGCAATAAAACAGCAGAGCACGGCACAGTTGAGATGAAAAATCGCCGAACTGGAGAACGCTGTGATATTTCTATTGAAGAATGCTTAAATAAGGTTTCAAAATGATATACCCAAAGAATTTCAGAAGGCCTGCATGGAGTGAAGCGCGAAGAGCGGTTCACGAGAACCGAGGGGTGGAGTGCATATGAAGTACATAAGCACCGAGGGATTGATATTTGACGCACGGGCATTTTGAAAGGCGAAGGGTAATATGTTTTTATTTTTTGAACGTTTACTTGCCTATCGATATTTAAGATCTCCAAGGCAAGAAGGCTTTATCTCAGTTATTGCCGGTTTTTCTTTTATAGGTATTGCTTTAGGTGTGGCGATCTTGATTATCGTCATGTCCGTTATGAATGGTTTTCGTCAAGAGCTATTAACGCGAATTATTGGAATGCGCGGCCATATCTTGGTCCAAGGGATCCAGGCTCCCATTACCAACTATCACCCAGTGATTGATTTAGTTCGAAAAGTTCCAGGCGTTGAAGGCGCTTTTCCTGTTTTAGAAAGACAAGCGATTATGACTTTCAGCGGGCAGGCGAGGGGAGTTTCAATTCATGCAATGGATTTATCTGAGCTTCGCAAAAGATCTATCATCACAGAGAATATCAAAGCTGGTACTTTGGATGATTTTCAAGGTGAAGGCCTTTTAATTGGAAGCCGTTTGGCTGAATTTATGCATCTTAAGGTTGGTGATCGTATCGCTATGATAACACCTGAGGGCAATGTGACAGCATTTGGGACGGTACCTAGGCAAAAGTCTTTTATTATCAAAGGTGTCTTTCAAGTAGGGATGCATGATTATGATAAAAATGTTGTGTTTATGCCTCTTGTAACGGCACAAAACTTATTTAAATTACCAGATCAAATTAGCCATATAGAGATTTTTTCAACCCATATAGAGCTTGCTCCGCAATTAGCTTATGTGGTGCAGCAAACTTTGGGCAATCATGTTCAGGTTCTTGATTGGCAGCATGGAGATTCTCAAATTTTTCATGCAGTGCAAATCGAAAGAAATGTAATGTTTTTGATCTTAACTTTGATCATCTTGATTGCTTCTTTTAATATTATTTCAAGTCTTATTATGCTTGTAAAAGACAAGACAAGAGATATTGCCATCTTGCGCACGATGGGGGCAAGCCGAGGTTCAATGATGAGGATTTTCTTTTTGATAGGTGCCACAATAGGCGCGGTTGGAACTCTTATAGGGGTTATCTTAGGTCTTAGTTTTTCGTTGAACATAGAGAGCATCCGTCAATTTTTACAAAATCTTTCAGGAACTGAGCTTTTTAGCGAGGAGATTTATTTTCTGACACACTTGCCTGCAAAAGTTGATGGAGGAGAAGTTTGTACGGTTGTGGGAATGTCTTTGCTGCTATCTTTTTTGGCGACGCTTTATCCTGCTTGGAGAGCCGCTAGATTAGACCCTGTTGAGGCTCTTAGATTTTAATTTTCAAAGCTATTGACTCCACCATAACCCTATCTTACGCTGGAGTATGACTGAAAAATATACTCAAAATTTACGAAGGTCTGAACTGCAGCATGCTTTGGATGTTGCTGCAGGGAATAAGCCCGCTGACCTCTTAATTAAAGGAGGGGCGGTTCTTGACCTTATTAATGGAGAGTTGTGCAGGGCAGACATTGCTATAGCAGACCATACGATTGCCGGCATAGGTCATGGTTATGAAGGCATAAAGGTCGTAGATGCCACAGGTTTGACGATTGTGCCTGGATTTGTTGATGCGCACGTGCATCTTGAATCATCGATGATGACGCCTTTTGAATTTGAAAGAACTACACTTCCTTTGGGTACGACAACTGTTATCGCGGATCCTCATGAAATTACAAATGTCATGGGGGCTGAAGGGTTTGAGTGGTTTTTGCGCTGCAGTACATTGATGCATCAAAATCTTTTCTTGCAGGTTCCGTCTTGTGTACCTTCTTTGCCAGGTTTTGAAACAAATGGAGCAGACTTCACTTTAGATGAGATGTTTGCATATATTGATCATCCGCGCGTTTTAGGCCTAGGTGAAATGATGAATTATCCTGGCGTGATAAGTGGGGAAAAAAGCGTTTTAGATAAATTGGAAGCATTCGATGGCAGAATGAAAGATGGGCATGCGCCTCTTTTAAGTGGTAAAGACCTAAACGCATATAGGGTGGCAGGAATTGAAAATTGCCACGAAAGTGTGACAGCTGAAGAAGCTAAAGAAAAATTGGCTACAGGAATGGCGATTATGTTGAGAGAAGGTTCCGTTGCAAAAAATCTTTTGGAACTAGCGCCTATTGTAAAAGAGTTTAACTCAACCCAGTGTCTTTTGTGTACAGATGATCGGAACCCTTACGAAATAAAACATGAAGGGCATATCAATTATCTGATTCGTCAGTTGATTGAAGAAAAATCTATGCCACTGCATGTTGCTTATCGATTAAGTTCATTTTCAGCAGCAAAGCATTTTGGTCTTAAGCGATTAGGGTTGGTTGCGCCGGGTTATCAGGCCAATCTTGTTCTTTTATCAGATCCTAAGAAGGTTAAAATCGAGGATGTCTTTATGAAAGGCGTGTCCTTAAAAGACATTGATTTAGAAAGCTCAAAGAAACTGATAAAATCTGATCCACCATTACAAAACACTGTTCGGCGTAATCCGGTCAAGGTGGAGGATATGGATTATCCCAAAAAACCGGGCAGCTATCATGTGATTGAGATCGTTCCTCAAGAAATTATCACAAATCATCTGAAAGTCTATTATGACGGCACTTCTTTTGCCGAAGAAGGAGTGCAGTTTATAGCTGTTTTTGAGCGTTATGGAAAGCAGTTGCCTCCAGCCTTGGGATTTGTAAAAGGCTTTAATCTTGCAGATAACTGTGCAATGGCTTCCAGTGTGGCGCATGACGCGCACAATTTAATTGTGGTGGGCTCTTCACTGAATGCAATGACTTTGGCTATAAATTCACTTATCCAGATGATGGGCGGATTTGTGATCGTAAAAGATGAGAAAGTTGAGGCGAAGTTGCCCTTGCCTGTAGGAGGGCTTTTAAGTCTTGAATCATCAGAGTATCTGACAGAACATTTAACCATTCTAAAAGAGGCGCAAAAAACAATAGGCACATCTTTGCATGAGCCTTTTTTGCAGATGGCTTTTTTGGCTTTGCCAGTTATACCTTCTCTTAAAATCACAGATCAGAGTTTGATTGATGTTATGTGTATGCAAAAACTTACTTTAGAGGCTGCATGAATACTTTTGAATAAAGTTTCTTGCGATCTTCTCTCGAGTGTTGTAAAAAGTCAGTT
>JAIEPD010000086.1 GCA_019749935.1 Alphaproteobacteria bacterium
GGGTGCATAATGTTCTTTTCAACACGAACAATTACGGTTTTATCACCCTTATCACTGACTACTACACCTTGCAACACGCGACGTGGCATTGCTTATCTCCTACTTATGCTGTCTTTAGCTGTTTTAATTTCGTTTTGATGCGCGCAATATCTCTGCGGCATTGACGAAAACGAGACACATTCGCTGTCTGGTTTACTTTTGCCTGCACTCTTAAATTGAGCATCTCTTTTTTCAAATCACCACACACTTGATGTAGCTCAGATACTGTTTTACCAGTTAATTCTTCAAACTTCATAGCAATTACCATTCGTTTAGGCTATTCGTTTAATAAACTTTGTTTGGATCGGCAACTTTGCAGCAGCTAATGAAAATGCTTTTTCAGCAACTTCTGGAGCGACTCCATCCAACTCAAACATGACTCTTCCAGGTTTTACCCTGCACACCCAAAACTCAGGAGCTCCCTTACCGCTTCCCATACGGACTTCGGCAGGTTTTCTTGAGACCGGGACATCTGGAAATATGCGAATCCATACTCTTCCAACACGACGTATATGGCGAGTAATCGCCCTACGAGCCGCCTCGATCTGGCGCGCTGTGATTCGTGCAGGTTCCATAGCTTTTAACCCATAGCTACCAAAACTGACGGAAACACCAGCCTTCGCAACACCATGAATTCGCCCTTTAAAGGCTTTCCTATATTTTGTCTTTTTAGGTAATAACATAATAGCCTCAAAAAATCTAGCGATTTAAAACGTATTCATTTGTTTTTTTGTCTTGAGCCATAGGATCGTGATCTTTAATCTCGCCCTTATAAACCCAAACTTTAACACCGCAAGTCCCGTAAGTTGTTTTTGCTGTGCCCGTTCCGTAATCAATATCAGAACGCAATGTGTGCAAAGGAACACGCCCTTCTCTGTACCATTCCATACGTGCAATTTCAGCGCCACCTAAACGACCTGAGCAATTCACCCTGATGCCTAATGCACCTAACTTCATTGCTGATTGCATAGCTCTTTTCATGGCTCTTCTAAAGGAAACACGTCTTTCAATCTGTTGCGCAATTCCATCAGCAATTAATTTTGCATCTAATTCTGGTTTGCGAATCTCAACGATATTGATAGCAACTTCAACTTTTGCAATTTGCGCAAGTTTTTGCTTTAGCTTCTCAATATCAGCGCCTTTTTTCCCAATTAGAACGCCTGGTCTTGCTGTATAGATGTTTAAACGTGCTTTTTTAGATGGACGTTCAATTACTACTTTTGAAATACCTGCTTGCACTAATGTTGCATGCACATAATTACGGATTGCTAAATCCTCGTGCAATAACTTTCCGTAATCTTTGCCGGAAAACCAACGAGAATCCCAAGTTTTGTTAATTCCTAATCTTAATCCGATAGGGTTTACTTTTTGACCCATAGCCGTTTAAACCTCTTTCTCTGCAACTTTAATACTTAGGTGACTAAATACTTTTTGTATTGATGAAGCACGCCCTTTTGCTCTTGCATGAAATCTCTTAAGCTTGAGCGCATGCCCAACATAAGCCTCATGAATATAAAGACGGTCAATATCCATTCCATGGTTATTTTCTGCATTCGCAATTGCCGACAATACTGTCTTCTTTACGTCATGCGCTGTTCTTTTCTGGGAAAAAGTCAAAAAGTTTAAAGCACTTTCAACTTTCATCCCACGAATTTTCGCAGCAACCAAATTTAATTTTCGGGGACTAACCCTCAGCGTTCTTAAAACGGCTTGTGCTGTTTTTTGCTTCATCTTAATCTCTCAACTCTTACTTTTTGGACTTTTTATCTGCGCCATGCCCATAATATGTGCGTGTGGGCGCAAATTCACCAAGCTTATGTCCTACCATATTCTCTGTTACATAAACAGGAATAAATTTATGTCCATTATAAACGCCGAACGTTACCCCAACAAATTGAGGAATAATTGTAGAACGCCTAGACCATGTTTTAACGACTTCCTTGCGGCCAGACGCTAAAACGGTTTCAGCTTTTTTAATTAAATATCGGTCAAAAAATGGACCTTTCCATACTGATCTTGTCAAGGCTAACTCCGTTACTTACGTCTTCTAATAATCATATTTGTTGTCCGCTTGTTCTTGCGGGTCTTCTTACCTTTTGTCGCAATACCCCATGGTGTAACTGGGTGACGTCCACCTGATGTACGTCCTTCACCACCACCGTGCGGGTGATCAATCGGGTTCATCGCAACACCGCGAACTGTAGGTCTGTGACCAAGCCAGCGCATACGTCCCGCTTTACCATAAGATCTGTTTTGGTGATCTGCGTTCGAAACAGCTCCAATAGTAGCCTTGCATTCACCTTTTATAAACCTTACTTCACCTGAAGAAAGCTTTACAATAACATATCCTGAATCTCTTCCAACAATCTGCACATAAGAACCTGCAGATCTTGCCACCTGACCACCTTTTCCAACTTTTAATTCTACGTTATGAACAATAGAACCCAAAGGGATGTTTTTCAAAAGCATTGCATTTCCAGGCTTAATGTCTGCTTTGTCTGAGGATATAACAGCATCACCAATCTGCAATTTTTGTGGAGCCAGTATATAACCGAACTCACCATCTTCATACTTTATCAAGGCAATAAAGGCAGAACGGTTTGGATCGTATTCAATTCTTTCCACAACTGCAGCAATATCTGATCTGCCTCTTGTGAAATCAATAATGCGATAACGTCTTTTGTGTCCGCCGCCTCTGTTAAAAGAAGTAATACGTCCAAGGTTGTTACGACCACTTTTTTCACTGATACCAGTTGTCAAAGCCTTGTGTGGCTTTCCCTTCCAAAGCGTCGACCTATCAATGTTAACAAGCTGACGTTGGCCTGCGCTTGTTGCTTTATATTGTTTTAAGGCCATTCTTATACTCCAGTGCTAAAATCAATTTTTTGACCAGATTCAAGACACACCATAGCCCTTTTGGTATCGCTTAATCTGCCACGTCTGCCACGGAAAACTCTGTTTTTTCCTTTTTTCACAAGCGTGTTAACTGATTTAACTTTTACATTGAAAAGACCTTCAATTGCCTTTTTAATTTCCGGCTTACTTGCGTCCCTGCTCACAGCAAAGAAATATTGCGCACTTGCTGTCATCAAGTTTGACTTTTCAGTCAATAATGGATGGAGAATAACGTCGTAATCTCTGTAGTTTAGTTTGATTGCTTTCTTCATTTGAGTCTTGCCTCTAAAGTCTTAACGGCTGCTACTGTCATGATTAACTTTTCCTTTTTAAGGATGTCATAAACATTCGCGCCAATTTGCGGCAAAATATCTATTGTATTCAAATTCGCCACAGCGTTTTTCATATTTTCATTAACAACGGCATCATCAATTAAAAGAGCAGTTGCACCTTTCAAATGATCAAATCTCTTTAAAGCTGCTTTTGTCTTTGCTGCATCTAAAGCCAACTCATCGACAACAATAAGGTTACCATGCTTCATTTTTTCAGAGAGAATCATTCTTAGCCCAAGCTTACGCACTTTCTTTGGCAAATCATAGCTATGATCACGCGTCACAGGTCCAAAAATGATACCACCGCCACGGAACTGTGCGCCACGTTTACTTCCATGACGCGCGCCACCCGTACCCTTTTGCTTGTACATTTTTTTGGTTGTACCGCTGACATCGCCTCTTTCTTTTATTTGGTGAGTTCCAGCTTGTCTTTTTGCAAGTTGCCATGTAACAACACGAGATATTATGTCTTCACGTGGCGTCAGGCCAAACACCTTATCATCCAGATCAAGATCTCCAGAAGCTTTATTTTGCTTGTTTAAAATACTGATTTTCATTCTTTGTACCTAACTATACCTAATTCGCGTGCGTTTTTTTAATGGCATCGCGTACGTAAACCACACTATTCTTGGCTCCAGGCACGCTCCCTTTAATGTAAAGCAGACCTCTTTCGCTATCTATAGACTGGATGCTTAGATTTAATTTTGTTACACGTCTTGCACCCATATGTCCAGCCATTTTTTTATTCTTAAAGACTTTTCCTGGATCTTGACGGTTACCAGTTGATCCATGACTTCTATGAGAAACTGAAACACCGTGAGTTGCCCTAAGTCCACCAAAGTTATGTCTCTTCATGCTTCCTGCAAAGCCTTTACCAATGCTTGTCCCTGTTACGTCAACAAATTGACCAGCGGTAAAATGATTGACATCCAGTTTTTGACCTTCGGCCAAAAGAGCTGACTCACTCACACGAAACTCTTTCAAAAGCTTACATGGCTCTTGTTGTTTTTTTGCGAAGTATCCTCTTAATGGCTTACTGACTTTATTAGCTGCTACAGTCTTGGTGCCAACCTGAACTGCATCATATCCATCGCTTTCTTTATTTCTTTGAGCAACGACCGTGCAAGTTTCAACTTTCAACACGGTAACTGGAATCTGACTCCCATTCTCTGTGAATATCTGAGTCATACCAATTTTTTCTGCAATTATACCTGTTCTCATTTTTGCATTAACCTATAATTTAATTTCTACATCCACCCCAGAAGCCAGATCCAGCTTCATAAGAGCATCCACTGTTTGAGGCAACCAGTCAACGATATCAATCAACCTTTTATGAGTCCGAATCTCAAATTGCTCACGAGATTTTTTGTCAATATGAGGTGACCTGTTAACTGTATATCTTTGAATACGTGTTGGCATTGGAATAGGACCACGCACTTGTGCCCCTGTTCTCTTTGCTGTATTCACGATTTCCTTTACGGACTGATCCAGCAAACGATGATCGTATGCTTGGAGCTTTATTCGAATATTCTGACTATCCATTATTCCAACTCAACAACAATTTATTTAACAATAGCTGAGACGACACCGGCCCCAACAGTACGACCACCTTCACGAATCGCGAAACGAAGACCTTCGT
>JAIEPD010000058.1 GCA_019749935.1 Alphaproteobacteria bacterium
GGAGACCTTTCTTCAGAACGCGTCTATGCCCGCCTGGAAAAACTTACCTGTATTGAGCGCACAACTGGAGAGATTATCGAAACTCAAGTGGCTGGCTATATTGCCGGAGCCGATGGTAAAGCGGGTATCCGAGGCGTTGTGGCCTCCAAAGACGGTCAGTTCTTAGGTAGAAGCCTTGTGGGAGGCGTCTTTGCAGGTCTTAGCAATGTGGCAAATCCTCAAAACAGACAAGCTCAAGTTAATCCCTTTGCACCAAATCAAGTTTCTCCTCCCAATATTGGCGATATCTTTACAGCTGGGATGACCTCCGGTGTTTCAACGGCTCTTGACCGTCTTTCTCAATATTACATTGACCGTGCTGAACAACTCCAACCCGTCATTCAAATCGCAGCTGGTCAAGTGGTGGATATTGTCTTCACCCAAGGCACCTTCATTGGAAGCCAAGATGTGAAGGAGCAAATTGAAGGACAGAGAGATTCCAGTGCTCAGTCTTCAGCAACTCAACCTCAAAATTAAGAAAGGAAAAAACCATGTCTCAAATTTCAAGAAAAATCCATAGGAACTCAGTTGCTTCAGCCCTTCATCTGATCACTGATTATCGATTACTGATGACCACGCTAGCGCTAACGTTAAGCGGCTGCATGGGTGTGTATGAAGGGGGGTTTGAATGTCCTCCTGGAGAAGGTGTAGGCTGTAAATCCATCTCTGAAGTTAACCAAATGGTAGATCAAGGGTTAGGACATAAAAGTCCATCATTAGAAACTGATCCACAAAAGACAGAAGACAATGAGCCTGTTTGTAAAAAGGGATCTGGATCGTGTGCTGTAACTTCTGAAATCTGGTACGCACCTACTTTTGAGGTGCAGCAAATTGAAAAATGTCCAACACAGGACGATAATGCACTCTCCATCTGAAAACTGCACACTGAGCACTACCTTAGGCAGAGCTACCTTGGGTAGGACTATCTTAGGCAGAGCTGCTGCAAGCAGAACTGAGCACTGCTATGGAACATCTTCTGCAACTCTCAAGTTAGCAAATGAATTCCTGCAGACTCATAGTTTGAGTGATCTGTTGCCTTACCGTAGCTTTGATCTAAACACACAGCTTTTCTTGAATCGTGCTAGCGTTGGCTTTGTTCTTGAAACACTCCCTTTGGTTGGCTGTGGGGAAGAAGTGCCTCGTCAACTTACGGGGATTTTCCAGCATGCTTTGCCCTTGGGATCTAATCTTCAGTGTCTATTGATTGCCAGCCCCCATATTGATTCCTGGCTCAAAACTTGGGAAAAGGCTCGATATGATCTTTCCTCAACTCCAGAACGGGCTGATGTTTTAAGGGAGTTGGCTAAAGAGCGGTGCTTTGCCTTTAGAAATAGACCTGCCATTCGGACTTTTCGTTTATTCATTTCCTATAGTGAATCCCATACGATCTTTAAATCCTTTGAGGAAATCCTGGCCTTACGAGAACAGTTGGTTACCACTCTCAAAGGATGGGGGCTTCCTGTTAAAGTGTGGCAAGCAGAAGACCTATTGTTGGGGTTGGATGAACTTTTAAATCCCACAGAAAGGCTTTTAGGAAGTCACGAGTCTCTATGGAATCCCCATGAGTCTCTCTCCCCTCAACTGATGAATCCTGCCACGCGAGTTATGATTGAACCGCCTCAATTGATCTTTGGAGAAGATGAACGGGTTCTTCGGCTTTACACAACGCGCTTTTTGCCTCCTCTTTGGCACTTAAGTGCCATGGGGCACCTTATCGGGGATCCTTTTGAGGAATTTATGCGCCTTCAAGGAGGATTTTTCTTATCCTATGGCGTTCATATCTGTAATGAGAAAACTCTTAAAACAAAGATGCTCGCTAAATGCGGCAACGTTGAAAAACAAGCGGCCAGCCCTATCGCTAAATATGTGCCTTCTTTAAAGAAAGAAGCGGAAGAATGGACCTATGTGCGCGAGAAGTTTGAAGAGGGACAGCGTCTTGTGCGAACCCGCTTTCAGGTGGGGCTCTTAAATTCTCCTGATCAAATTGCACGAGAAGAACAAATTCTCTTTAATCTTTACCGCTCTCAAAGGTGGGAGTTGGTGTTGGATAAATACCTTCAACTTCCTGCATTTTTAAGTTGTCTTCCTATGACCTGGGGAGAGGGAGCTGCTGAAGATAGCAAAATCTTTCAAAAAACAAAAACAACGTTGAGTCATGAACCCTCTAATCTCATGCCCCTTCAAGGGGAATGGCAAGGAACAAAGTCTCCCGGCATGATGCTTGTGGGAAGACGAGGACAGCCCTTTTATTGGTCACCCTTTGATAACAACGAAGGTAACTACAATACCTGTGTTGTAGGAAGGTCGGGGTCAGGTAAATCCGTCTTTATGCAAGAACTGCTGACCAGCATACTGGGTATGGGAGGACGGGTCTTTGTTTTAGATGTAGGCCGTTCCTTTGAAAAAACAGTTAAACTTCTTAATGGCACTTTTGTAGAGTTTTCAACTCATTCCCCTCTAAGAGGGGCTCCCATCTGTATTAATCCTTTCTCCTCAATACCCTCTGATGACGCTGAAGCGGCTTCCGATGGTTTAGCTATGCTAAAACCCATTCTTTCTCTGATGGCAGCTCCTAAAGAAGGCACAACTGACTTAGAAGATACTTACCTGGAACAAGCTCTTCAAGAAGCTTGGAATGAAAAGCAAAACAAGGCCACCATTACGGATGTGGCAAGCTCTCTTTTAAAACACCCCGATCCTGTTGCAGTCACTTTAGGAAGGCGTTTGCGTCCTTACACAGAAAAAGGATCTTATGGGAAGTTCTTTAATGGAGAAGCCAATATCGATCTTTCCGATAATTTGGTTGTCGTTGAGATGGAAGAGCTGAAAGAACGAAAAGACCTTCAATCAGTCGTTGTTCAAATGGTGATCCTTCAAATTACCAATTCTATTTATATGGGAGATCGTAAAACCCCCAGTTGTCTTATTCTTGATGAAGCTTGGGATATGTTAAGAGGTGCTCAATCTGACGTTTTTATTGAAACGGCTGCAAGGCGTCTTCGTAAGTACTTTGGTGGTCTTGTTGTTGGAACTCAATCCGTCAACGATTTTTATGCAACTCCTGGGGCACAAGCGGCCTTTGATAACTCTGATTGGATGTGTCTACTTTCTCAAAAGGATGAGTCCATTGAACTTCTTAAAAGCTCCAAACGGCTCTCAATGGATCCATCTATGGAACGTACTTTGCGATCCCTTCATACGGAACAAGGCAAATATGCTGAGATTATGATTAAGGGACCCAAAGGCTTTGCGGTGGGGAGATTATTTCTCGATGAGTTCTCAAAGGTTCTTTATTCCACCAAGGCTGAAGAATTTACAGCTGTTCAAAATCTTGTGAGCCAAGGATTGAGCTTGAAAGAGTCCATTCAAATGATTGCAAAGGTTCCTTTATGAGTTCTCGAATAAAGAAAGCAGTTATTGGAATAGGAATCTTCTGCCTCGTTTTAGTTAGCCTTGGAAGCTACACGCAGCTTCTTGAAAATGTTTCTGAGAGTTTGGATGATGTTCGATATCTTCTTATTCTTAAAAGCACCAAAATAAAACGAGGAGATATTGTCTCTATTCAAGGTCATACACCTCACTATGTAGGTGATCATAACTTTACTAAACGCGTTGTAGGGCTTCCAGGGGATTCCATCACCCGAGATAAAACCCATCTGACTCTTAAGGCACAAAACGGCGCTTTTGCCATCACCCTTCCTCTCTTGACGCAAAGCAAAGAAGGTCAACCTCTTACGCCCCTGTCTCTTGAAGTTGTTCCTCAAGGATACCTCTTTGTCACAGGTGATCATCTCCGCAGTTTTGATTCACGCTATGAGGAGTTTGGGCTTGTGCCTATGAAGATGATCTATGGAAAGGCATTGCTGAAATGGTGATTAAAAAGACCGTTTTCTTCATTCTATGCCTTGGACAGCTCTTTGCATGTAATGCAAAAGACTTTGGAGTTTGTGGAAAAATAGCCCCTATCGAGGAAGAAGACCCAATTACTCTCATTCAAAGCAAATTAAAGACTATGGAAGAAAGGGGCGAGCTCGAACGCCACAATCGTGAACTTCAAAAGAAAACCCGTACTGCTATAGAAAGACCTAAACCTGTGGAAGGCATAACAAAGACAACAAAGGCAAGGGTGTTTTATTATGATCCAACCTATGTAGTTCAAGAAGATCTTAAAGATCATCAAGGCCGTATTATCCATTCTAAAGGAACGCGACTTAATCCACTTGAAACGGTGATTTTTTCTCAAACCCTTCTTTTTTTTGATGGGGATGATGCCGATCAATTCGCTTTTGCGAAAGAGAAACTCAATGAAAAACTAAATGAAAAGTTAGCGAAAAGTTCGGTAAAGCTAATCCTTGTTAAAGGAGCTCCCTTGGCTCTCTCTGAAGAGTTGAAGATACCTGTGTATTTTGATCAATCAGGTCTTCTTACTAAAAAGCTTGAGATTCATCACGTGCCTGCTTTGGTTGCCCAAGAAGGGATGCGTTTGCGCATTGAAGAGATAAAAATGGAGGAGGACGTATGATTTGGTATAAGTCCTCCTCTGAGGAAATATCCTATAATGGGTTTTATTATTTTTTTGCTGCCATATTTTCCGAAGCCTCAGAAAATATAAAAAGCTTTTTCCAAATACTCCAGGTTTTTTCAGGAGCGCAATATGTATATAAAAGCCAAGCTAAAACACAAACAATCAGAAAAGCATCAGCAGAGACAAGAAGTGACCAACCTTCTGAGTCGTCATTAAAGCTATTGTCTTCTAAAGAGTTTGGCAATGCAGATAAGGAAGGAGAAAAAAAACCGGTAAATACAAAAAAAGGGGTCGTCAATTTTCTTAAAGAAAAGTTACAATTGTTTCTAAGCATACATTGGTGCCTCCTAGTTGTTATTATTTCTATTTTTATTTCTTGCTCAAATAGTAAAGCGTGTTCAGGACGCTTTGTCAATCCAATCACAGATATCTGTTGGTCCTGTCTTTTTCCGATCTCTATCGGGCCTGTGAGAGTTAATGGAGGAGGACGGGAGGA
>JAIEPD010000071.1 GCA_019749935.1 Alphaproteobacteria bacterium
TCTCCTACTTTTGATCAGAGTAGAAACATTATAACCTATATCTTTATCCAAATCTATCTATATGTAAACACTCCCAAGTTTTTTAAGGTAGAAAAGAGTTTGCCATACCCAATATCTGACATTGTAGACATTTGGAAAATCCCGAAATTTGTAGCAAGCGCTGTAATGCAGGCAAGAATGGAGTCATCATCAGCTTTTGATTTTGAATACCGTGACTTCACATGCGTGAAAGCTCTCATAAAATTACAATCTTCATTCACAAAACGCAAAATTTGATTCAGACTAACTTTAGGAAATTGGTCATAAAAAGGATTGTCAACTTCTGAATCTTTTTTTGGATAGGACAGAACCCATTCTCTAATCTCTTCCGTCTTATTTTCATCAGATTGTTCAGTTTCAGCCTTATCACTTTTTTCCTTCTTTGGTTTGATGACTTTTATTGTAATTTCTTTATTCTCACCGCTTTCAATACGTTGGTTAACGTCTAAAAGAAGAGGATTAAATTCATCCTTAAATTGCTTAAGTTGCTCTTCAATCGGGGTATTCAAAATTGGATTGTTAAGAGAAGCTAAAATGCCCTCCTTATTGGTTTCCCAATCTTCCAACAAATCCTTTTTTAGGCTTTTAAAATGGAAGCTATCATTGACAAAAACACGTCCACATTCCAGAGCCCTCTCGAGTTGGTAGTAAATCAGAAATTCATATTGATAGACATTTAAAACCTTTGAAGAATCCTCTCTTTTTTCGTAAAGATAAGATTCTAAATAAGAAGGTATGAATTCTTTTGGAAACTTGTCTTCGGCAATGTCCTTCAAAGATTTTTTATTATTAAATGTTTTTTTTACAAAAGTTAAGGCTTCAATCAACGGATCGTTTGGATTCTCACTTTCAAAATCAAGAACCCTAGCCAGGGGTCTTAAGTTCTTGCTGATTGTTTTGGCAATTGACCTGTAGTAATTCCACCTAAATTCTTCTTCATCAAATGTTTTGCCGGCAATGTGATCCTTTAATTCCGGAAACTTCTCCTTTTCAACAATAGTGAAAGCTTTTGCGCGAACGTCACTATCAAGAACTTCCGGGTCTGTAAAAATATCAAGAATTCTCCCGATCTTTTCGTCATATCCTTGGCTTTTATCTTCAATTTTATGATCATAGACTTTGTTTTTGCTGTCTTGTTTGGCTTCTTTTTTAAAAATGTTGGTTCGATAAATAAAGCTATTGACCAGGTTATCATTGATCTTTTCAAACCGGTAAAAAACATAACACAAAAGGTATAACCGCACGGTTTCATAATTCAGCTCTTTAAGTCGGTCGGCTGTATAATAATCAACCAAATAGGCGTAATGGACCACATTCTGCTCGGATATCTCAAGCTTCGGAATGATATCTTGTGCAGCCTTAAACAAAACCTCACTCATCAGCTTTTTCTTAATCTCATTCATGACTTCTTTGTAGTTAAAGCCTTTAGAGTCCTTTTTAAGCACGGTAATTCCATACATTTTTTTGCCATCACTCACCAACATTTTTTGCAAGGATTCATTAACAGAAGACGGTAAATAAGTCTCAATGATGGATTGGAGGCGCCTCTCTTCTATTGTTAAGGCTTGACCAATGATATCTTGAAATGTGCTGTAGCCGGGAAGAGATAGACGATGTTCATTTAAAAACTCAAATAAACCATCAAAAATATATAACGGATCGACGCAAACTTTGACCAATTCTGATGCTCTTTTTATCAAATTTTCTTTGGCAACTTGATCGAAAAAGTTCCAAGAAACCAAGTCTAGAATTCGTTTATTATTTTTAAAGCAAGCTCGTTGGCTAATCATCTTTTCAGATAAAGGTAAATTAGTAAAATATCGATTTAAAATATAGAGGACATCTTCCATAACTTGCGAAAATCTAAATGAAAAAAATGTAAATTTTGCCTTAAAGTATCCAAGTTGTAAAACAAAATGAACGCGTGACTCTAAGGTTCTAAGGCAATTTATTTCTTCAACTTCTTCGTGGTTTAAATCAAAATAAAAAGCTCTTTCATCGTTGTTGAACTTTGGTAGAGCATATATAGAATCAAGTTCATTTTTTGAAAGAAGTCTTAATCTTTTTGTCATGAAGGATTAATTTTTTTCTGCCCTATAAGTTTTTCTGCGTCAGGACGTAATTGCCCTTTAGGACCCACATGCCTGTAGAGTGTTTGTCGAGCAATTCCTAATTCCCTACATAGCTCTACGACTTTTGTGTCATCTCTTGCCATGGCATCTTGAGCAAGGCGTAATTTAGGAAGAGTCATCTTATGTTTTCTTCCTCCTTTTCGACCTCTTGCTCTTGCAGCGGTCAAACCAGCCTTTGTGCGCTCGCAAATGAGCTCTCGTTCATATTCAGCTAAGGCTGCAAAAATTCCAAAAACCAAACGGCCGTTAGAAGTGGTTGTATCAATATTAGCACCTTGCCCTGTTAAGACCTTAAAACCAATACCTCGGCTCTGAAGATCATGAACAATGTTAACAAGGTGACGTAAATCTCTCCCCAAGCGATCAAGCTTCCACACAATCAAGGTATCTTCAGATCGAAGAGCTTTCAGACATGACGTTAGGCCAGGGCGATCCTCTAATTTGCCACTTGCGTGATCTTCGTAAAGATCAGGAAGCTTCACTCCAAATTCTAGAAGAGCATCTTTTTGCAAATCGACAATCTGACTGCCGTCGGCTTTCGAAACACGCATATAGCCAACCAACATCAAGTAGACCTTCTATGAAAAAGAGAAATTTTAAACATCCGCTTATTCTTCGATGTTTACTTGTTTAAGTTGTTGTTTAACTTTTTCCAAAACATCCTTATTTTCAAAAATCCATTTATCAGTGAATGGAATTTCCAAATACGGACTTAATATTAATTGTCCGTTTTCTCCAGAGCTCACTCGGTAACTACTAACACCATGGGAAAGCTCACCTAAGTTAACTCTTCCCTTTGAATCTGGCCGCAGAATAATTTCTTCCATTTTTCTTCTTCAAGCTAATTTTTTTATGATTAAGACGTAAATCATCAAAGTTCATTAATCAAGATGACAAAATGATAAAATTCCCAATTGAAGGTTAGAATCATCCCACTCGACTATAAGAAATAATAGTCATTTAAACGGCCGTTTGTAAGACTTTCCAAAGTGACACTCTCTTCACCCCAAAAACTGTCACTTAACCCATCTCTAATTCTATGTCCTTCAAACGTCTGTAACAAAAAACCACTTAGTGCAGTTTTTGAGGCGTTCTGGCTACAACCCCTATATACTGCTTAAGGCTTGAATAGCTTCTTAAACAGCCAACATCTCTCAGCTTCTCATGAATCCTAACAATGCTCAGATCAGACTCTAGCAAAGATACTATCTCGGTATGGTACTGACTTAAACTGCTCTCTTTGCTCATCGCAATAGGAGTTTCTTGCCCTACTTGTTCATATTTTTGAATAATTTGCCTTACTGTTTTACGGTCTTTCCCTGTAACACGGGCTATCGCACTCTTACTCTTCCCTTGTTTCCACAAGGTTAATATGGTTGTGTACATGGCGTATCCTATCATTAATTCCCCATAATAAGTGCTCTTACTATGAGTTTTGATTATCTTCTTTAATGGTGGAAGGGTGGGGAATTTTAACGACCATTACCTGAGGAATTTATTCTGCCACTGACATGCAGGCTGCTTATACAGCTTCTCAAACCATGAATCATCCGGCAGATATTATTAATATCGTTATAAAAGACCTGATGGGAAAAAGCTTTGAATTCCCTGTTTTCAACACCCTTGATAGGTTAGTGCGTCATGTTCGATCCAAAGTTAACCAAAAAATTTTTCAAAGAATTGCGGATCGTTTAAAAGCCAATAATATTCTGGAAGGCTTTGATAAGCTTCTGCTTGTTGAAAAAGAGGAACCCTATTCCGATTATCAGAAACTCAAAGAGTTGCCCAAAGCGCCAACCATTCCAAACTTTAGAGATTATGTTGAGTATCATGCATGGCTTATGAAGTGGGAATTGATGGAGCCGTATTTAAAAGACATATCAAAAGTCAAAGTGAAGCAATTTGCCGAAGAAGCTAAATCTCTAGATGTTGATAATCTTAAAGATATAACGGATCAAAAAAAATATACACTAATAGCCTGTTTACTGTATCAAGCACAACAGACAGCTAAAGATACTTTGGGAATTTTTGTTTGCAAAACACTGTTTTCATCTCATAAAAAAGCCCAAAGAAAATTAGAAATTTTAAAAGAACAATTTTCCAATCAAACGCAAAATCTTGCCAAACTGGTTCTGGGTGTTGTCCAAGATTATCAAGAAGCTCCAAAGAAAACGAGGGTCTTTGCTTCAAAATTTAAGAAGAAAATAGAAGATCAAGGAGGCTTTGAGGCCATAGAAGGCCTTTGCCAGAAAGTCATTGTCTACAATAGTAAAAATCATATTCCTTTTTTGTGGGAGCATTTTCGTAGCAAAAGATCGGCTTTGTTTGATGTTTTAAGTGCCGTTGATCTTCAATCAACCACACAACATCAGGATATTTTATCGGTTCTCAATTTTTTGAAATCTACCCGACATCGCCGATCAGATTTTTTAACCTTAAATGAAGAAGTGGATCTCAGTTTTATCTCTAAGAAATGGAAACGCTACGTTTATATTGGAGAACCGGAAGACAAAAAAGTGAATCGCAGATATCTTGAACTTTGTGCGTTTAGTTATTTGGCCAATGATTTAAGATCAGGTGACCTTTTTATTGAGGGTGCTGATGCCTTTTCTGATTATCGTCTCCAACTCTTAAGTCTAGAAGAGTGTGAACTTTTAATGGAGGATTATCTCCAGGAACTCGATTTTCCAAAAGCAAGTAAAGAGTTTGTTGAAATGTTAAAGAAGAACTTTCTTGAAATGGCAAGGAAAGTCGATAATCTCTATCCTAATCTATCAGACTTTTTTATAGACAAAGATGGGCTTCCTGTTCTGAAACGAACAATCACACTAAAACCCAATCGGCGAATGAAAAGGCTGATTAAAAAAATACACAAAAGAATGCCGGAACGTAATTTGCTCGATACATTATGTTTAACCCATCATCTTACAGACTGGGCGCATGAGTTTGGACATATATCCGGGATTGATCCTAGGCTAGAGAATCCAACAGAACGATATATCCTCAATGTGTTTTGTCAAGGAACTGGCCTTGGATGCGTATTCCAACGAATTCGATCAGTCATTCCGATTTTATCCGATCACCGATTCCAGTTTTAACCGATCAGGAA
>JAIEPD010000068.1 GCA_019749935.1 Alphaproteobacteria bacterium
AGGATTTTGGTTGAATAAATTCGTGATTAAGGTTAAGTTTACAGC
Source organism: Alphaproteobacteria bacterium (assembly GCA_019749935.1). Lineage (GTDB taxonomy): Bacteria > Pseudomonadota > Alphaproteobacteria > Paracaedibacterales > CAIULA01 > CAIULA01. Next base: position 46 of record JAIEPD010000068.1, read on the forward strand.
AGTTGCGTCCTTAGCTCAGCTGGATAGAGCGGCGGCCTTCTAAGCCGTAGGTCAGAGGTTCGAATCCTCTAGGACGCGCCATTGATTTACTCCAGCGAAATCATTCGTTTAATTCCAACAAGGCTAAAATCCTTGTTTAGTTTAAGGTTTTGTCTAAAAAATGACTTCTATTCGTAATATTGCCATCATTGCTCACGTTGACCATGGAAAAACAACGCTTGTTGATACTATGCTCAAACAAAGCGGAATTTTCCGTTCCAATCAAAACGTTGCTGAACGCGCTATGGACTCTAATGACTTAGAGCGGGAACGTGGAATCACGATTCTGGCGAAATGTACGTCGCTGACCTGGAAGGATGTGCGCGTTAATATCGTCGACACGCCAGGTCACGCGGACTTCGGCGGCGAGGTGGAGCGTATTTTAACTATGGTCGATGGTGTTGTGTTGTTGGTTGATGCTGCTGAAGGTCCGATGCCACAAACTAAATTCGTTTTAAGCAAAGCTTTAAAATTAGGCCTAAAGCCGATTGTTGTGATCAACAAAATTGATCGCCAAGATGCAAGACAAAATGAAGTTCTTGATGAGATTTTTGATCTTTTCATGGCGCTTGATGCTAACGATCAACAGCTTGATTTCCCTGTTATTTACGCATCGGGCCGTGGCGGATGGGCAGTTAAGGACTTAGATCATGAAAGAAAAGACATTGAACCTTTATTTGATCTAATTTTATCTCATGTTCCAGAGCCAGAGGCCGACAAAGAAGGTCCTTTTTCCATGTTGGTTACAACCCGTGAATATGACCCTTATTTAGGGCGTGTTCTGACAGGTCGCATCAAAAGCGGTGTTGTTAAATTAAACATGCCGATTAAGGTTATTGACCGTGAAGGAAATTTGGTTGAATCAGGACGTATTTCAAAGCTTTTGACTTTCCGTGGATTAGAGCGTATCCCAGTCGAAATGGCAGAGGCTGGAGACATCATAGCCCTTGCTGGTCTTGAAAAGGCAAACGTTTCTGAAACGATTGCTTCTCCTGAAGTCAACACGCCAATCCCAGCGCAGCCAATTGATCCTCCGACGTTGGCGATGACATTTTCTATTAATGATTCACCGCTCGCAGGGCGTGAGGGGACCAAATTAACCTCTCGCGTTGTTCGTGATCGTTTAATGAAAGAGGCTGAGGGCAATGTTGCTATTCGTGTTACTGAAACAGAAGACAAAGATGCTTTTGAGGTCGCAGGTCGCGGTGAATTGCAATTAGGTGTTTTGATTGAAACGATGCGCCGTGAAGGTTTTGAGTTATCAATCAGCCGTCCGCGTGTGCTTTACAAAACCGATGAAAAAGGTCAGCGCTTGGAGCCTATTGAAGAAATCCAAGTTGACGTTGATGACGAATATGTAGGCGTTGTTGTTGAGTCTCTCAGCCAACGCAAAGCCGAAATGCAAGATATGCGCCCATCAGGCGGCGGTAAAACCAGAATTATATTTCATGGTCCTTCTCGTGGTTTGATTGGTTATCATGGACCATTTTTAACAGAAACCCGCGGAACCGGTATTATGAGCCGTGTTTTCCATTCTTATGGCCCCTATCGCGGAGCTGTTGAAGGACGTCGCAATGGCGTTTTGATTTCAAACGGTGATGGTGAAGCTGTTGCTTACGCATTGTGGAACTTAGAAGAACGCGGGATTATGTTCATCTCTCCAGGTGCTCAGATTTACGAAGGCATGATCATTGGTGAAAATAGCCGTGATAATGACCTGGAAGTTAACCCGTTAAAGGCGAAGCAATTAACCAACGTTCGTGCTTCCGGTAAGGATGAGGCTATTCGCCTGACCCCACCAAAGTTGATGACATTAGAACAAGCGATTGCCTATGTTGAGGATGACGAGCGGGTTGAGGTAACTCCAAAATCCATTCGTATTCGTAAAGCTACCCTTTGTCCGCATGAACGCAAAAAAGAAGGGCGCAAAGCGAAGGATTAGAAATCTTAAAGATAATGGTTGGGGCATTAGGTCTCAACCCATTAAGAGGCGCTTACCGTGACGCAAAGATTATCAAACATTCATCCAGGACAAATTCTTTTAGAAGAATTTATGATTCCTTATAGTTTGGCCAAAAGCTTGGGTGTCCACCGCCTCGTATTAACGAAATTGTTCACGGTAAAAGGGCAATTACTGCTGATACAGTTTTAAGACTTGCTTGTTATTTTGAAACTTCTGCACAATTTTGGATGGGTCTTCAAAACGATTTTGAGTTAGAAGAGGCAAGATTTCAGTTGCCAATTAATATAAAGCCTTTTACGCAAACGGCACTTCGGTGCACTAAGATATTTAGCTTTAAAAGAATCTCATATAATCCGCGGATTTTTTGCAACGCTTTTGCTTTTAAATTCCTGTGAAAAAGAAACTTAGCTTGAAAAAAACAAGCAATTTGTTACATATTGGTGTATAGTAAATAGGTTTTTACTTAGATATAGGTGATACTATGCATAGTTATTGGTTCAAAAATGATTACTCACATTACGGTCGATTTAGCAGCTTTACTAAAAAAAACCTGATCGCCCCTGATACCAATTTACGAAAAAGAAAGCCTTTATCACCATGAGTAGTCGTTTAAAAAAAATCCTAATTAGTCTTACAGTTTTAATTTTAGCCGCGTTATCAGTTAAATATTTCTCAGACAAACAAAATTCATCAGAAACCTCTAAAGATAATCTTCCTATTATTGCCATTACCCAGATTGTTGAGCATTCAGCTCTTGATCAAGAACGTGAAGGCGTTATCGAAGTTCTTGCCAAAGCCGGATATATAGATGGTCAAACTGTGAAAATCGTTTATCAAAATGCGCAAGGAAACATCGGAACAGCAGCGCAAATCACAGCACAAATGATTAGCCTGAAACCAAAATTAGTTTTGACGCTTTCGACCCCATCTGCCCAAGCGGCCCTTGGTCCTTGTCTTGCTCAAAATATTCCCTTGGTTTTCAGCACAGTAACAGATCCTTTGGGCGCTAAACTTGTCAAAGATCTGAACAAGCGCACAGAAGCTGTAACTGGGGTTAGCGATAATTTGCCAATGGAATCACAAATTCAGCTTGTGCAAGATTTTATCCCTGGCCTTAAAACCTTAGGGGTTATCTATAACGCTGGCGAAGTGAATTCAGTTAAAATGGTAAAAGCCATGCACGAAGAAGCTGCTAAACATGGAATTCAGATTGTAGAGGCTGTTGCTGGTAAGACAAGTGATGTCGCTTCTGCTATGAATAACTTGGTCGGAAGGGTGCAGGCAGTCTATGTGCCGAATGACAATACAGCTGTTGCTGCTATGAACAGTATTGTACAAATTGGCGAGAAACATAAACTTCCTGTTTTTGCAGGTGATACAGGTTCGGTAAAGGCAGGGGCAATAGCGACGCGTGGATATGATCGCTTTGCTTTAGGTAGAAAAGCAGGAGAGCTTGTTCTGAAAATTTTAAAGGGCACCCCAGCGGGTGACTTACCTCTTGAAGTCAACCATTCTTTAAGTTTAATGATCAATAAAGAATCAGCAGAAAAAATGGGTGTGATTATTCCTCAAGCTTTATTGCAAACAGCAACAGTAATTGGAGACTAACTATGAATTGGATCCAATTTACTGGCTCTGTAGAGCTTGGCCTCATTTATAGTTTGGTTGCTCTTGGGGTTTATTTATCTTTCCGCACTTTGCAATTTCCAGACCTGACGGTGGATGGCAGTTTCCCCTTAGGGGCTGCCGTTTGCGCATCCTTAATTACACTTGGGGTTCATCCTGGTTTGGCAACTTTTGCTGCCATTCTTGCTGGGGCATTTTCTGGTTTGGTAACGGCATGGCTATCAACACACTTAAAGATGCTCAATTTGTTAGCCGGTATTTTAACCATGACGGCGTTATATTCCTTAAATTTACGTATCATGGGCCGTCCAAACATTGCTTTGTTAGGTGAAAAGACAATTCTGACAGAATGGTTTTCTGGAACAACTGCGTTTGTTTCCTCTCACTTTGCACCTTTGATGTTGGCTACCATAGTATTTGGGGCTTTGTTGTATTGCTTTTTGAATACCCGCCTTGGCCTTGCTGTGCGTGCTACAGGTAGCAATCCTCGTATGGGAAGAGCTCAAGGAATTAATGATCATAAAATGATTTGGCTTGGATTAAGCGTTTCCAATGCACTGGTGGCACTTGCAGGCGCCTTGTTTGCCCAAGTTCATGGTTTTGCTGATGTTACAATGGGCGTTGGTACGATTATCATTGGGCTTGCTGCTGTCATCATTGGCGAGGCGATCCTTCCAACCACAACGATTCTTAAAGCCCTTTTGGCATGCGTTGTTGGAGCTATCCTTTATCGTTTAGTTATTGCGTCAGCCCTTAATGTTGGGGATTTTGGCCTACAAGCTTCGGATCTAAATCTGGTCACGGCCGTTTTGGTGGCATGCGCTATGCTTTTGCCTTCAATAAAACGCCGCGTTAAAGCATTTTCATAAAAAGGGGCCAAGAAATGATTCGTTTACAAGATATTCATGTCACTTTTGCTCCTGACACAGTTATGGAAAAAAAAGGTCTTAGAGGCATTGATTTAAGCATTGATGAAGGCGAGTTTGTTACCGTTATCGGCAGCAATGGCGCTGGGAAATCAACGCTTTTAAATTCAATCGCAGGTGAGATTCTGCCAACATCAGGATCAATTTACATAGATGATTATAATATGACAAAGCTTCCTGGCTATGACCGGGCCAATTTTGTCGCGCGCGTTTTCCAAGATCCTTTAGCGGGTAGTTGCGGTGATTTGACAATTGCTGAAAATTTAGCTCTTGCTCAAAGGCGCGGCAAGTCACGATGTTTGTCTTGGGCTTTGTCAAAGCCATTAAAACAAGAATTTAAAGGGGTTCTAAAACGCCTAAAACTGGGACTTGAGGATCGCCTTGATACATCCATGTCCTTGTTATCAGGTGGGCAGCGGCAAGCTGTTAGTTTGCTGATGGCAACCTTAAGCCCTTTAAAAATTTTGCTATTGGATGAACATACATCAGCCCTCGATCCAAAGACAGCAGCTTATGTGATGGACCTAACACAGACAATAATAAATGAGAAAAAGCTAACGGCCCTGATGGTAACGCACAGTTTACAGCAAGCGCTTCGTTATGGCACCCGTACGATCATGTTGCATGAAGGCAAAATCATTTATGATGTGAAGGGTGAGGAAAGGTCAAAGCTAACACCCCAAGATTTGTTGAAGCAATTCGGTGCATCGGTGGATGATGATAGTTTATTGCTGCAGTAAAGTTATTTACATCGAACCTGTTTTTGATAGCTTGATTAAAATTGGATAGAACCGTCACAAAGACAATCTATTGTTATGATGCAACCATGTATCCTTATGTCTTGGCAAAGTGCTATAAAGATGGTACCAGGAATGGTTAAAGGAAGAGGATGGCCATCCTCTTCCTT
>JAIEPD010000014.1 GCA_019749935.1 Alphaproteobacteria bacterium
CCATGCCTGTGAGGAAATACGGGATCGGCTTGAATCTAAGCTAAACGTTGTTGAAAGAGAGCTGAAAAAACTTCTACATCTTAAGGGTGCTTTAGGAACAGTCATTCAAACATGTAATATGACAATAGGTGAACACTGTCCGGTATTGGAAGCTTTAGAGCAAATAGAACAAAACTCATAAGATTTTAAAACACTTAAGATTAAAAAAGCTCTTCAATCAGGGGACAAACATCCATATCTTCTTTACAGGACCCTATTGTTCTTTCTCTCCTTTTTCTTTATTGGAAAAATTAATAACTTCTTCAATTGCCTTGTGGAAAGACTCAAAATCAATGATGGAGGCTAACTTCTCTAAAGGATCACCAAACTCTGATAAGATTTGCAAGCGGTTCTTAATATCGAAAAAACCACGCTGGGACTTAGTCCTAACAAATGCTATTAACTGAATTTTAATTAGTTTAGCATTAACTTGCAAAGACTATAGTATAAAAACAGACAAGAGGATAGCGCCATGAAAACTTCTATAAAAACTTTACTGATGATCAGTGTCTTAACCTATTCATTTGATGTTTTTGCTCATTCAGGCGATGAGAGCAATAGCGTAAATCAAGGGAACACCTCTATGTCTCAGGAATCCACTGGAATGACGGTGATGAAGGAGAAAATGTAAGGTATGATGAGCATGATGCAACAAATGCATGGGAATATGAGTGAAATGATGAAAAATATGTCAGATCCTGAAATGCAGGAACAAATGCAAAAAATGCATAAAAACATGGGACAGATGATGCAGCAGATGCAAGGAATGATGGGCAGTCAATCCAATATGGGGTCGATGTCTGGGGAAATGATGAAGGGTCTGGATAAGCCAGAAATGATGAAAAGTCCTGGAACTGAAAGTAAATAAGCTATAAAGCAAAGACTAAACACAAAATGTTATCTGGTATCAATGCCAAGGAGCCTCAATTTTAGTATCAAAGAAGAAAGGAGCCTTTCGACTTTTAGTTAATTAAAATTATTAGAGTGCTGCTAAGACTCGCTCAAGCCGTTGCCTTACTTCCTTTGCGATGAGGTCGATTTCTGGTTGACCCACAATGTTTAGAACTGCATTTGGATCCATAATTTCCACACTAACTTTATCATTATCATCTACCCGTAAAACTACATTACAAGGAAGTAAAAGGCCAATGGATGAGTCTATCTCTAAGGCATGATGAGCAAATTGCGGGTTACAGGCTCCTAAGATTAGATAAGGCGGCATCTCTTGATTAAGCTTCTTTTTTAAAGTTGCCGCTACATCTATTTCTGTGAGTGTACCAAATCCTTCTTTTGCAAGTTCTGCTTTCACTTTTTCAAGCGCATCCTCAAAAGAATATGGAACCGTTTTTCCAAATCCATATTTACTTTTCATTTCTGATCTCCCTCTTATCCATTTTTTGACTTTTGATAGCTCTTCTGATCTGAATGTTATGTTGCCACATCGTATCTCACCATTATGCTATGGGAAAGTTAAGGTTTACTTAATGAAGCACTAAAAACCTCTATCGAGGGAGGCATTCCATAGGCTGATAGGAGAATTCGAACGATTTGAGTTCGCTTACAGAAATGATTCTATTTAAATAGGAATTTTTGTCACTACATCACTATTGAACATTCTCACACATAACCGGTTTTTTATATCCAAAAAGTTGATAAACCCAGGACTTTGCTTTAAGAGCCAGAGTGCTTCCCATATAACTTCCACCCACACCCATTGCAACATCGACAATACAATCAAGAGCCGTTTCTTCACTAAAAATTAGTTTTTGGGTAAGACTGGTAACAATAGCCGCTGCAATTCCTGCAGTGTTGGAATCTTGCTGTGAAAAACCTAATTGTCTAAAGCCGATTCTTACTATGGTTCCTGTTACAATCGGCGCATAAGACGATGTATTATAAATAATCATTCCACTTTGAACTATCGTTGGTATAACGTTTGAAGCTCGGGAATAGCCTCTGAACTCTAAAGCATCTCTAATGAGTTCAGGTAATAAAGTATAAGCTGCTCCATTTATAAAACTTGAGGAGAATATTTTATATCTGCTGATTTCTTTGTCGTGTTCTCCTTGACTTGTTGGGTGCGTATTTACTTGTGTTGAACAGCCTCCTGAACAACATCTCCCATCATACCAAAGTCTGTTACTTGCTTGAAAACCCTTCTTAGCAATGATGTTACCATCGGTTTTATCTCCACAATTATCGAGACATTTTTTACCGTTTTTATTTTTAGCTGTTTGTCTTTTTTCAATATCTGAGAGATCGTCCGTCATGGCCCAAACAGTCGATGAAAAAATTGATAAAATAACTGCAAACAATAGAAAACTATTTTTTAAACACAGCCACATGTTGTTCTTCTTCATAAATTTTTCCTTACTTCTATTTGACTGTATGAGCCAGTTGTAAATAGCTTATGGCTAGAATTTTACTACTATATGATGTTTTGAGGAAAAAAAGAAGAGATAAAAAATCCAAAAATTAAACTTCTAGCAGTTTTTTTATTCAAATTACCTAACTTAAACTCACGTTTTCAAAATATTCAGGGATCTTACATTTTCATTTATAGACTTCTTCAATTTTTTGACGAAGTGAGTCTGAAGCAAGAGTTCTCCATGGGTCAAAAATACCTCTTTTGAAGGAAGATTGAAGTTTTTGATCCACCCTAGGATCTCTTGATAATCAGCATGGACAGATACACATATCGAGTCTTAAATAATACATTAAAATGACGTAGACCGCTAAATCCTGATGCGAAAGCTATTTCAGTAGTTGGGAGGGTAGTGTCAGTAAGCAAATGCTTTGAAAGAAGTAGACGTTGAATTTGAGCAAACTCAATGGGGCTCACCCCTAATTCTGTATGGAAGATTCTTCGTAAATAACGATCAGTAACTTCTAGTTTTTCAGCTAGCTCTTTTATCTTTGCTTCATTTAGAAACCCCTCTTCAATCCATGACTTTTTGTGTTATTTTTGTGACAAGCGCACTTCGAGTATTACCAGGGGCTTGTTCTGGCCTGCAACGGAGACAGGGGCGAAATCCTGCAACTTCTGCTGCTGCAGCATTTGAAAAAAATTGACAATTTTCAAATTTTGGTGGTCTCACTATACAAATTGGGCGACAGTAAATACCTGTTAACTCCAAAAAAGAAGTGACCATCAAATCTAGGATCGTGAGAGCGGATGGCCTTACAGTATTGTTCTTTATTAAGTTATCAGTGCCATTTGTTATTTTAATATAAGAACTCTAATATTTTTTTCCAGTCCGTGCTCGCCGTTTTCGGGCAGAGCATTTTTTATTGAAAGTAAGATTATCCCACCTGACGTCAAACATCTAATGATATGGGTGCTTACACCTAATTGAGCACATATCTGATGTGTGATCTCCTTAATGCGGCAACGCACTTAGTGAGTTAGCACCTTGTAACGGTATTTTATAATCCAGACTATAATAACGATATAGTAGGATCAGTGTGAGCTCCAGACACCTGTTGCCCCTACCGCATAATTGCATCGGCTTTCACAAATCACCCTTTCGAGGCTCAATATGTTCACCTTTCGGTTTCGGCTCGAATACTTCATTATCTACACTTCGTCTTCTTCGTTACCTAAAAGACGCAAGATTCACTATTTAGTCGGCCCTGAAGAATTGTTTTAGAGGTAAAATAAGGGGCTAGCTCGGGGATTTTCCAGCTGAGATGTCCGCATTAGGGTTACAATCAAAAGCATAAAAAGGATATGATCTTTCTCAGGATCATCCTTAAATTGTGACCCACAGCACACAATAGGGCATTGAAAGCATCACCCAGAGTGCCTCTGAGGAAGCTGCGATTAAGCTTGCCATCCGATTTCATATGCCCAATATGAGGTTCAACTGCCGACCTGCGCTTTATGCGCTTCTTAATGGCCTTGGTGACGCCTCTCTTTTGGCCGGACATGTAGATCTTTGTGTCTGTGACACCATGCCGCTTGTATCCTTTGTCCACAAATCCCTCAAGGATCTTAGCTCCAGAGAGCTTCTCTACTTTTTTGAGGCTTTTATCCAGCGTGTGCCCATCAAATTCGTTCTCAGGCAAGGCCATCGATGACAAAGCCAAGCCTTGCTTATGGGTCAAAACAAATGACACCTTGCATCCAAACTCATAGGGTTTGTTGGCCTTGCCCTTTGCGATACAGTAAGTCTCAGGTGCATGAAGGCTGTAAAGTTTATTGGAGCTGTCTTTTTTTTGAACAAGAAGCCGATTTGCTATGCCCAGTAAATCTGCAAAGATCTCTTGCAACTCCAAAAATCCATTGATCTTGCGCTCAATATCTCGAGTCACTCTCCCCAGGTAGTTTTTTAGTTTTTTGACTTCCTTTCTCATTCTCTTAAATTGCTTAGCATGCGCATATTTGCCTGCATTAATTGCGGTCTTACGACCTGTTCTTTTGTAGGTTTGGCGAAGTTTCAAACCATTCTTAGCAGCCAAAGCTGTCAACTGTTCTCTTGCTCGGTTCAGCAATTTTGAGTCCGTTGGAAAGGTGATGTTTTTTTCCATCACTGTGGTGTCAGCAATAACCGTTTGCAAATCTTTTGGAGTTACGGTTTCAGTTCTTAAGGCAACGATAATCGTCTCAGCCAGAATTTTTTCCATCCCCTCTTTCCCAATGCGATTTCTCCATCTTGTCATAGAACTCCCATCGGCAGGTAGCTTCCACTGAAAATAGTCAAATCCGCAGAAGTATTGCCAGTAAGGATTCTGAACCCACTGTTTCACAACTTCTTCATCCGAAAGCCCGTTCATGTGCTGCAACATCATGAGCCCTACCATCAGCCTAATGGGCTTGGGTGGCTGGCCTGGACCATCGGTAACTTCTGCTCCAAAGGAGTCTTCAAATACAGACCAGTTGATTTGCCCTGCTAGAATAAATAATGGCTCTCGAGGATTCAGTTGATTAGATAGACGTTCTCTAAAAAGTTCTGTCTGAGATGTGTCGGTTTTTGATGGTTTCATATTGCAAGCTTTCGATGGGGTTAGCTTCTTTTCTTGCAATTATTGCACCTCATTTCTCCAATAATATCAATTTAATTCAACACATTACATGATATTTCAACGGACCGACTAAATAGCAGTCCGATGGCACTTATTCTTCATAAAGCTATTAAGTTATAATGAATCAAATCCTATTTGATGTTTACATACGGAAGGGGGCACTTTGTGGATCATACTGATTTAACCTAAATGATCGCATAAACATCCAATTGTGCGATGAAGTATGAGTTGAGTTTATCTAGTTACTGGAAAACCACTGTTAACGGTGATCTTATGTTTTTACCGTAAGGGGAGATTTTACCCTCCCCTACACCTTCTTTCTATCTCATATCATACAATAACTTTTATTGCAATTTTGTTGCATAGATATATGCTGAAGCAATATAGTCCTCAGCATTGCTCCCAGGAGCCCATTTACTGATAAAGCTACGGCTATCTTCTTTTACATCTATATGAATGTCACCAAAACCAACTCCTTCCATAATAGATTTTAATTTATCGATCTTGGTTGCCCCGGTTATGCATCCTGTATAAAGCTCAATATT
>JAIEPD010000049.1 GCA_019749935.1 Alphaproteobacteria bacterium
AGGAAGAGGATGGCCATCCTCTTCCTTTAACCATTCCTGGTACCATCTTTATAGCACTTTGCCAAGACATAAGGATCCATCAGACAAGGCAGCCTCGGTTGCAAAGGGACACTCCTGATGGTTATCATTATCACTGTGTAAAAGGCTAGTAATAACATATCTATCAGCCATTCGAAAAATCTCGAATGGCAAGATACAAAATTTAGATGATAAGGTTTTTAAATGTAATGTGCTTCTTTAATGGTGTAAGCTTTGCTCCCATTTGGAGTTGTGACCTCAATCCCATCACCTGCTTTTTTACCAATTAAAGCGCGCGCCAAAGGAGATGTAATAGACAAAAACCCTTGACGAACATCAGCTTCGTCGCTACCAACGATTTGATAGGTATTAATCTCGTCAGTATCTTCATCTTGCAAAGTTACTGTTGCTCCAAATTTGATTTCCTTGCCAGATATTTTACTAACGTCAATCACTTCGGCGCGACTTATCTTGTCCTCTAGCTCAGCGAGCCGTCCCTCTATAAAACTTTGACGTTCTTTAGCCGCATGATATTCTGCGTTCTCAGATAAATCACCATGTTCTCTAGCATCAGAAATCGCTTTTATAACGGCTGGGCGCTCCACATTCTTCAAGTGACGCATCTCGTCTTGCAAACGCTCATACCCTTTTTCTGTCATTGGGATCTTTTTTTCCATTATTGTACCCGTCTTTACCTAGAGGTCAGTTAAAATGATTTACAAACTTTAATTCTAAAAAAATTATAAGATTTATGCAATATTTTTTTGCACTTCCCTAACCGCAATAATTGAACATACGTTATTTAGCATTTCTAAATATCCATAAGATATTTGAAAATCTATCTCTGGTTCATCATTGACAAAAATTCGTATAGCACCTTCTTTAAGTTTTGCGAGCAACCCCATGTGATGAGCTAGGATCCCAAGCTCTCCTTCAAATCCAGGCGCTATAACTAATGTCGCAGGGCCTTTGTAAAGGCGCCTGTCAGGCAGAAGAAGCTCAACTGTAAATACGTCCAAAGCCTGCCACCCTATTCTGCGCTTTCCGATTTTTCTGCCTTTTTCAAGACTTCTTCAATTGTGCTAGCCATGTAAAACGCCATTTCTGGAACGTGATCATATTGGCCACTGACAATCCCTTTAAAACCTTTTATTGTGTCTTCTAATTTCACAAAAACACCAGGCGTTCCCGTAAATACTTCTGCCACATAAAAAGGCTGCGATAAAAAACGCTGAATCTTACGTGCCCTAGACACTGTCAATTTATCATCTTCTGATAACTCATCCATACCCAAAATTGCAATAATATCTTGCAAAGATTTATAATTTTGCAGGATACGTTGTACATCTCGTGCAACACTATAGTGTTCATCGCCTACAATTGTTGCGTCCAAAATACGGGACGTTGAATCAAGAGGATCAACCGCTGGATAAATGCCCAATTCAGCAATTTGACGGCTTAGGACTGTTGTTGCATCAAGATGCGCAAAAGATGCAGCTGGAGCAGGATCCGTTAAATCATCCGCAGGAACGTAAATTGCCTGCACACTGGTAATAGATCCTTTTAGGGTTGTGGTAATACGCTCTTGAAGCGCACCCATTTCGGTCGCAAGGGTAGGCTGATATCCAACCGCAGAAGGAATACGACCCAAAAGCGCTGAAACTTCGGCACCTGCTTGGGTAAAACGAAAGATGTTATCGATAAAAAATAAGACATCCTTGCCTTCACCATCACGGAAATACTCTGCAAGAGTAAGGCCGCTTAAGGCAACGCGGGCACGGGCACCAGGCGGCTCATTCATCTGACCATACACCAGAGCAGCCTTTGATCCGTGATTCTCCAAGTTATTAACGCCTGATTCTATCATTTCTCTGTATAAATCATTTCCCTCACGGGTACGTTCCCCCACCCCAGCAAATACTGAATAACCGCCGTGAGCTTTTGCAACGTTGTTGATTAATTCCATAATCAATACAGTTTTTCCAACACCCGCTCCTCCAAACAGGCCAATTTTTCCACCCCTTGGATAAGGTGTTAAAAGATCAATAACTTTAATTCCCGTTACCAAAACTTCGGTTACAGGGGATTGATCGACAAAATTAGGAGCATCGCGGTGAATTGGCAAATATGCCTTTGAATTGATAGGCCCTCTTTCATCAATAGGTTCCCCTATCACATTCATAATCCGTCCCAAGGTTTCAGGTCCAACAGGGATTTTTATAGGTTCACCTAGGTCAATTGCGTGCCTTCCCCGACTCAGCCCATTGGTTGAATCCATAGCAATTGCACGAACTGTATTTTCGCCTAAATGCTGCGCCACTTCTAAGATCAAATCCTTACCATGCGCTTCTTCTGATTCAATTTTAAGAGCATTTAAAATAGGCGGCAATTGATGTTCAAAATAGATGTCAACGACGGCCCCTATGACCTGAGAAACAATCCCATAATTTTCTTCTGAAACTAATTCTATTTTTTTCTTTCTTGGGGCCATATCATCCTCTTTTTACAACGCTTGCGCGCCTGAGATTATTTCAATCAGCTCATTAGTAATATGAGCTTGTCTGGTTTGATTGTAAACCAACTGCAATTTTTGGATCATTTCGCGCGCATTGCGTGTGGCGTTATCCATAGCTGTCATTCTAGCAGCTTGTTCACAAGCCACGCTTTCAATCATCGTGGAATATATTTCCATGATCAGGTTTTTTTCAAGCAGTTCAGGAAATAAAATTTCAGCTTCCGGCTCAATAATTATGTAGGGACTGTGATTTTTTTCTGGCGACTGAAAAGGAATGAGTGTCCTGCTTTGTGTTTCTTGCACCAAAATACTCTTAAAAACGCTTCCCACAATACTCACTTTTCCAATCTTGCCAACTTCTAACCACTTAATGATTTGATTTGTTAAGCTTTGAGCAAAAGCATAGTTTGATTTCGATTCATCTTTTTCAATTGTTAATATGTTTTCTGGATGTTCTTTTTTTAAGGAATCTAAGCCTCTACGCCCCATCACAAGCAAATAAAATAATTCACCCTTTTCCGTTTTTCTTTTTATGAATTGACGTGCTTCTTTTAAAATTAAGGAATTATAGCTGCCGCACAAGCCTTTTTCAGAGCTCATCACAATAATCAACTCAGCCCCATCTCTTCCCGTCTCTAATAAAGAAGGAACTTCCATCTCAAAATCCCCAGAAACCAGATGGCTAATCATTTGATAGATTTTTTCAACATAGGGCTTTGTTAGCGCTACTTTTTCTTGACTCTTGCGCAGCTTTGCTGCTGCTACCATTTTCATAGCAGCCGTTATCTTTTGCGTTGATTTAATGCTTTTAATTCGTTGACGAAGCTCTTTTAAACTGCCCATTTTTTCACATACTCAGTCAAAAAAGCTTGTAATTTTTTCTCGTTTTCTGCGCTCAACAAATGGCTCGCCTCAATTTCCTGAAAAATTTCCGGATGAAAATGATGGATTGCCTCTAAGTATTCGGCCTCAAACTGAGGAATTTTCTGATTAGGAATAGAATCAAGAAAGCCCCTGACGCCGGTAAAAATAGAAATAACTTGCTCTGAAACAGATAAAGGCTTTGCCTGAGGCTGCTTTAAAAGTTCAGTCAGTCTTTTTCCTCGCTCTAAAAGCTTTTGCGTCGAGATATCAAGATCACTTGCAAATTGTGAAAATGCTGCCATCTCACGGTATTGAGCAAGCTCAAGCTTAATACTCCCTGAAACCTGTTTCATAGCCTTTGTTTGTGCAGCTGAACCCACACGACTCACCGATAAACCAACGTTAATTGCCGGCCTGATTCCTTGATAAAATAGCTCTGATTCTAAAAAAATCTGACCATCAGTGATTGAAATAACATTGGTTGGGATATAGGCCGACACATCTCCTGCTTGCGTTTCAATAATAGGCAGCGCTGTTAAAGATCCCCCTCCTTTTTCATCACTCATCTTAGCGGCCCTTTCTAAAAGCCTGGAATGAAGATAAAACACATCGCCAGGGTAAGCTTCACGCCCTGGTGGCCGCCTTAACAAAAGGGACATCTGTCGATAGGCAACCGCATGCTTTGAAAGATCATCATAAATAATTAAGGCATGCATACCGTTGTCTCTGAAATATTCCCCCATCGCGCAAGCAGTATAAGGCGCTAAATACTGCAAAGGAGCAGCATCCGAAGCTGTTGCTGACACAACGATTGTATAATCAAGAGCACCATGATCTTCTAAGGTTTTGACAATCTTAGAAACGGAGGAACGTTTTTGACCAATGGCAACATAGATACAGTACAATTTGTGTTTTTTGTCAGAGCTTAAGTTAGCTTTCTTTTGGTTCAAAATTGTGTCAATTGCGATAGTCGTTTTCCCAGTTTGACGATCTCCAATAATTAACTCTCTCTGCCCTCTTCCAATAGGAACCAAAGAATCAATGGCTTTAATTCCTGTTTGCATCGGTTCAAAAACTGAACGGCGTTCAATAATTCCTGGAGCCTTACGCTCTACGGGCGCAAAAGAAACATTATGCAAAGGGCCCTTGCCATCGATTGGATTTCCCAAACCATCAACAACGCGCCCCAAAAGACCCATCCCCACATTCACGTCAATAATTTTGTGGGTTCTTTTAACAAGATCGCCTTCTTCGACAAGACGATCATTGCCAACAATCACAGCGCCAACGTTGTCTATTTCAAGGTTTGTCGCAATGGCCCTAACAACTTCTTTTGTCTTCGTAGAAATGATGTCTATCCATTCGCCCGATTGGACTTTATCCAATCCATAAATTCTAGCAATCCCATCTCCAACAGACAAAACTCGTCCTGTTTCCGCAACTTCAGCTTTTGGTTGAAAATTTTTTATTTTTTCTTTTAAAATAGCTGAGATTTCGGCAACGCGCGTTTGCATAACTCTTTATCCTTTTAAGATCTCGGTCAGATGTTTTAACTGGGTCCTATAACTAGCATCTAGGATGAATGTATCTGCCTTTACCACAATACCAGACAATATTGATTCATCAATAGCAAATGTCATTTCAATCTTCCCTGAGAAAAGCCCGGACAACTTTTTTTGTAAATTGATTTTCTCCTTAGCCATCAAAGGAGATGCGCTAAAAACGGTCAGTTTGCGGTCATTATTACAAAAATCGGAAAGCATCTGGTATTTTTCATAAATGCTATAAAGCAATAGCAATCGGCGCTCATTTGCTAAAAGCCTTATGAAATTTAGAAATAAAGGCATAAATTTGATTTTCTTGCCAACTTCCACCAGAACAATATCCAATTGTTTTTTATTAAGAATACGACTCAGAAGGGCACGCTCAAGCTCTCGATTTTCCTTTAAAAGAGAGCTGATTTCCTCAAAGTTTTTAAGAATTTCTCTCTGTTCGCTTTGCTTCTTTGATGTTTCAAAAAAAGCTTTTGCATAGCGCCCAGATAAAGACGTCAAAGAAGTCAATAAAAGCTCCTGACGCATGCAATGTTTCCTTCTATTTAAATAATTTCTATCGTACTTCATATACTCTACCAAATTCAAGATTTGGGTTCACTGCGTGCTTGTCAAATTGAATCTCACATCATTAAAAACTCATTTATGTATATATGGTTAACAGTTATTTTTTATTAAAATTAAGGGTTGTTTTTTTAATTTTAGGGGCGTATAGAAAAAGTGCAAGTTAAGTTAATTGGAGGAGAAAATTCCATGTCTACTGGAACTGTAAAATGGTTTAATCAAACAAAAGGTTA
>JAIEPD010000065.1 GCA_019749935.1 Alphaproteobacteria bacterium
ATACGGTCATTCATTTTATTTATCTCCTTATGGTATATCTATTTTCTATTGATTTTTTTAAGGTATAGTTCTGTTTTTTCTTTTTTAAAATCAGAAGAGATTGAGTATCAGCAGAGAACCAAAAAAGGCTCTCTGTTTTCTTCCCAAGAAATTTTCTCTCTTCCTAAGATTCATGGTTTAAATCTCCTCTGCAACAGCCTTAGAAGAAGTCTTTAAAAACCGGGCAGCAAGGGTGGCTTGATGAGCGGCATAGAAAATAGCCTTTTTATCATTTTTGAGTACGCGCAGCCAATGAGCTATATAATTGGCGTGATCTTGCCTTGGAGCGGCGCTAATTCCTAATTCAGCGCACAGAAAGACTGATCCCCATTCCGCAATTAACTCTTCCATAGCGTGATCTTCTGAGCCAAAACGGATTGTTGGTACAATTCTGTTTAAGCGGCTTTTATGGCCGGTCCAGTGTGTGGGTGAGCTCATGCAAAAGGGTACCGTAGTAGCCTTCTTCTGAGATTTGAGTTTCTGTTGCTACAAAATTCTTTCGTTCAGGCATTCCTATCATATCCTCAGACTGATGATAAAAAGCAGAAGAAAAACCGTGAACAACTTTAGCCCCTGTTTGAGCAACAAAAGCCTCTACGGCTTGGTAGGTCTTAAAGTTGTTATCATCTGCCCCAAGGGTTTTTTCTTCAATCTGGATAGCAAAACCTTCAACTTGGGCTGAATTAAAAACCGAGCTGGCTTTGAGAACAAACCTTTTGACAGTTTCAAGATCTCCGGTTTCCTGGTTTTTCTCTTCTACTTCAAAATCCTTATAGAAAACGATTTGATGGGACTTTTCCCCTTTCCGAATTTGAGCTCCTAAAGCTTGCCACTGTTTGTAGGTGCCCCAAAGAGGGCTTGTATAGTGGTTTTTATGAGATGCCATCCAAAGCGATACAATATTAACGCCTGAATAAGGGTTTTGAGTTAAAACATTTCTGGAAAACTTTAACTCTTTTTGATGCCATGGCATAACCCAATCGGTACTTTGACTGAGCGCTTCTATAATCTGATCGGTAATTTGCTGATAAAGATCTTTGGTTTCACCTTGAGGTTGTTTTTTAAAGATTGTCATGATTTTGTTTCCTTGTTTCAGTTGTTGTTTGTTGATGCGGATAAAAGAAATTGTGATGGGGCTTTTTCCCTGTTGCTCACTTGTTTTCTTCTCTTAGCTTTTTGGATAAAGAAGAAAGCGATAAGCCCTTGCCGGAGAAATAACGGTCCTTTTCAATACCAAGACTACTCCGTAACTTAAGAGAAGCCAGCTCTTCTAAAGAAACATAGCCAAGCTCAACATCCACGAGATCACAAAGGCCAAAAGCAATTCCGTCAGGTGATAACTCGGTTAAATGCCAAGTGCCTATTCCTGTTGGGTTAAAAAACTTCACCACAATATCGAAGGCTTTTGGGTTCAGGCCTTTTTGAATCAAGGCGTCGTTAACTTCAAAATTACTCTTGAGAGTCTCTAACTCTTCCTTGGTGAGCGCATTTAAAAGTTTATTTGAAGATTTTATTTGCATAACGATTTTCTCTCTTTGTTTCTCATGGTTAAAGGGTGCCGCGTCTTAAAAGCGCGTGCACCCCTGCCTATCGGCGAGATCGGGTTAGCAAATGCAAGGCCGAGAAAGGAAGAGGGGAATCACCCAAATTGGCAGGTCTTTAAGACCGAAATTTGGGGAAACTCCTTTCGAGAGCGAAGCAATGCCTTGCATGCGCGAGGGCAGAGCCCTTAGAAAAAGACTAACTTTGCTCATTGATGTTTTTATGGTATAGAGATATAAAATAGTCTTAATTCTCAAAAGGATCCTCTTTAATGATATCTTTTCAATCGAAACCCATTACCTTTCTTCCTACTTTTGCTGAGGTATTTCCTGTATTGGTGAAAATCACTCAAGATGAATATGAGGAGCTTTTAGAAGCCCAATTACAACCCTATCTTTTGGATGATCAGCTTATTGAATATCTTCTAAAATTCTACCAATCCGAACAAGAGAGAGAGCTTTTATGGGAAAAACAACTGGAACTTTGGCAAGAGCTTAAGCTTACAGCTGAAGAACAGAGAAAAATAAGCATCTTAAGGAAACAAGTCGAGCAATTAGGCGATCTTAATCAAAAAATCTTAAGGCTTGTTGAAAGTTTATCTCCTTACACGCTCAATAAGCTGCTGGCTAAAGATGAAAACGAATTTGGTTTGAAACTCTTGTTGGAAGAGTCTTCGAGTCAGAGAGAATTCGAAGAGAAATCTTCGGAAGCGGATGAGATAATGGAAAGTCTCATGCGAGATTATACAAAGATAAGGTCTTCTTTGACCCTTATGATTCCTAAGCTCTTAGCCAAGATTCCTCGTTGTGCTATTGAAGCTTGCGCAAAAAAACTCAATCTTTATCAAGACGAAAGGTTATTGGTTCAAACATCCGATGAAGCCCTTGTTCTTCTTGACTATTGTCTGTTTCATTATCGGTGGGAAGGTAGAAATTTGGTGGAGAAGCATTTAGAAACTCATTTTTCTTCTTTGTCTGAAGAAGAAATAGCGGTTTATGGTGTCCTTAAGCATGCTTTTTTCACAGTTCTTAGAGTTGAAGCCGCTTTAAGAGAAGGGGGATTAGTTGTTTATGATCTGCTGAGAGGAGAATTTTTCATCCTTTTTGATGATAACCTCTCTCAGACAGCAAAACGGGGTATGTTGATTGTTTGTCATCTTATAAACCAACCTGGGTTTGTCTTAACAACTGGGGCTGCCATTCCTGTTTCTTTATCGAGTCAATCAGTAAACGAAATTCTGAATCATGTTCAGACCCTTTCTTTATTGAATGAAGAGAAAAAATCTTCAGAGATAACGAAACTGGCGACAGAGATTTTTAAAGCTTGTATCTGGAATAATCTTCTTCTCCCTGCTGATTTTCATCTCTAAGAACTTGATGAATTTCATTGACGCTGCGTAAAAAGAATTAATCCTAATTTGGGATTATGATAGGATATTCTTAAATGAAGGACATACAGAATCAATACCAATATGAGGGGTTAGCAGATAACCGAGTTGTTTTCAACGTATGCGGCAACCATTATTGATTGATTGCCAGAATTAATTATGAATACGGGATTATTGACATCCGTTTTGTTGGAACTCATGCAGGTATGACCGGATAGATGCAAAAACTATCTAAATGGGGAAGGGGAGTTATTATGGAAATTAGAACCATACGCAGTGAAGAAGATTATCAATGGGCATTAAAAGAAATTGATCAATTAATGGATGCAACCTTTGGAACGCCTCAAGGAAATAGGTTGGATGTTCTGGCAACGCTTGTTGATGCTTATGAAAAAAAGAATTTTCCCATCGAAGATCCCGACCCTATAGAGAAGCTATAAAGTTTAGAATGAAAGAAGAGGGACTAACGCCAAAAGATCTAATTCCCTACATTGGGCAAAGAAGTCACGTTTACGAGGTTCTTAATCGAAAACGCTCTCTTTCAATGCGCATGGCTCAAAAATTGCATAAGAATCTTAAAATTCCAGCTAGGGTGTTTCTTAAGGAGATTGCTTAACCCTTGAGGGTTTATTTTTATTGGAATCAATTTTTCTGTTGATTATAGAGGCTCAGGAATGCAATTGGCTCGAAACGTATTATAGTTTTTCAGCGTTCTTAGCCTCTTCATGTTCAAAGGCCGAGCTCATTCGATTCATTTCTTGTTTTTCTAAGCCAAAGCCTTGGGCAACTTTTTGCCATTGTGACACACTTTGGCTAACCTCTTTGATAATGGCTTTTGCCTGATCTTTAGAGAGTCTAAAGTCCTTTGCTACAAAGATGGCAAGCTCAAGGGAAGCGCTGCCATCATAAAGATCTATCATTGTCGTTAGGATACGGGGTTTGATTTCAACCGGAGTGGGATTTATGTCATAACAGGGGGAAAGCTTCCAACCTTTTTCTCTTTCATAAACAAAGCCGTGGTTTCTTAAGTGGTCATCTGTATTGGATATAAGAATACTGAATATAATTCTACGCCAAAGCTCAGCCATATCGGATTGTGGTTTGGCTCCATGCTGTCTTAGAGCATCCACAATTTCTAAATAACTATGGGCCTCATTATCTTTTGCACCCAGCATACTCATAGCAGATAAAAAAGGGATGCGTTCCTGAGCATAACGGTCAAAGCGGCGAATAATTAAAATAGGTTTATCAAGAAAAGTATCTAAACGCCATGAAGGTACGTGAATCCCTGCTTTTTTAGCCAAGACGAGAGCAACAGCTTCCCATACAACCATATTGTATTCATCGTCTTTGCGGGGAAACTTTGCAATTGCAAGGCTTCCGTCCCTGTCACGCACGGAAGCTTTAGGGCGCGCACCACCTAAAGACGATCCCGGCGCAAGAAGGATTTTTAAATCCTCCGCCTCTTCATTATGACTTAAAAACCGCTCTGTTGCTGAAAGAAGTTTGGGTAAATCCACTAAGGGAGGAATTGCTTTTTTGTCTTTTGGGCTGAGAAAGGGGCCCTTGAGCGTTTCTGAAAACCGTAACGCTCCTTGTCTTGTTTCGTCATTGACGCCTAACAGAAAGTCTACCTCTCCTAAGGTGCGTGGAGTTTCTCCTGCTTCTTTAGCTTTTGCATTTTCTGCTCGGCGCATAAGAACACGGCCCCAACGATCCGGCGCAGAATCTCCAATGGCTCCAAAAAGACTTTGATCCGCTTGTGTATGAAAAGCACCTGGTGTTAGGTTAAGAGCAGGCTCTAATGCAAAACGTTCAGGATGCTTGAGCCAGGAGGAGTCATACTCAAAGGAAGCACTTTCCCGTCCTTTGCGGTTGTGACACCATAAGCGTCCAACAAAATGATTGGTTTCACCCAGAGCAATAGAAACAAGAATCTCTTTACTGCTCATGGTCTTCCTCTTTCTTCTTTGATGATCGCGACAGATATATACGTTTTGGCAAAGCTTCTTCTTCGAGGTGCCGTCCGACTAAATCATGATTTGCATCCACCAGATCTTTTAAACGATCTGTCAGGCCTAAAACAAAAAGCACAGAAGCATAACCTCCAAAAGACACGGTAGGATCTCCTTTTTCAATTTTTGCAAGGGTCAACCTTACCATGCCAGCCCGTTCGGCCATAATTGCCATAGGGATACGCCGTCTTCGCCTGGCATCACGGATATCTTGACCAAATTTAAACATGGCTCTTTGCAGGGGGATGGGGAGAGTCGCTTTGTTTGCCATAAAATACCGTATTCATTATTAAAATAACTGCAATCATTTATTAATGCATATTATAGTAAGCGTTACCCAAGAGCAATCCTTAAATGTTTTTATGTATATTATAATGTTCTTTAAATCTAATTATGATTACTAAAATGACCATAAATGTTTATATTTTTTATGGAATTTTAGGGTTTATGGTGTGTACTTGCCATAAGACTGAGGTGAGGGGATTATCAAAACTCTGCTTCTTTCGAGACGGGATTGGATACCTCGGCGCTCTTTTTTAACGCTTCTTGTTTTGCTTTTACAATACTCAAAGAAACGTAATGGGTGCGATAGGCTTTCTCGATAGGGGGATGATTTGTTTTGCTAAATTGCAACGGTCTTTTGTGAACTTTTTTCCTAAGCCGATACACTGTTTCACTTGGCTTTAGATTTTTTCGAAGTGCCCAGCTTCGAAAGCATTTCATGGCAAAGCTTATTTTATGCAAATTCCCTTGGATAACTTTCTCCAAGTAGGGAATTTTACCGCTTTTCCAATCTTGAACATGAGTGGACTGAAGAGATCCCATGCCGACCAGAACATCAATGGCGCTCACATAGGGGAGGTATCCAAGAATTCCCAAAAAGTGCCCTAGCACTCCCATGAAGAGAAAACATGCAACTTTGCACTTTA
>JAIEPD010000067.1 GCA_019749935.1 Alphaproteobacteria bacterium
TTTGCTAAAATTATAACTAAAACATCCCTCTACCCTTTGTAAATCCTCATTCTTAATCCCGAATCCGCGTTAATAGATTGTTTAGACAATTCACACTATTTTGATTCAACACAAAATATAGAACGAGTCACCAAAGTCTTAACAGGAAAC
Organism: Alphaproteobacteria bacterium; assembly: GCA_019749935.1. Taxonomy (GTDB): domain Bacteria; phylum Pseudomonadota; class Alphaproteobacteria; order Paracaedibacterales; family CAIULA01; genus CAIULA01. The sequence goes on from JAIEPD010000067.1 coordinate 151, forward strand.
AGTATTTTCGGTCTTAATTTTTCCCGTAAGGTAACTCCTCTAGAAGCAGTAATCGTTATGAATAGCATTAATGAATTAGCAGCTAAAGCCGCAGCAAATGCCTGCACTGAATGGCAAGATTTACATCGGACAGATCTTGCTGATTTATCGAGATTTGAAGGATTTCTTCTTACTCATATCAATAAAATGGTAGACTCTTTTTTTGAAGCCTATCCGTGGGAGATTGATGAAACAAGAAAAACAAAACTCTTTAATCATCGATTAAATCAAGCAATTGTTGCTGTTAGTTGTTTTCTTGAAAGAACCACCCCTGGTGTATTCGAATTTTCCAACGAAGAAGATTTCTTTTCTCTTATAGACAGACAAGTGCAAAGCAAAGTCCCCACAGGAAAAACAGTAAATTCAAAAGCCCGTTCGGAACGAATAAAGTGTCTGCTACCTGAAGGTTTTGAATTTGCATCAATGTCGACGCCTAGTTGTCCCAAGCCTGTGACTGTGGATGACGGCGAAATATACAGCGGCTCTTAAAAATCAAGATCAGCATACTGAGATGAAGGCGCAAGCGCGGGTACCCGATCAAGAAGCAAGCTACGAAATGTAGGACGTGATTTAATCCGTGCGTACCAATCTTTGGCAATGGGGTGTTTATCCCAAGCAATATCCCCCATATAATCAACCACAGAAAGATGCGCAGCGGCTGCTATATCTGCAAGCGAAAAATCATCACCTGCGAGCCAATTACGACGGTCAACAAGCCAAGAAATATATTCCAAATGACTATGAACTGTGCTTTGGGAGTTTCGTATGACAGCTGAATTCGGCCCAGAGCTTACTTGTGTAGACAGATACCTTTTGATGTTTTTTTCCATCAATAACGTTACACTCACTTCGCTAGCGAATTTAGAATCAAACCAACCAACAAGCCGCCTAACTTCAGCGCGCTGTAAAAGCCCCTCACCAATCAAGGGCCTTTCTGGATAAGCGTCCTCTAAATATTCACTAATTGCCATGCTATCATTTATGACAGATCCGTTTAAATCAACAAGAATAGGCACCTGACCTGCAGGGTTTAACTTCATAAATTCAGGCCGTTTTTCCCAAAAACGCTCGATCTCTGCAGAAAAATCCAGCTTCTTTTCTGCTAAGATCAGCCGAATTTTACGGGAATAAGGACAAAGTGGATAATGATAAAGTGTTCTCATGATAGGGCAATTTAGTTCAAAAGTTATCTTTAGTATTAGCAGAAGATAGCAAATAGAGTACAGATATAAAACCTTATGAAGAAGATAACATAGGTCCTAATTTCTTTCCTCCTAAAAGATGAATATGGTAATGGGGAACTTCTTGCCCTCCATAAATCCCACAATTGCTAATAAGCCTAAAGCCATCTTGCTTTAAGTTCAAAAGCTCAATGACGTGATTAACCCCTTTATGAAACCCAATGATTTCTTCATCTTTTGCGCACTTATTAAAATCACAAACATCTTTATAAGCAGATTTTGGAATCACTAAAGCATGAATTGGAGCACGAGGTTGTATATCATGAAAAGCTAGATAAAATTCATCCTCAGATATTTTTTTACAAGGGATTTCTCCCCTTAAGATTTTTGCAAAAACATTATTAGAATCATACGACATGAATATCATCCAATTTCTTTTTAAAAAGAGGCGAAGGGCGCAATGTAACAACACGTCGTGCGCTAATTTCTGCATCCTTACCGGTACGAGGATTTCTTCCAGGTCGAGGTTGTTTTTCGCGAACAGCAAAAGTACCAAAGCCAGGGATTTTTATGGAATGGCCTTCGTTTAGAGACTTTACCATTGTCATTAAAATATTATCTAACATCTCAGTGGCAGTTTGTTTGTTCAAACCCATTTTCTTTATTAATAAATGAATAAGTTCAGAACGACCAAAATTATCTAAAGACATCACGTGTCCCCTACCATCTAATAAGAGCAGATCCCCATGTTAGCCCACCTCCCATAGCCTCGATCAGTACAAGATTCCCCGGCTTAATACGGCCATCCTTTATAGCAACGGATAAAGCAAGAGGAATAGAAGCAGCGGAAGTATTGGCGTGTTGGTCAATTGTTAGCACAACTTTAGACATTGGGATATTAAATTTTTCAGACACCCCTAAAATGATACGTTTATTTGCCTGATGCGGCACAAACCAATCGATATCGTCAGCTGTTAACTTATTATATTCAAGGGCTTTTTCAACGGCCTCTCCAATTTTTTGGACAGCGTTTTTGAAAATTTCCTTTCCCTGCATACGGATGTAACCACGCTGGTTATCGGTTGCAACGCTATTATCAACATACAAAGCATCATACAGATTTCCATCCGAGAAAAGGTGCGTTGATAAAATCCCTCTGCCATCTGTTTCAGGCACGGCTTTCAATAAAAGAGCCCCTGCTCCATCGCCAAACAGAACGCATGTCGTTCTGTCTTTCCAATCGAGGACTTGGGACATTGTGTCCGCCCCGATGACAAGCGCATACTTGGCTTGACCGGTTCGAATAAAATTATCTGCAACAGCGACAGCATATACAAACCCAGAACACACGGCCTGAACATCAAAGGCAAACGCCCTATTTGCGCCTAGTTTTTCTTGGACACGTGTGGCAGTCGCTGGGCAGGAATGATCAGGAGTGGTCGTTGCAACAACGATGCAGTCGACTAAAGATGCATCAATTCCAGCTGCGGTTAATGCTTCTTTTGCTGCCAAATAGCCTAAGTCTGAACATGTTTGGTTTGCTGTGATCACATGCCTTTTTTCAATCCCTGATCTTTCTCGTATCCACTCATCACTCGTGTCAACCTTTTGTACGAGATCATGATTCGTGAGAACAGTTTCAGGGAGAAAAGCACCGCATCCAACAACTTGCGAGCGATACATCATTATTAAACTTCCACCGTTAAAGTCGATACTGGCTGTTTATCTCTCGAAATCAGTATTGATAAACGCTCTTCAATATCTTTGATAAAATTATGCTGAATCATACTAATTGCAACTCCAATAGCGTTTGCAAAGCCAACAAAATCAGTTCCTCCATGGCTTTTAACCGCTATGCCTTTTAGACCTAAAAACACGGCGCCATTGTACAGACGAGGATCGCTTTTTGTCTGCAATTGTTTAAAAGCAGGTTTTGCAATAATATATCCTAATTTCCCGCGCAAAGAACCACCTAACGATTCTTTTAAAAGGTGACCGACTAATTTAGCCGCACCCTCAATAGATTTCAAAGCGATATTTCCCGAAAAACCATCTGTGACCACAACATCCGTTTTTCCCGACGTAATATCATCTCCTTCAACAAATCCTTGAAAATTAAGATCAGGAAATTCTTTTAAGAGCTGGGCAGCTGCCTGAACGATAGCATTCCCCTTTAATTCCTCTGAACCAATATTAAGTAGCCCAACAGAAGGACGTTCGATATCAAGAAGTTGACGCGCAAAAGCCTCACCCATTAATGCAAACTGGACTAGATTCTCAGACGTACAGTCAATATTAGCACCTAGGTCCAAAACAACTGTTTTCCCCTTTAGGGTTGGCAAAATCGCCGGAATAGCTGGGCGATCGATGCCCTCTATGGTTTTTAAAAGAATCTTAGAAAGAGCCATATAGGCGCCCGTGTTGCCCGCAGAAATAACGGCATTTGCTTGGCCCTTGGCCACCGCATCGATTGCCATTCCCATATTGGACTTACGGCCACTTCTTAATGCAATAGCAGGCTTCGTTTGATTTGTGATAATTGTTTCAGAATGAATAATATTTGATATTTTTTGAAGGTCAGGATACTTTTTCAGCTCCGTCTCAATAGCCAAATTATCTCCAAAAAACAAATAACATAAAGGCAAACCCTTCGCTTGGCGAAGGGCAAGGTCAGCTCCTTTAACCACCATTTCAGGGCCTGCATCGCCGCCCATGGCATCCAGAGCCAACGTTAAAGTCATAAATTAATCAGCAGATGCTTCTTTTTTGATTTTTAAAACTTGACGTCCATTGTAATGTCCGCATCCTTGGCAAATATGGTGTGGTAATTTTTGTAAACCACAATTCGGGCATTCTGATGTGTTTATGGATGCTAAATGATGATGCGAACGACGCATATCACGACGAGACTTAGATGTCTTTTTCTTTGGAACGGCCATTTTTCTACCTTACTAAAATCAAAAACTTATAATAGCTAAAAACTTTAAAACTTGCATACCTTTTTATATCAAAAGATTAAACTAATCAAGGCAATTATGTCCTTGCGGGTCACTATCTTCCTCTAACGGGCTTAGGGTCTGCTTGATTTAATATATCTTGGGCACGCTTGGCAATCGATCCATTGCTGCAGTTTATAGCCTTCTTTGCTTGTGCCTTGGCCATCTTAACATCCCCTTTGATCCAAGCTTCTTCGGCTAAAGCACCCGCTGAAAAATCAGTTTGCCCATTTTTACCGTATGCCCCCGCCAACAGTCTCCAAGCAAAAACATTTTCAGGATCTTTATCAAGAGTTAGCTTTAATGCCCGAATGGCTTCTTCTAATTCTTGGGGGTTTCGTAAAGGCGAGGCTTCGATTAAAGAATGCGCCAAAAGAACATTAAGAGTTGGAGCATGAGGGCGCTGCTTAACAGAGGCTCTGTAACAAACAACGGCATCTTTTATCATTCCTGTTTCGAAATAAATCTGCCCTTTTAACTCTAAAAAGTGAGGGTCATTAGGGATATCTTTTAAAAGCCCATCAATAAGCGCCAATGCCTCAGCAACTTTGCCAAGCCTATAAAGAGCAATAGCCCTTCCATAACGTGAGGCTATCGAGGTATCGCTGGCCGGAAGGTCCCTCAATACCTTTTGAGGCTGCTCCATAAAGCCCTTAATTTTTGCTTTGATTCTTTTGAATTTTATCTCATAAGGTTCCATGGATTTTTGTGGGGTTAAATTTTTAGATTGAGATTGTTGATAAAGCAATACTTTTGCACACCTGTCTTCTGATAAAGGGTGAGTTGAGGTATAGGGATCAATCTGCCCTGTATAAGAATTATTCAAACTGTTTAAAAAGCTAGCCAAGCCTGAAGTAGGCCAACCGAGGAGTTCCATGTACTTTAAGGCTGCACTATCGGCCGCTTCCTCTTGTGATCTTGAATACCGAAGAAGCATGCGTTCATAAGCATGCATACCACCTGCAGCACCCGCGGCCAAAGGGGCAGAGTTTCCTGTTGCGAGCGCTGCAGCCCCGCCTAATAATGTCGATGCAATGGCTGGAATCAAGGCCTCATTTTCAGCGGCACCATGGCGCGCACTGTGAGCACCTGCGATGTGACCAGACTCGTGCGCAAGAACGCCCAAAAGCTGGGTGACATCCTTACACTTTAAAATAAGACCTGTGAAAACGATAATCTGACCACCAAAAGTGGCCCCCGCGTTAACAGATGAATCCACCAAAAGAAAAACTTGCGGCTTTAAACTTATGCCTGCAACGGTGAAAATTTCTTGCAGCCATGACGTTAACGCGCCTTCAATTTCGTCATCCGCAATCAGCCGACCTTCTTGAATTTCTGTTGAATAAGAAGGAATAGACTTAAAAAGCAAGAGCGCAGCAAGAAAGAGAACCTTTAACATTTACAAATCTGCTTTTAGGTTTGGTTTCTTATTATATCTTCTTTTTTTATTTAGACCATCGATAAAGTTTTAATTCTATTTCATCATCTTTCCCTTATCCCTTTCTCTCTTTTCCCTGTCTCTTTTTTTTAAATTTGGAACCCTATCGATTGTGTTTTTGTTTTCGGACTTCTTGAT
>JAIEPD010000076.1 GCA_019749935.1 Alphaproteobacteria bacterium
CCTCCGTTCGGGATGTTGATGCCAAACCGCTCTTATACCGCCGGAAGCCAGTTTAGGTATGGGTTTAATGGGAAGGAGAATGATATGGAGACAACCACACAGGATTATGGAGAGCGAATATACAACCCTCGATTAGGTAGATTTTTATCTACAGACCCACTAAAACATAAGTACCCAAGTTGGACACCTTATGCTTACGCAATGAATGATGTAATGCGGTGCATTGATTTAGATGGAGAGGAAAAAAAAGTAGTTATACATTGGATAGATGGATTTTATAATGATGGTACTCCAAAAATAAAAGCGACTTCTGTTGACATTAATAAGAGTATCACTTACATTAACGTAAACAGAGCAACAGGACTACCGTTAAATGATGGGAAAAAATTTGCTGGTACAGAAGTCTATTATGCTATGCCTGATGGCAGATTCATACAGCAGGAAACCATGTATGAGGAGATTAAAGCAGGGGAAATGATGCCTTCTGCAAATTATGACTACACTCAAAACGTTATACCAGGTAAACAAGCCGATGATTATAAATATGTGCATCAATACGATGATGCCACATTGCCATTTTCGACATTAGGTTGGTGGATAAAGGCAACTTCAGATTATACAAAAAGGGATATGGCTGCTCCTGATAATGCTATGACAATGGAAGACTTGGGAGGAGTGAACGCAGCGTTAACTGTGATAGGTGCTCCGATGCAAGTAAGAGGTATGCAGGCGTTGCGAATAGCGGAGAGTAATAAAGGTTGGTCATTATTTTCACGTAACTACCAGAAGCAAATTGCAGGAACAGAGGGAGAAGCTGTAATATTAAATGGGGTAAAGTTTGATGGATTGAAAAATGGAATACTGCTTGATGCAAAAGGGAAGTATTCATTTTTATTAGAAAAAGGCTGGGCACAAGAGGGATTATTAGCACAAGCACAACGCCAAATAAAAGCAGCAAATGGAGCTGCCATTGAATGGCATTTTGCTGAAGAAGCAGCAGCAAATACGGTACAACAATTATTTAAGGATAAAGGAATAACTGGGATTAGTGTTCATTATACACCATCAATAGCACAGTAGTAAATATGAAAAATAATTTTTTTATAGGAATTTATTGGGGCAAACGAAAAGAAGAATTAACTACCTGTACAGCTAAGATTAAATCTACTCTTGATTTGTTAAGTAGCTTGGACAATAGTTTTACTCTTTGGTATAAGACATCCAAGCCACGGAAAGGAGAAGTTTTGCAACCTGTAGATACAAGTAGCGAGGGTATAAAAACACTTCTATTGAAAGGTCAAAATTATAACGATGTGGGAGAGCTACTTGAAGACTTAGGCTATTTGATTGTATTGAAATCGGAAAAAGATTTCAGTAAGGCTCATATTTTATCAGTTATTTGTGGATGTTATTTTGAAAAAACTCCTAACAGCATAACTTTAAATATTGGTAAAAACAATGCACACAAAGATTTAGCAAAGAGAGAAGTTTTGGAAAATTTATATAGGGGGCTTATTGAAATATGGAAACCTGATAAGGGTATATTACGATGTAATAGCGATGAGATTTTATCTGATACATTTTAAATTGTGTTTAAGAGCCGCTGCAATTGTAGCGGTTCTTAAGTTTATGAAGCATGAGCCTTTTTAACTTTAAAATATCTCAATGCCATATCAATTAGGTTAAGCACAAAATTTTTATTATCATCAGGCAGTTTGCCGATATCTTCCAGATGTTTTACCGTTTGCTTATCCAAAATCATTTTGGTTTTACCTAAGAGAAAAACAATAGACACTTCCAGGGCATCCACCACTTTAATAACAACAATAGAAGGGGAAATCACATCCCGTTCATAACGACCAATTACATCACCAGAGGTTCCGATGGCATTACCCAGTTCAGCCTGTGATAAACCTGTAGGCGTACCTTTTTTTCGGTCAGCTCAAAAATTGAGGATTTTCATTTGATTCAGTCGCTTTATCCACTAAGCGGCTCTCTTCAATTTTTAAATGATTTTCGTTCGCCGCTTGTGGATAAAGCTGCTCGTTCCTTTTCATAAGCTTTGTGTAATTGTGGGGTGACAGATAATGAAGTGATTTGTGCGGTCTTTCTTCGTTGTAGTCATTCCGCCAGTTTTCGCACAGCTCTCTTGCTTCGTTCAGGCTGGCAAACAAATAAGCATTCAAAAGCTCTCTGCGTAAGCTTCCATTTTTTCGTTCAATAAAAGCATTTTGCATCGGCCTTCCTGGTTGAATAAATTGTAATGTAATTTGTTGTTTGGTGCACCATTGCTCAAGTTTGTGACTGATAAATTCCGGTCCATTATCGGTTCTAATATTGGATGGCTTTCCCCTGCGATGCAAGAGCTGATCCAACACTCTGATTATTCGAAGAGTGGGAAGGGATGTATCAACTTCTATTGCAAGAGACTCACGGTTAAAGTCATCCATAACATTCAACAGTCGGAAGCTTCTGCCGTCCTCTAATCGATCGGTCATAAAATCAATACTCCACATCTGGTTAGGGGCTGTAGGCGTTAATAGGGGCTGTTTTACACGTTCCGGAAGCGTTTTTCTTGGTCTGCGACGAACATTCAAGTTCATCAGACGATAGACCCTTCTAAGCTTTTTGTGATTGATAACAACGCCACGATTACGCAAGCGATAGTAACATTGCCACAAGCCAATGGTCGGATGTTTACTAACCAACTGATCCAGTAGCAGCTCAACTGAATGGTCGTCTTTCTGTCTTTTCTCGTATTGATAAGTACTGCGTGGTAGTTGCACGATCTGACAAGCCTTACTAATGCTACACTGCTCCGATTGAACAAAATAGTGAGCAGCTTCTCTTTTATCAGTAGGGACTATAACTTTTTTTCAATGAAGTTCTTCGTAGCACGGTTCTCGAACGTGAGCTCGGCTACGATCTTCTTATACTGGCTCAGCTCTGTTTCAAGATCCTTGAGTTTCTTGACATCGCTGGCTTCCATGCCGCCGTACTTCGCTTTCCAATTATAAAACGTAGGCTCGCTGGTACCCAAATCTCGACAGATCTCTTTTACAGAAACACCTCTTTCTTGCTTTTAATTGCTGCCACTATCTGGCTCTCGGTAAATCTGGTCTTTTTCATAATGTTTGACAGTTTAAAATTATTGGTTTTCTCTAACTTTCAACTGCCGAAGTTTGGGTACGCCTACAATGCGATTGTACCATGCTGTTTATATCTTCTTCCTCCGGTGTGTTTACTGCTGTGATTTTTATTTGTGGTAACAGTTCGTGTATTGTTTCGCTGTGCTTCTGTGTCCATGTTCTGCCTGCTTCATCGCCATTTAAAAAGAAGATAATTTCTTTGAGGTTTTTTAACTGGCTTACAGCCTCTTTGAGTTCTTCGTTTAAAACATTAGTGCCGTAGAGTGCAAGACTGGCGTAGATTGTATAAAGCCCGAGCGTTGCACTATCAATAATGCTTTCGGTAATGATTAATATTTCTGTTGCTGCATCAGGATAGCCGGGATATAAACCGCTTCTGTTTGTTGTGTAAAAATGTCGGTCGTCTTTTCCTTCGCTCTCGATGTTGCGCCCGTAAAGGCTTACAATAGTTCCGCTCTTGTCTTTGAGCGGGAACACCATGCAGTTTTTTAAGTGCCTGTAATGAGTGCCGTTATTATATCCTGCTTCTAATTTTGCATTGTATATACTTCTGCTCTCTGCGTAGGCTCTTGCTTTGCTGCTGCTGTAAAGGTTTGTTTTAGTTTGGCAAAAATTTCCGTGAGGTTCTCTGCTTGTATGATTGGTTTTTGTATTACTGTCTGTGTGCCATTGCTGATAAGGCTTTCCGCTTTTTTGATTGCTTCGTGTTTGGTGCAGCTTTCTTTGTCCTGGATAAACTGTATCGTGTCCATTGCCTTACCATTCTTTGAGCGGTTACCGCTAAAGCAAAAGACCGTGTTGGTTTCTGCATACACCTGCATACTTGGATTCTTATCATCATGGAAGGGGCAGCACAGCATTTTATTTTTGTAGGGCTTCAAGCCGTAAGCTGCAATACGGTTAGGATGCTTAGTTGAGATTTGATTTCTTTTATCTCCATTGCCTACAGGGGTTTTATAATGAGTTGGTTTTTCTCAATAGTGATGCTTACCGTTTCTCCCGCTTTAAATCCATTCTGTTCTAACCATACTCCGGATATTGTAAGCCACGGAACTACTTTGTAATTGCCCCATGATAAGGCTCTGTGCTTGGGTTGCAGCTTCACTTTCTTGGTTTTTTTTCCATGTTGAAAAATATTTTTTAAAACTTACCGTGTGTACTATCGGACACAAAAGTATAACATCTTGCCAAACTAACAAGGCCTTAACCTATTTTTTTATGTACATTATTACCCTATTTTTGCACAATCACTGTCATATCATACATAAACACGTAGTAAGATGAAGAATATTGCTAAGATTATAGCGGACTTACGCAAGGAAAAAGGCTGGTCGCAAACAGAGTTAGCCACAGAAAGCGTTGTTTCCCGTGAGATTATAGGAAAGTATGAGCGGGGCGAAGCTGTCCCCTCCATTGAGTTTGCAAAACGTATTGCAGATGCCTTTGGCGTGTCGTTGGATTATTTGGTAGGTGAAGGTGTGAACGCCAAGTTTGATAAAAAGACCTTAAAGCGTTTGCAGGATATTGAGAGTCTTAAAGAAAGTGATAAATCCTGCTTGATGACTATTGTAGATGCCTTCTTAAGAGATGCTAAAACAAGGCAAGCGTATTCTTAAAAATTAATTCTATAAAAAATGACAACTAAAAAAGATAAACCCGGTAAACTGCCTCGCATTAAAAAGGGTGCTGATTTAAGCAAGCCCGTTACCAAAGAGCGTAAAGCAGCCCCTAAAAAAAGCACCACCAAAAGCTACAGCAAGCTAACCAAAACTGATGCAGGAAGAAAAGCTTCTACAAAAAAAAATAAAAATTAAAAACTTGGACTCCTTGAGTTTCTGTTAAAATAATCAACCCTGATGGTTACGTACATTGAACATGGCAATATTTTTAAATTAAAAGAAATTTCAAACTATGCTCATGGATGCAACTGTGCTGGTGCAATGGGTAAAGGTATTGCCTTACAGTTCAAGGAAAAATTTCCTAAAATGTATATTGAGTATAAAAGATTGTGTAAGGAAGGATTGTTTTCTGTAGGCGATGTATATACTTATAATTACGACAATGGAACAGTTTTTAATCTCGGAACTCAAATCTCTTGGAAAACTAAAGCTGATATTAATGCCGTTGAAAGCTCATTAATTAAAATGCTTTCTTATGCACATGAAAATAATATTTTCAAAATTGCATTACCTAAAATTGGTGCTGGTCTTGGCGGTCTAAATTGGGACGATGTAAAATTTGTGATAGATAAGATTACAAGAGATTATCCTAATGTTGATTTATTTGTAGTTGAAAATTATAAAGAAATTTAAAAAGTAAACGCCCCGGATTTTGGGGCGTTTACTTTACTTTTCATTCCAAACTTTATTAAACTCTTCTTCTGTAATAAAATCAGATTCTTTTAAATCTAATTCATCAAGCGACTGGTCATACAACATTGAATCGCCATTTGATGGATTACTTGAAGTGAGCTTCAGCGTTGAAGTAGGCGTTATTTCTAATTGCCTTATTGCCTCCCCATTTTGAAAATGGATATAAAACAACACATCTCCTTCACCCCAGTGTTTCTTTATAAATACTTCTTTCATGTTAAAATCCTGTTGCACCACCTCCTAAAATTCTTCCATTCAAGTTTAATGGAGTGGAAGAAGGGTTTAAGAAATTGAATGGTTTGTTTTGAATAATATTCAATCCCGATGTTTCAATTTTAATATAGTGAGTTAGGCGACTACTATTCCATGGAACACCGTAAAGCCTATAAGAAGTCTGGCCTTTTGTAAAAGCACCTGGTACTATATCTGTAAAATATTGCCCTGAACCAAACCTTGCATTTTTCACGCCTATAGATGGATTAAGAACTTTTGAGTTCATTATTGCATTATACCCTGCTGCTGTTGTATAGTGATATAATGGCGTACTCGTCTTAGCGGCAAGATTGGTTGCTGGATTCACTAATCCTATTCCCGACATGTCATCCAATGAAGTGGAGAAACGACCGCTTCCAGTTTCAAATCCAGGCTCTGGGTATACTGCACTAGTCACACCAAATAACAAAAGGTCATAGGCTGTCCTCCTGCCAGCTTCTTCGTATGATTCACCTTCCCTTGGCATAAACCCCGTCAACTTGTTGTAAACAAACGAACGCACTTCAGCATCCCAATTTATCAGAGAATTCACATCTTCGACTGCCTTTTCAATAGTTTTACCTTCTTCATTGAGGTATCCTACAAACTCATACTTTCCATCAGCATTTTTAGTCCATCTTGCAGTAAAATGCCCCAAAACATTAGTAAAAGAACGAAGTTGACCCTTCCTTACAGGCACTAAAGTTCTACCAATTGCATATTCAACATCATCGTAAAATTCTAGCTTGTTGTACTTTTCATCTATTTCAATCTGAATTTTACCACCTGCGCCCAAAACACTTGTGTCTCCCAAAACATCGCTAAACAGAACAGGATTGCATTTGAAGCTTGAATACGGACTTTCAGAAATGTCGGGTCTGGGATCAAGATTCCATCTCCTCGCAATTCTAGAATCATATTGCCAGAACTCAGCTGTAGTAGAATTGTTCGAGACCTCGTTGCTGCTTTCTTGCCCATTAAACCCATACCTAAACTGGCTTCCGGCGGTATAGGAGCGGTTTGGCATCAACATCCC
>JAIEPD010000019.1 GCA_019749935.1 Alphaproteobacteria bacterium
AGGAGCAAGAGTAAAATTGAAACAATCTATTGTCAGAGGGGCTGAGCATTTGGTAAAAGCTAATATAACATTAGCATGCGTTACTACCCAGGGACGACCTATTCGGATTCCTCCTTTTGTTGAGACAGTATTAAAAAAGTAGAGTTATTATGGATCATACACCGATAAAAGCCGCGGCCAATCAAATGATGGCCTCCACTCCTAATCTTGTTAACAATAGCGATGTTGTCACAAGCCTTGGTCATGTGAGCACGTCTCCAGTGACTCATGACCTATCGATGTGGGGTCTGTTCTGGGGGGCAAGTCCTGTTATTAAATTTGTTATGTTTGGATTGATTGTTGCTTCTGTTTGGTCTTGGACAATTATTTTCTATAAGGTGTACCGTTTGCGCCGTTTAAATTCGGCTGCTGATCAATTTGAAGAAGCCTTTTGGTCAGGAGGGGCTTTAGATGATTTGTTTGATCGAATCCATAATCGTCTTTTAGATCCATTATCTTTAGTATTTTGCGCAGCGATGCGAGAATGGCGTCGCTCTATTGCAAAAGGCACCATTAGACCTAATGAGAGTAGAGGCACATTAGAACAGCGAATTGATCGTGTGATGCAACTGACTGTTGGCAGGGAAATGGACAGTTTAGAGCGCCATATGGGCTTTTTAGCATCTTTAGGATCAAACGGTGTGATCGTCGGTTTATTTGGAACCGTTCTTGGAATTATGGACAGCTTTGGACCCATTGCATCACAGCAAAATGCAAGCCTTGCTGTTGTTGCCCCGGGTATTGCAGAAGCTCTTTTTGCAACCGCCATTGGCCTTGTTGCAGCCATTCCGGCAGCGATTGCTTTTAACAAAATTTCTAGTGATTTAAACCGTTATGCGAATCGTTTAGATGCTTTTGCGAATGAATTTGGTTCTATTATTTCACGCCAATTGGAAGAACATATTTAATGGGTATGCAATTATCTTCACATTCACATAGCCGAGGCTCTGGAAGACGTCGCCGGAATTTTCGCCCAAATAGCGATATTAACATAACGCCTCTTGTGGATGTCATGTTAGTTTTGTTGGTCATTTTTATGATCACAGCTCCAATGATGACAGTTGGGGTGCCGGTTGATTTGCCTAAAACGCAAGCAGCGCAAATTAATGACCAAGATGAACCTTTGATTATATCCGTTGATGAAACTGGAAAAGTCTATCTTCAGGAAACAGAGATGCTTTTAGAGGAAGCGGTCAATCGTTTAAAAGCCATCACAGGCAATAACCCAAATGCAAAAATATACGTGAGAGGCGATAAGAAATTGGCTTACGGTCAAATTATGGAAATTATGGGAGGCATTGCGGCAAGCGGCTTTTCTAAAGTTTCATTAATTGCAGAGCTTCCAGCAAATACGCCTCCCGCTGTGAAGAACGTAAAAGAGTCAACAAAAAAGCAAGCTAGTGTTGTTAGGTAGTTTTGATGAAAAATGCAGTAATTGCCTCAGCCATTCTGCACTTACTTATTCTGATTCTTTTTGGAGTAAGTATTGGCAATCCCTTTAAGACGACATTAAAGGATGAGCAGCCTATGGTTATCGATTTTGTGCAGATTGGGGATAAGTCTGCGGCGCCTAAATTGACTCCTTTAAACCAAAAAGCAGAAGAACCCAAACCTCTTCCGAAACCAGAGAAACCAATGGAACCTCCAGCGCCGGAACCAGAGGAAAGCCGTATTGAGAAAAAAGAGTTACCTCCACCTCCTCCAGAAGAGCCAAAAAAACCAGAAGAGAAGCCAACTCCAAAACCAAAAGAGCCAGAACCTGTAAAGGAAGAGGTTGATCCTATCTTAAAGAAAAAGCCAGAAAAGAAAGAACCGGAGAAGAAAAAAGAGCCGGAAAAGAAGAAGGAACCTGTTAAAAAGCCTGAGAAGAAAGAGCCAGAGAAAAAGAAGGAACCTAAAAAGGATAAAAAGGATCCAAAGAAAAAAGACAAAAAGAAAGTAGATGAAAAAGCTGAAGTTAACTTAAAGAAAAAGAAAGCCACAGCAAAAGATAAAAAGCCTGACTCTAAAGATAAAAAAGACTCAAAGTCAGCTTTAGATGATCTCTTGAAAGACGTGAATGATGAAAGTTCAACGACTGAAGATGGTTCCCCCGCTGAAGTTGCAGGCGAGGTCATTACTGCAACCCAAATTGATGCAATTCGTCAAAAAATTCGTAAATGCTGGCTTGTTCCAGCAGGGTTAAAGGGTGCTAAAGATATGGTTGTCGATATCAAGATGGAAATTGCCCAAGATGGGACGGTGACCAAAGCTGATATCGTTGATAAAAGCAGGATGGCAGAAGATAGCGGCTTTAGAACCGCAGCAGAGAATGCTCGAAGGGCTGTGTTAGATCCTCAATGTAATCCACTTCCGTTGCCAGCAGATAAATACGAGCAGTGGAAAGATCTTGAGATGAGCTTTAACCCCAAAGATATGTTTTAATAGGTTTAAAAATTTAAGGTATTGATGAGACATGAAAACAGTAATCATTTTTCTTGTTTGTTTAATTGCAACAACAGCTGAGGCTTTAAAAATAGAAATTACTAAAGGTGAGGTTAGGCCTGATCCAATTGCTATTGTTAATTTTTACAGTGAAGACTCTGAAGCAAGAGGCATTGGTTCTGATATTGCTGAAGTTGTCGGCAATGACCTTGTCAACTCAGGCTTGTTTGAGTTAACACCTGAGGGATCCTATATTCAAAAAGAAGAATCTGTCGTAAAAGACGGGCCCAGATTTGCTGATTGGCGTTTATTAGGATCTCGTTTTCTTTTAACAGGTAAAATCACTGAAGAATGGGGCGGAAAAATCACAGTTGATTTTATGTTATTTGATGTCATTGCCGGGCAGAAATTAATTGCTTTATCCATGAGCAGTGATAAGAAAAAATGGCGAAAAATTGCTCATATGATTGCGGATGCTGTTTATAGTCGTGTGACCAATGAAACCGGTTATTTTAATACGCACATTGTGTATGTTGAAACCGTCAGCAAAGGCAAAAATTCTAAAAAACGCATTATGCGTATGGACCAAGACGGAGAAAATTCTGAAGCCTTGACGGATAGCAGTCGCTTGGTTTTAACTCCCCGTTATTCTCCAGATGGTCAAAAAATTGCTTATCTATCTTATATGAAAAACTCAGCTCACGTCTATCTTCTTGATTTGCACACAAAAAAGAAAGAAACGCTGGGAAATTTAGGGGAGATGAACTTTGCTCCTCGGTTTTCACCAGATTCGAAAACAGTTGTTATGAGTTTGGTAAAGGGTGGTAAAAGTGCGATTTATAAGCTTGAACTAGCTAGCAGAAAATTAACACAGCTAACGCAGCATAGATCTATTGATACATCACCCTGTTTCTCGCCAGATGGAACGCATATTGTTTTCACCTCTGACCGTGATGCAGAGTGTAAAGGGGAACAACTTTATATTATGGACATCAATGGTGGTAATTTAAGACGGATTAGTTTTGATAAGGGCAAATATTCTCAGCCTGTATGGTCGCCCCGAAAAGACTTAATTGCTTTTACTAAACAAATTGGTGGGCAGTTTTATATTGGTGTGATTTCTCCAGAGGGGACGGGAGAGCGCTTGATCGCTGAAGGATATTTGGTGGAAGGGGCGGATTGGGCGCCTAATGGCAGGTATCTTATTTACACAAAAGAACATGCAACAAGCGGGCAAAGCCAAGTTTACAAAGTTGATTTAACAGGCAGACATACACAGCAAGTTAAAACTAAGAAAGATGCATCCGATTGTACTTGGTCACCTTTATTGAAGTAGAAACATGAATTTATTCACCTTTGCCTTTCCCTCAATCGATCCTGTGCTTCTTTCAATAGGACCTATAAAAATCCATTGGTACGGAGTGGCATATATCGCTGGAATTTTAGCAGGATGGAAATATGCCCTTTATCTAGCAAGGCATTACGCATCTGATCTAAAAGAAAAAGACTTTGATGATTTTGTAACCTGGATTGTAATTGCCATTATTGTGGGTGGTCGTCTAGGACATATTCTTATTTACGAAGCGGGATATTATTTTAGCCATCCGTTAGAGATTTTAATGACCTGGCGAGGGGGAATGTCTTTTTATGGCGGCTTAGTTGGAGTCATTATCGCTACCCTTATTTACTGTAAACGCCGTTCTATCAATCCTTTTCGTTTTGCTGATGTCATGGCAGCAACCGTTCCAATTGGCATAGGTCTTGGCCGTATTGCTAATTTTATCAATGGTGAGCTATATGGCAGGGTAACTGACGTTCCTTGGGCCGTTGAGTTCCCAAGTGGTGGTTTTTTGCCTCGCCATCCAAGTCAATTGTACGAAGCAGCGTTAGAAGGTCTTTTTCTTTTTCTGATGCTTGGGTTTGTTTGGCATCGGACCCAACTATCAAAGACACCCGGGCGCATAACAGGTTTGTTTTTAATGGGTTATGCAGTTTCACGGTTTTTGGTCGAATATGTGCGTGAACCTGATATCGTTTATAATGTTTTATCCTTATCCCTTACAACGGGACAGCTTTTAGCATTGCCTTTCTTTATCATAGGAATGTTTTGGGCATTGCCTAAAAGAACATGAACCAACTGCAGTCGCTTATTATCCAAGAGATTCAAGAAAAGGGCCCTATGACTGTGAAGCGGTTCATGGAGCTTGCCCTTTATCATCCCCTTTATGGGTATTACAAATCTCAAACTGCTTTGGGCAAACAAGCAGATTACATAACAGCTCCTGAACTGAGTCAAGCTTTTGGTGAGCTTTTGGCCTTATGGATGATTGATTTATGGCAAAGGCTTGGTAAGCCTTCAGTTGTCCAAGTGATAGAATTAGGGCCTGGAAGAGGGACAATGATGCAAGATATCCTTCGCATGGCTCGTAAATTTCCTGAATTTTATAAAGGAATAGCTGTCTATTTGCTTGAGACAAGCCCCATTTTAAAAGGCATTCAAAAAGATCATTTGCAAAATGAGCCGATTTTCTGGGTAGATGAATTACAAGAAATTCCCAAGGGGAGAGTTACGTTTTTTCTGGCGAATGAATTCTTTGATGCATTACCAATTGAGCAACATGTAAAGGTGCAAGGTGAGTGGAACCATCGCTTAATTAGTGAAAAAGATGGGGAATTATATTTCTCTGCAGGAGGAGAGATAAAAGAAACATGTGAGTCCTATGCTTCTCATATAATTGAGATCAATAAACGTCTTATAGCAGATAAAGGAGGGGCGCTGATTATAGATTATGGAGATGATTTTGAGGGAGAGAGAATCGGTGATACTTTACAAGCTCTTCATCACCATAGATATGCTGATGTTTTAAAAAATCCAGGCGAGCAGGATTTAACCCATCACGTTAATTTTCTTGCTTTGAAGGATTATCTGGATAAGAAAAACTTAAAGATTTCACTGACATCTCAAGGGCAGTTTTTACAGTCCTTAGGTCTTGAATTGTGGGTTGAAAAGTTATGTGAAAAAGCGGATATAGAAATGATAATGAAAATCAAAACAGCTGCAGCAAGATTGATTGCTCCAGGGGAGATGGGGCAATTATTTAAGGTTTTAGAGGTTGAAAGCCATTAAAATCTGAGTTAATTGTTTAAGTCAAATAAAAGGAATAGGTCGAAATTATGCGTGCGGAAATTGAATCTCAAGTAAAATTAATTAATCAATCTTTGGTCCTTCTTCGGAGGCATCTTTGACTGGGATCAGGCTCTAAAACGACTTAATTACTTAAATGAACAAGCAGAATCTCCCAGCCTTTGGGACGATCAGGCAGCGGCACAAAAAATCTTGAAAGATCGAGATTCTCTACAATCTTCTGTTAACCGTATTCAAAATCTAGAGCAATCCTTAAAAGATGGTATCGAATTGATCGAATTAGCTGAAATGGAAGATGATGCTGAGGTGTTGAGTGATGCTGAAAAAAGCTTGGAGCAATTAAAGATATATGCGGCTCGTTTGCAGCTTGAGACTCTTCTTTCAGGAGAAGCTGATTCAAACGATTGCTTTATAGAAATTAATGCTGGTGCCGGGGGGACGGAGGCTCAAGATTGGGCAGAAATGCTAGGTAGAATGTACAGTAGGTGGGCTGAGGCTCATAACTATAAGCTGGAAATTCTAGATGAAAATGCTGGTGAAGAAGCGGGTATTAAATCAATCACTTTTAAGGTAATGGGACATCAAGCGTATGGATGGTTAAAAACCGAAAGTGGTGTTCATAGATTGGTGAGGATCTCCCCTTTTGATTCGAATGCTAGGCGTCACACCAGTTTTGCTTCTGTTTGGGTTTATCCTGTTATTGATGATTCTATTCAGGTAGAAGTTGAAGAAAAAGACTTACGCGTTGACACATATAGGGCATCTGGAGCCGGAGGGCAGCATGTCAATAAAACAGAAAGCGCTATTCGTATTACGCATATTCCAACCAATATCGTCGTTCAATGTCAAAGTGATCGTTCCCAGCACAGGAACCGTGCCCAAGCGATGTCGATGCTAAAAGCCAGACTTTATGAGTTAGAGCTTAGAAAACGTGAAGAGAAATTGAGCAATCAGGCTGCATCAAAGACAGATATTGGATGGGGACATCAAATTCGCTCTTACGTTCTACAGCCTTATCAAATGGTCAAAGATAACCGTACTGGGATAGAGCGCGGTAATGCCGCGGCTGTTTTAGATGGCGATATTGATTGCTACCTAGAGGCAGCATTGGCTCAAAGGATAGGCGGCGAGGAGGAATAAATTAAGAAGTATTTATTTGGAGCTTTGCGCTGGCGAAGACTAATATCCAATTTATATCAAGTCAATTATTGTGGTAAAGATTGCTAAAATTTTTCGAGAGTGTTCACTGAAAGATAGATAAGAAGATGGATTGGTAATGAAGAAAGATATCAGGAGTTGTTAAGGCCCACCA
>JAIEPD010000090.1 GCA_019749935.1 Alphaproteobacteria bacterium
CGCAAGTTTTTTGTTAGATTGTATCTATAATTTGCAAAAAAGCATGGAACCCATGAAAAGTCTTGTCGATCGTTTTCAGAAACAAAACATAATTGAAGCTATGTCCACGCGTCGGGTAATACTTCTGCATGGTCCAAGACAGTGCGGAAAAACAACTCTCGCTAAACAACTAGACCTAGGGAAAACCACTTATCGCACGTTAGACGATCTGACACTTCTCCATGCGGCTCAAATTGATCCGGCAGGATTTATCAAACAATCTTACGGATGTATGATTATAGATGAAATACAACGCGCCCCATCATTACTTACAGCAATTAAGAAGGTTGTTGATGAAGATACGCGTCCTGGTCAATTCCTTCTTACAGGATCTGCTGATATCTATGCCTTACCGCAAACGCAAGAATCGTTGGCAGGGCGTGTACAAAAAATACGTTTACGTACATTAACAGAAAGTGAAGTTACGATTTCCCAGAAACCATCTTTTTTAGATCGAGCTTTTCAAGGAGATTTTAGAACTCAAAATTACAAAGAGGATAAAGAAGCAATTATTCAATATTGTTTCAGAGGTGGTTTTCCAGAAGCAATGGTTTTATCAGGACAACAGCGCAAACGCTGGCATTCGAATTACATTAATGCTCTTCTGGAAAAAGATGTGAAAGATGTGGCAACAATCCAACGTCTCGATGCTCTTAAAAGTTTAATGAATGTAGTATGTGCTTGGTCTGGAAAATTTTTAGATGTATCAAAGATTGAGACCGCTTTATCTATTCGACGCCCAACCCTTGAAAACTATCTTAAAGTTTTGGAGGCTATGTATCTTATTGAACGCCTGCAGCCTTGGACAAAAACAGATTATCAGCGCGTAGGGAGGCAATCAAAACTTTTTGTTACGGATCCTGGTCTTGTTTGTTCTCTTCTCAGATGGAATATTGAAGATGTCATTCTCAACAGTGATAGGTCCGGCAAAATCATTGAAACATTTATCTACAACGAACTTGCTACGCATGTAGATGCTCACGAAGGAGTATATGCTCTCTATCATTATCGTGACAGGACAGGTCATGAGGTAGATTTCATTGTAGAACGCGAAGATGGACAACTTCTTGGTATTGAGGTAAAAGCCGGATCTAGTGTTGGTCTTGAAGATTTTAAAAACCTGATATGGCTGAGAGATCATCTTATTCCTGACCGTTTTAGTATTGGTATTGTACTTTATACAGGAGAACATATTTTGAGATTTGGTAAATCTATGTGGGCAGTTCCATTTTCTGATATATGGTCCCTATAAATGATGATTCTAAAAAATCCATCCATTTGTTGTTGCATGTAAAATTGTATAATTAAAATTATGAAAAATAAGACCTGTAAGTCTTTGATTTATCCGGGTTTTATCTCCTCACCGTTCATATCAAAATATAATGTCCATTATTTGCATTTTGGGGTTGAAGCTGAGCACCTCGAAAAACCTGCTATTTTTGAGGATTTCTGCTAAGAGCCTCCCTCCTCAATACATTTAAAGAAAGATGGCAGCATGTTAAAATGGCAACAACACCCATTTTAAGTTTGCCTGAATCCTTAAAAGTTTATGAACGGTTTTGCCGACATAAACTGGGTGATAAAGAACAACATTTTGTAATATCCGCTTTATCTAAAGGCAAAGAAAAACTATCGCCTCTCTTGGTCTATGAAATAAGCTTGCTTTCGCTGGGGTGTAGCATGAAAGGAGAGGGACATTCTAAAGAAATTGCTGAATTCGATTGTATCGTCTCTGCTTTAGATCATTTAGACTCTTTACCTTAAGGCAGCAAACTTAAAAAAGAGGCAACCGGTATAATAACGGCATCTTTATGGTTTTCCTTTTCTATAACTTCTTTTAACAACCAGTTATTAGCTTTTTCGTTGGCTTCTAAGTCGAAGACGACTTGAAAAGCTAGGGGACAATTGAGACATGTTTTATATTTTTGCAAGGATTTGCTCATAGAGGCTTTACTTGAAGCCTTAACCTCGACGAGCATCCAAGGTTTGTTATCTTTCGTTACTAAAAAATCAACTTCTTCTTGATCTTTGGTGCGGATAAAATGCAATCCAAAAACTCCTAGTCCATTATCTGTCCAGAAATGAATCGCTTTGAGCAAGTGATTGGCCACAAAATTTTCGTATCTTTGGCCTATGTCGGAAACTAAAGACCAATCCCAAAGATAGGCTTTTGGTTCTTTTAGTAAAGAGCGCACAATATTATTGGACCATGGCGTCATAAGGTAGCAATAGTAGACTTGATCTAAAACACTTAACCACCGTTGAATGGTGGGTACAGAAACGCGGACTTTAGAGGATAAAGTTGTGTAATTAACAAGCTGTCCTGCTTGATTTGCAAGAATTGTTGCGAGCAAATCAAGTTGGGACAGGTTTTGAATGGCTTCAAGACTTCGGATATCTTCATAGATGAGCTGTTGTTGTCGCAAATGGTGCCATTTATTTAGAAACCTTTTGCTTCCTTTTGTAAAAGGTTCTGGAAACCCACCAAATTCCAATAAATGGTGGATTTTTTCATGGGGAATAAGAGTTGGATTTGAAAATAAAGTGAGAGACCGATCCGCTGTCTCTGCTGCAGTAATGGGATGTACACGGTATAAGAAATACCGTCCCATTAAACTATCTCCTCCTTTTTTAAAGATATTAAGACGTGCACTTCCTGTTACAAGAATATCCATTTGCTCCTGATAAGTATCGTAAAGACCTTTTACATAATTCTTCCAATCAGAATATTTATGAATTTCATCTAAAATTAAAAGGGGATGAGTGGCAGGGGACAGAATTAAATCTTCAAGCAAGGGACTAAAAGAGTTTGCTACAATCTTAAGTCTATCTTCTGGGATATCCCAATTTCGGTAAGATGCATGCTCTGATGCTTTCATTAAAGTCTTAGCAATGGTGGTTTTACCGACCTGACGAGGACCACATACAAAGGCCATTTGCTTAGAGTGTTGGAAATGATCCTTTAAAATATTTTCGTAAAATCGTTTCATGGAGTTTTTGTGCTTAAATTTATTCTGACTATTATAACTTATATATTAAAATAGTCACGACTATTTTAATATCTGGTTAACATTGGACATATTAATTTTGAAAGAAAATTGAATTATTAAACAACAAGACATAACTTTGAGGCTATCGAGTGATGATACGCTCTTTAAAAACACCCAAAAATAACCATTATCTGAAAAGTGTATTTCAGAGCTAAAATCAAAGCATTTTATCAAATTTAAGTTGTTTTTGCCTTTCTAGGTGCTCTTGGTGTTGTCGTAAACGCTGTTCTTGTTTTTCAATTTCGTCTGTGTATTTTTTAACGTTTTGGATATCTTCTAAATCTTTTTTGTTTTTTAAACTTTCAGAATCGCAATTTAAAGTTGTCTGCTTTTGTTCAGAACGAACTCGATCGAGCTGAATAACGGTATGATGCTGGTCTCTTTGGGTTGGAGGAAGATTATAAAAGGAACTATTCTTTTGGTGGAGATGATCCTTTATTTTAGTTTTTATCTCTTGGCTCACATCTTGCAATTTGTTCTTTAGGGTGTGCTTAAAGAAGAAAGAGAAAGGATTGAGTTTGTTTTGTTCATTCATTAAATAATCCCGTTTCATAATTTGAGCGCGTTTTTCTTCCATATCGGCAAGGGTTGAAAATCTCAAAGAAGCTATTTTCTTTTCTTCATGGCTCATTTGTAAGACAAGGTCTTTAAAATCTTTGGTTGTCTCTTTGGATACAAAGAGATGAAGATCATTTTTCTGACGCGTTAAAGAGACATAAGCAAGGGCTTTTGAACTTGTCCCATCATGATAAATAAAGACAGAAGGTTTGGTCTTTCCTTGCGCTTTATAGATTGTCGAAGCATAGCCTAGGGTAAAACCATGAAACGTTGATGGGTTAAAAGTCACTTCTTTGCCGTTATCTTGTTTTACCACAAACTCAAACTGGTTTTTTCCTTTTCCTATTTCTCTAACGTCTTGAAGGGTGCCTAAAATACCGTTACTGATACCAAGCTTCTTTTTGGTTTGGGTAAACTGAATTCGATCTCCGATACTGACACGAATACGGAGCCATTGATCACTTCGAAGCGTCATACAGTCGTATTCTGTTTTTGAGAGAAGGCCTGTTTGCTTTAAATGGTGGCGAATTGATTTGTTAAAGCTTTCAACCATAACATTGGTACGGGCAATAATCAGTTTTTGATCTTGAGGGTTTTGATGATGCGCTTTGATCCAAGTTTTAACAAGTTCATGAGCGGCTTCAGAACGATGCTCTTTCCAGTGAATACGCTTTTGGTCTTGTAAGATTTCTAAGGCTTCTTTTGTCTGACCTTGGCTTAAATATTGAGAGACTTCCTTTTGCCACTCTAGGCTTTGCCGCTTAATATCATAAAGTTCAACAGATCCGTGTTTTTCTGCAAGGTATGGAAACATTCCATTTCTGGAAATGGACGCAAGTTGCCTTTCATCACCGACAAGAATAACTTTCGATTTTGTAGTCTTAGCAACGGCAAGTAATTCATGGAAGGCGTCATTAGGAATCATGCCGGCTTCATCCACAATAAGAACACTGTTTTTGGGCAGAAGGTCTCTTTTGTTTTTATGATCAAACAACATCTTGTGGATGGTTCTAGCTTTTGAAAATCCTGCTTCTTGAGCCAGATCTTGGGCAACGGTATGGGTTGGAGCAAGACCCATAACTTTTATGCCGTCTTGTTCATAAGCTTCTTTGATGGATTGCAGGGTATAGCTTTTACCGGTACCGGCTCGACCTTGAATGATAACCAATCCGTTATCTTCAGAGTCAGGAAGAGACCCTGTTGCAGCAAGAAAAACCTGCCTTTGATCCTCTGTAAGGGTATGTTTTACTAAAACTGTTTTAGCAGTTTTTGTTGAAACATCAATGCCATTTCTGGTGTTAATCTTTTCTGCCAATCGTTCAATACGTTTTTCTTCTGCACGGACTTCTCGTGTTGTGAAGAGGTCCTTTTCTTCAGAAGCGCCTAAGGGATGGGTGTTGTCTTTTTCCCAAAGTTGTAAAAGACTTGGACTTTCAAAAACAGCCTTTTTAACAAACTGTCTTTCAGGAGCCTCGATATGTTTTTGTAAGAAACGATCCAAATCAGCTTCTTTAAAAGTTGAGTTATGCTTTGTTAAAAATTCTAAAATCGCTTCTGGATCTCTGACTAAATCTTCATTGGCTTGTTGGATTAGATCAGACCGAAATCCAATTTCTGTGTCTGCCATAAATTGCCTCATTCGAAGTGGACCTAAATGGTCTTGGGGCACAAGACCGTTGTCATCAACAACAAGGTCATAACCCTTTTCTTGAAAATAAGCGTTTTGAGTGAATCGCCACTTTTCTCCCCAGATATCTCCTTCTACAATATGTCCTTTACAAAAAGTGGGATTAAGGTCTCTGGCTTTTTCACCTAAGGCTTGACCATCTTTTGTAAATCGACGGGTGGTAATTAAGGCATGCGCGTGCCAATTTCTCTCATTCTCATGGGGAGCGTGAATGTCTAATTGAACCGCAAGGCCTTTATCAACAAAGTTCTCTTTTAAAAATCTTTGAACCAATTCAATTTTATCGTCTAGGGTAATTTGCTTATCATCCGGAAGGGCTATAACCATGTCATAGGCAACTTGACTATCACTACGTTTTTCTGCATTTTCTGCAGTATTCCATAAAAGGGCTGCTTGCTTGAAACGCAAATCAGCGCCATCTGGTAATAAAATCTCGTGGTATTTATTACCTTCTCTATGTCCAAAGAAGAAAGTTTGTCCGGTACGTTCACATTTTAATTTGGTGCGTTCATTATAGGCTGCTTTTAAACAAGCATTCGCTCCTTTAGAGCGAGAAACGGTTTCAAAACGAGCGAACGCAATTGCCATTTTTAAAAATCTACTTCCAAATAAAATATTAAGAATAGCTATTCATAACATAAAAAACTTTTTTGCAAAATGCAAAAACGCACATTGGTACAATGTATATTGCGTCTGCACGGATTTTGCAGAATCATGGTCATGGAGTCCTCTCAGCAAAATGCAAAAACATAAATCGGCGAGAGGTTTTCAAAAGCACCCATATTTTTTTACAAGCTTTTTAAAAATATCTATTGTACAGCTAAACAGAATGTATTATAGCTATACAAAAGATATCTTTCTTTTGATTGATGTAGTAGGGAATAAAAAGACATGAGAAGAAGTTTAGAGGAACACAAAGCAGAATTAGAAAAGAAAAAGATTTTTATTATGAGCAAAGAAAAACTTTTAAAAGAAAGAGAAAGAAAGGAACGCACGAGAAAGCTTATTGAAATGGGAGGGCTTATAGAAAAAGCAGGGATTGATTCTTTGGAAACAGCAACTCTTTATGGCGCCTTATTAAGCTTAAAAGAAAAAATGAAGAAAGCAGAAATCCTTCAGCATTGGAATCAACAAGGATCAAGAGCCTTTATAAAAAATCAAAGTACTGGAGAAGGAATCCCTCTTGTTGTGCAGTTCACAGAAAAACCAAGTCATGAAGCAAGACTTGCCATTCGTTCTCTTGGTCTTAAATGGAATGCGATTCGTCAGGAGTGGCAAGGGATTGCCAATTTAGAAGACGTAGAAGCGGTTACAAAATTATACAACGGTAATGTTGTATCTTTGGTTTCTAATTCATGATGTGTAAAGATGGAAAAAATAATAAAAAATCAGGTGAGATGTATGTATTATTAAAATTTTAAAGATTTGTCCTTTAAAGAGAAAATCACGGCTGGTCCTATTCGTCAAGGCCAAGCTCACTTTGTTCGTAGCTTTCAGCTAGCCTTGACAAACAGGCCCTTCGCCCGTGATAAATCTCTTCCATGGACAAATCCTAAAAAAGAACTCATCTCGAGTTCTTTTTTAAGGGAAAAAATGGATGCACAATAATTGGGGTACGCGTTTCAGGTTTATAGGAAAAACAGCACCAAGGAATTTTTTAGAATTTGCCAAAATTTTTGAATTTTTTCTCGACTTTTTCTCTACCTTCTTGAAAGGCCTTATCAAAATCAGATTTCTTTTGGTCAAATTCTATCTTAATTTGGTTTTGTGAATTTTCGAGAGAAGACCTTCTGGCTTTAAAGTCTTTTTCGAAGGCCTCAGACATTCTTTCAAAGGAAGCTTTAAACTCTCCTCTGGCTTCTTGAATATCTTGGCGTCTGTTCATAATGCCCGATAAAATCCAATAGGCAAAAAATACAAAGAGAAGAAGCCTGACGAGAAAAAATATAACGGATCCCAGAGCGACTTTCTTCCAATGACGTTTTATAAAATTAAGAGTTT
This sequence comes from Alphaproteobacteria bacterium, assembly GCA_019749935.1. Classification (GTDB taxonomy): domain Bacteria; phylum Pseudomonadota; class Alphaproteobacteria; order Paracaedibacterales; family CAIULA01; genus CAIULA01. Next base: position 7,336 of record JAIEPD010000090.1, read on the forward strand.
CCGTTTTTATAGAATGGTTGTTCATATAACCTCTTTTATGTAGCTACTATTTAATTATCTCTTTCAAAGATATCGCCTTGTTTGTTGTCTTGTTAAAAATAGATGAAAACAAAAAAATATCTTTCTTCCTAAAGATGATCAAGACGTGTAAAATTCTCTTCTTCTTCCTCATCCTCAATTCCAATATTTATCTGGATTTTTTCTGCTTTTTTTATAAAAGGCAGTAAAAGACAAGAACCAAAAAATGAATTGATAAGAATTTCATAGCTTGTTCTGGTTTTTCCTTGAGCATCCATCCATTGGTGGCTTCTGAGTTTGCCTTCTACTCTAACTTTATCTCCTTTATGGATCGTTTCAAAAATATGTAAGGCTAGATGTTTAGTCCCAGATTATGGTGGTATGGATCAATAATAAATAGCTCAGGTTTATTTTGCCAGGTTTTTATTATAAA
>JAIEPD010000017.1 GCA_019749935.1 Alphaproteobacteria bacterium
GATTTTTTCTTAATTTCTCACCCAGCTTGCAAGCATAGGTCAAAACCGCCTCTTTTAATTCTGAAAATTGAGTAATGGGCCTTCCAAAACTACGCGTTACCTGAAGCGATTTCTTATCCTCTCCTTCTGCCTCTAGGGGCAGGCAAGAAACACCTTGAAGCTCTCTTACCAATCGTTCTCCTACCACAGAAGATGTTTTTCTCATCCATCTGGGATCAACTCGCTTTAAATCAAGCGCTGTATAGATCCCAAGGGTTTTTAGTTTCTGTGCGCTTTTGCGCCCTACCCCCCACACCTCTTCGATAGGGGTTTGAGAAAGAGCAGACTCTATGTCACCTGGGGTTTTCAAAATACAAGTATCCAATTTCCTTTTCTTAACAAAGTAGGTTGCAACCTTAGCCAAGGTTTTGGTAGGTGCAATTCCAACACCAACAGGAATGCCTGTCCATTGCTTAACGGTTGTTTGAATACACCCACTAAAACTTTCCAAATCCTCGTTCAACCCCCTACAATCCAAAAAAGCTTCATCCACCGAATAAATTTCCATATTGGGAACAAAGGTTTTCAGAACACTCATCACCCTGGTTGACAAATTTCCATACAAAGAAAAGTTTGATGAAAAAAGCTGAATATTATGTTCGTTGATTAAATGGCGAACTTTAAACACAGGAATTCCCATAGGAATACCTAAGCTTTTCACCTCGTTTGAACGCGCTATAACACAGCCATCATTACTCGATAAAACCATTACAGGTTTATTTTCTAAATCGGGGCGAAAGACACGCTCGCACGAGACAAAGAAGTTATGACAATCAATCAGCGCAAACACAATTTAACGCACGGAATGGATAACAGTCGTCACCACGCCCCAAATTGTAAACGACATTGCTTTAGTAATAGGTATAGGGAGGTAGTCAGGATTTTCTGGTAAAAGAGTCACAGATTCCTTTTCTAAATGGAGACGCTTCACGGTAAGTTCCCCATCCAAAACTGCAATCACAATATCACTTTGTTTAGGAGAAAGAGAGCGATCAACAATCAAAACATCTTGATCATAAATCCCAGCATTAATCATCGATTCCCCACTGACCCTTACAAAGAATGTCGCGCTTGGGTGTTTAATTAAATGCGTATTTAAATCCAAAGCCGTTTCAATATAATCATCCGCAGGTGATGGAAAACCCGCCGATACAGCGCTGGCGTAAAGAGGCAAAGACCAGTCATTAGATGACTCAGCCAAAGATGACCATAAATTATGGATCGTGTCATCATGTCCTATAACCTTAGCAGTTTCCGTAGAAGCCGCTGCAAGTGATATCTTTAGAAATTCTTTTACAGCCGGAATCATACTTAAAGGTAAACGAACAGGTTTTGTATCCTCTTTATAAGGACCACTTAACTGTTTACGACCTGCACCGGGCCGAAAACCACCTTTTGGCATGAGTTATTGCTTTTTTTATGATTACAGTTACATAAATCATAAGTCTATAAAATGGATTTGTCAATGGAATTTAAAAGGCTAATTTATACTCTTCATACGCCTCAATTACTTTTTTAGCAATTGGTCCTACTTTTCCATCGGCAACTGGCTTTTCATTCAACTCAACAATCGGACAAATTTCGCGACTAGAAGCTGTGACCCAAATCTCATCAGCGTCTTTTAACATTTGCATAGGGATAGTTTTTTCATGGCACGCAATATCGATGCTTCTTGCAACCTTTAACGTAACGGCTCTAGTAATTCCACTTAAAATATAAGGACTTAAGGCGGGTGTATAAATCTCATTATTTTTTACAATAAAAACGTTACTAACTGCTCCTTCTGTCACAGTTCCATTGCGAATTAAAATAGCCTCCAAAGCATCTTGGACAAACGCTTTATTAGCAAGCAATACACTTGGTAATAAACTTGTTTCTTTAATATAACAATCACGGCGTCTGGAATCTTCTAAAGTAATCGCCTTAAATCCTTTAAAACGTTCTTCTTTTGTAAAAAATTGCCCCTGCATACAGCTTGCCAGAATGGTCGGTTTTGTTTTCTTTGAAATGGTATGACGCCTTGTTGTTTCAACGCCTCTTGTTATATGCAGGTAAAAAATAAAAGTCGAGTGGTTCAGATGGTTTTTTTCTGTTAAACCATTACAAATTTCCAGCCACTGTTTATTGGATAATGGAACATGAATCTCAACTGCCTCTAGACTTCTGTTTAGTCTTTCTATGTGCGCCACTAACTCAAAGGGATGGCCATCAAAAACCGGGATAACTTCGTATACAGCATCCCCAAACAAAAATCCACGATCATAAACTGAAACAGTAGCTTTTTCAAAAGGAAGGAAGTCACCGTTAAAATAGATAATATCCATAAATTTACTCTTCTCACCCATAGATACTATCTAGAGTAACAAAAATCCCCCCAAGATACCAAGATCCTGAAGGGATTTTTTAAGACAGATTCAGATTAAAAATTAATGCGCTAAAATTGCCAAAAGCAATAATGCCACAATGTTAATAATCTTGATCATTGGGTTTACAGCAGGACCCGCTGTATCTTTGTAAGGATCACCAACTGTGTCACCTGTTACAGCAGCTTTGTGAGCTTCTGAACCCTTTCCACCGAAATGACCATCTTCAATATACTTTTTAGCGTTGTCCCAAGCACCACCACCTGATGTCATGGAAATTGCCACGAACAAACCAGTCACGATCGTTCCCATCAACATAGCTCCTAAGGCTGAAAAAGCAGCTGCTTGTCCAGCAATCATGTTGATTGCAAAGTACATAACAATAGGCGCTAAAACAGGAAGTAGAGAAGGAAGAATCATCTCTGAAATCGCTGCTTTGGTTAACATATCAACAGCTGCGCTGTAGTCAGGTTTCCCTTCACCAGTCATAATTCCTTTAATTTCACGGAATTGACGACGCACTTCAACCACAACCGCCCCACCTGCGCGTCCAACAGCTTTCATCCCCATGGAAGCGAATAAATATGGCAGAAGTCCACCAATAAATAAACCAACCAAAACATAAGGGTCCTGAAGGCTGAACTGAACATTCAAGTTTGGGAAATAATGCTTTAAGTCTTCGGTGTACGCCGCAAACAAAACAAGCGCCGCTAAACCAGCTGAACCAATTGCATAACCTTTGGTAACTGCTTTTGTTGTATTTCCAACAGCATCCAAAGCATCGGTTACAACACGAACCTCTTTAGGAAGGTTTGACATTTCAGCAATACCACCTGCGTTATCAGTCACAGGGCCATATGCATCCAAAGCTACAATCATGCCAGCCAAGGCAAGCATGGTGGTCGCAGCAATCGAAACGCCATAAAGTCCAGCATTTAGATAAGCAACAATAATACCAGCGCAAATCACCAAAACAGGCAAAGCTGTTGCTTCCATAGAAACAGCAAGACCTTGTATAATGTTTGTACCGTGTCCTGTTGTTGATGCTTCTGCAACACTTTGGACAGGACGGTATGCTGTGGATGTGTAATATTCAGTAATCCACACAAGCAAGCCTGTTACAGCTAAACCTGTCACGCAACAAATCAAAAGGTTTTGCACTGAAAACGCTAAACCACCAATTACAACAGGGCCTACCATTCCTTGGAATACGTAGTTTGTTGTAAAATAAATGAGTGCAGCTGATACAATCGTTGTAACAATAAGACCTTTATATAATGCTCTCATAATATCTTTGGACGCATCTAGTTTCACAAAAAACGTACCAACAATTGATCCAATAATACAAACAGCACTAATGGCTAAAGGATAGATCATAAACAAAGATTGCATAGGACCGGTGAAATAAATCGCAGCCAAAACCATAGAAGCAACAATCGTTACCGCATAAGTTTCAAACAAGTCAGCAGCCATACCCGCACAGTCACCAACGTTATCACCGACGTTATCAGCAATAACTGCCGGGTTTCTGGGGTCATCTTCTGGAATTCCAGCTTCTACTTTACCAACCAAGTCAGCGCCTACGTCAGCACCTTTTGTGAAAATGCCTCCACCCAAACGTGCAAAAATAGAAATCAAAGATGCACCAAAGCTAAGAGCAATCAATGATTCAAGCAGCAAACGTTGGTTAATATTAATAGATAATAAATAAAAATAATACAAAGATACGCCAAGCAAACCGAGCCCTACGACCAACATGCCGGTAATAGCACCAGATTGAAAAGCGATATCCAAGGCTTTTGCAAGGCCGGAACGAGCTGCTTCTGCTGTTCGCACATTGGCGCGCACAGAAACGTGCATCCCAACATACCCTGCGCAGCCTGACAAAACAGCACCAATAACAAAACCAATTGCCACAAGCGGCGCTAGAAAATAAGCCAAAAAGGCAGCAATAACAACACCCACCATAGCGATGGTTGTATATTGACGGTTTAAATATGCCTTGGCTCCTTCTTGAATAGCCTGGGCAATTTCTTGCATTTGCGGTGTCCCTGTCGGGTTTGCAAATACACGGCTGCTAGCAAAAATGGCATAAACAATTGCCAAAATCGCACAGCCGATAATCACTAATGACACAGAATCCATACGTTATAATTCCTTTTTCAGTTAAACATGATATCTTTATAATCTGAAAATTGTACGAAAAACAGCCTTATTTGGCTAGGTACTATATAAACTGATCCTACCACCCCACATATTTTTAAACTGACAACCCCGAAATATCTTATAATGACCTCGGGTCCCTCAAAGCCATCAATCAAATCAAAAGTATCAGGAAAAGAACAACGCTTGTGATAATATCCATATTCAAGGCTTAAGGCATTGTCCTAAAGCTTTCGTCCTTTTCATCATTTTCGTCGATTTTAGTTTTTCATGCATTTCATTTTCTCAAAATTAAATAATAATTAATTATTAAATGTTAAATTAAATAACATAAAAAGAATGTTTTATGAGATTTTTTAAAGGAGATTAATGATGTTTTTCAAAAATTTTTTCAAAGTTATTATATTTCTAAGCAGCATAAATTATGCTTATTCAATGTCACAAGAAGATGTGAAATCTTTGATTACAGATGCGAAGAAGGAATATAAAAAGACAGGGGATTTAGGAAAAGTTGTAGTGATTAATAATAAAGTTTACCCACTTGCGCTTTTTTCAGCAGCTCTTGGTTTTGGTGATTCAATGCGATTAATTATGGATGGCTCTTTTAAATTTTCTATAGTAAAAAATGATCAGTTTTATTTTCCAACATGGTTTCTTGTTGCTGCCAAAGCTGGACAACCAACTATGTTTGCCTTTCAAAAAGGAATGATAGGCTCTGGTCTCAAAAATTTTCCAGGATTCAGATTAAATATGTCAACTCTTGCAATCGCATATATTCTGGCTGACATTGAAAGTGCAGAACCAGATAAGCAAGAAAAATTTGAAAACGTAAAAAGTGAATTGCTCAAACTTGTTGATTGGGTAAAGGGAGATGCCACAAGAAAGGCAAACAAAATGTCGGGGGCTGAAAAAACAACGGCATTGAAAATTGCAAAATCCTTCAATGCTGATGCCCTAAAAAATATTAAAACAGACACAGAATTGCAAAATTTTGTTTTGTCGTACGCATCTAAAATATCCGATTATATTGAGCATGAAAAAAAATATTGCAAAGGCCAATCAGTACTCGAGCCTGCTATGAAACAAGCAGCTAACATGCTTCAAGAGGTTTCAGATTTAAAAGGAAAACTGAAAGAATATTTTGCTTCTGAATAAATAATAGGGCGGATGTACATACAGTTATTATGTATCTTTCATGATTGCGAGGAGCAGCACTTCTCGCAACGGCAAAGCCCATCATGGCTAACACACAAGGGCGTGGACATTTAGAAAATGTGTATACTGATTGAAATATAATATAGTTAATTTCATATAAAAATGATAATAATCAACTTTAGCATGAAAACAGCGTGACGATGAGAAAAACAGGTAGATTCATTTAGTTATTATGAAAAATTAAATAGATTTGTCGATACATGGAAAATAAGCTTTCTGATCTTTTAAATATGCTTTATGGCTTTTATTTTCAAGAAATTGACTTAAATCTAAATCGCCTTATTTATTTGCTGGATAAACTGGGGAACCCTCATAAAAGTCTTCCCCCGATCCTGCATGTGGCAGGGACCAACGGAAAAGGCTCAACGGTTGCATTTTGTCGCAGCATATTAGAGGCAGAAGGTTGCAAGGTTCATGCTTATACATCTCCACATCTGATTCAATTTAATGAACGAATCCGTTTGAACGGAAAATTAATAGACGATGAACTTTTGTATCAAACCTTAAAAGATATTGTTCAAATTAACGATTCAAATCCCATTACTTTCTTTGAAGCCACAACAGCCGCAGCCTTTGTTCTCTTTTCAAAGATTCCAGCGGATGTCTTGTTATTGGAAACCGGCCTTGGGGGACGCCTGGATGCAACGAATGTAATTGAATCACCTTTGGTGAGTATCATTACACCTATTTCCTTAGATCATCAGGAATTCTTAGGGAACACACTTTCTAAAATTGCGTTTGAGAAGTCTGGCATTATCAAACCCAATTGCCCTGTTGTTATCAGCAAACAATCCCCAGAAGTGATTGAGGTTTTGAAAAAAGAAGCCATTTTAAAAGAGTCACCTTATTACGTATACGGAAATGATTGGGATCTTGATATTTTGGCTCCCTACCCTCCCCCTAATCTAAAGGGTGATCATCAACGGATGAACGCGGCAACAGCTTTAAAAGCGCTTTCAGTTTGTTTTAACTTGAAACCAGAAAGCATTCACAAGGGACTTCCATCAGCCGAATGGCCTGGCAGACTACAATGCATTCAAGAAGGGGCACATGAGATATGGATTGATGGTGCTCACAATCCGGGTGGGGCTGAAACATTAACTCAAGAATTAAAAAAATGGAGCTCAGGCAAACCCATCATAGGCATCCTTGGCATGAAGGAAAGAAAAGATGCAAGGCAGTTTATAAAAATACTTGCTCCTTATTTAAATAAAGTCATTTTTATTCCTTTAAGAGAGAATGATAAAACTGGAAAATCCTATTCCCCCGATGATTTGTTAGTCATTTCAAAAGAAGAAAACCTTAAGGCAAGTAAAGCCAATAACCACCAAGATGCTTTAGCACAAATTCAAAACAAATACCCACAAAGCCTGACAATAATTACAGGCTCTTTGTTTCTGATGGGTGAGGTGTTATACCCAAAATGTTTCAAAAGCCGGGCAGGTGTTTGAGGATCAAGGAGCGGAGTGTATAGATAATACATGAGCACCGCAGATCCTGAAAAACAACGAACCCGGAATTTGAAATAGGAAGGGTATAGGCATATCTTCTTGAAAAATCATCTAATTTAAGCTATATTAAAAATATACTTAATTATTTGTAAAATAAAGTATTTGTATGCACGAATTTTTATGGCAAACTTTTGTAACCTTATTGGTGGTTATTGACCCTTTTGCAGTTGTGCCTGTGTTTATTTCTTTAACGCGGAATGATTCAACCGCTCTAAAAAAGAAAACAGCAAAAAAAGCCTGCTTGATAGGGGCATGCTTACTTGTTTCTTTTGCTTTTCTTGGTGATAAACTTCTTGATGCTATGAATATAACCGAACCTGCTTTCCGTATTGCTGGCGGCTTTTTATTACTTCTTGCGGCGATTGAAATGGTCATAGCCAGAAATACTGGTCTTCGCAGCCCAACCGGTGATGAAACAAAAGAGGCCATTCAACGAGACGACATTTCTGTTTTCCCGCTTGCCATCCCTTTAATAGCTGGTCCTGGCGCAATTACTTCTACAGTTGTCTTAATGAGACAAGCTGAGACTATGGGATATTTAATACAAGCAGGCGTTGTTATTTTAGCTATGTTTGTTATTTACATAACCTATCTTGCGCTAAAGCAAGGAGATAGAATCATGAAACTTTTAGGTGTTACGGGAACAAATGTCCTCACCCGAGTGTTTGGAATCATTCTTGCCGCTTTAGCTGTTGAGAATATTCTAACTGGCCTTACTATTTTTATAAAAAGTGCATTACGCTCTTAAAAAAATCTGTCGATACATTTTATTTTTCACAAACTTTGAACCTTAACATACCAGTTACGGTAAAGTTAACGTTTATCTTAAATATTTTTCAACTTGAAATTCTGCTTAGAAAACCAAATATATGCAGCATGATTAATTTTGGAGAATTTTCATGCTGCACCTTATTAAACCAGAAGACTATGATCACTATCGAGATGATTTGGATGAGATGTATAGGT
>JAIEPD010000056.1 GCA_019749935.1 Alphaproteobacteria bacterium
CCCATTACACCATGCAATGGGTTTGGCTTTTGTTTATTTCAAGGGTTAATAATTTAGGTTTTGAACATTGGATAAATATGTATTTATCTTTAATGACAATTACTATAGTAACTACCACTTTATATGAAAAAAGTAGAAAACGTCAAGATATAATAGGTTAAAATACAATGCTTGCTTAAGTTGTCTTCGTAAATTTAAGCAGCCGCTACATGTGTTGCCTGAGTGGTTCCGCTTCTGTAATGTTTTCGGCAAAGGGAAATATAACGATCATTTCCTCCAATTTCAATTTGTTCTCCTTGGCGAACAATTTTCCCATTTTTATCAACGCGCGCGTTCATGGTTGCTTTGGTACCGCAATGGCAAATCGTTTTAATTTCAATCAATTCATCTGCCCAAGCCAAAAGGTATCGACTTCCTTCAAAAGTTTCACCCAAAAAATCGGTACGAAGGCCATAGGTTAAAACAGGCAATTTTAAGTGATCAACCACGTCGGTAAGCTGAAGAATATGCTCTTTTGTCAAGAAATGGCATTCATCAATGAGTATGCATTTGAGGTTGCTAAGGCCAAGGCGACGCTTTTCTATGTCCTTATAAAAATCAAAGTGCTCATCAAATGTTATCGCTGCACTATTAAGGCCAATGCGTGAAGAAATAACACCTTCTTGATAACGTGTATCAATGATGGGGGTATATAATAGAGTCTGCATTCCTCTTTCGTGGTAGTTATAACTCGATTGAAGCAAAGTTGTGGTTTTTCCAGCATTCATTGCGGAATAATAAAAATACAACTTAGCCATTTTTGTTCATACCTTTCTTAGTCATTAATTATTAGTACTGCAGTCATCCCGGAACCCACACCTTAAGGTGTGTATGAGTCTCAGTATCCGAGATCTGAGGAAGCCTGTTAACTGACTTCTTAAGATTCCGGGTCTTAAGTTTCACATTACTGCAAAGCAGCAGTTCAACTAAATCCCGGAATGACATAAGTATTAATAAAAAATATAATTCCAACCCTTTTCATTAGGAAGGAAAATCTTTTTGTTGTTCAGGGCTTGCCTTAAAAAATGCAGGAAGACTTAGGCAATGATTATAGACACGCATTAAGGTTGGGTATTGCTCAATTGAATGTTTATAACGAATAGCATTGTAAATTTGTGGAATTAAGCAGACATCTGCAAGACTAACGGTATTCCCAAAGCAAAAATCACCTGCTTTGTTTTTTATTTGGACCTCTAAACCTGTCAGGCCAACGTTGAGCCAATGCTGGTACCAATCATTTTTTTGGTCGTCATCAACTCCAATTACATCGGACAGATACTTCTGAACCCTTAAATTATTAAGTGGATGAAGATCGGACGTTATATCAAGAGAAAAAGCTCTAATTAAGGCCTGTTGATAAGGATCTTTTGGCAACAGGGATGGTTCTGGATATGTTTGATCCAAGTAAACTAGGATGGCAAGGGATTGATGGATGATTTTATCACCATCTTTTAGAATGGGAACTAATTGTTGCGGGTTAAGGGCTTTATAGGATTCACCTCTTTGTTCTTGTTTTAGCAAGTTGATATAAATACTTTCGTAGGCTATGCCTTTTAAATTTAAACCGATGCGAACACGATAAGAAGACGAGGATCTACAATATGTATAAAGCTGAATCATGCTGCTGCTTTTTGGGTAATGCCGATTTTGGTAACCTTAGCAAAATTTACATTACGCGGCCATTGATTAATAATCAGCCCTAAAAAGATTAAAACGCTTGCAAATATGGCCAATAGAGACATGGACTCTCCAAGGCAGATCCAGCTGGAAATGATTGCAAAGACGGGTATTAAAAGTGAATAGGGGGCTACAACTGTTGGTGAATATAAGCTTAAAAGCTTTCCCCACAGTGTTGCACCAAGCCAGGTCGCAACCCAAGCCGTATAAAGGGCACAAAAACCGCCATACCACGTTAAATTTGAGAAGGTCTGAGCGAGAACATCAACGCCTTCAAATGTAAGGGAAAACCCTAGCATGGGAAGGGGAGGCACAAGACTTGTCCAGATAATAAGGGGAAACATATCAATGGTGCCTGCTTGCTTTGTAATGATATTTGAAATTGCCCAGAAAAATGCAGCAATAATCAACAGGAGAAAGCCAATGAGGCTTGCACTGCCATGGCTTTCAACGCCAATCAAAAAGATTCCCGTGAAGGCAATCACCATTCCTAAAATTTGTTGAAGAGTTACGCGTGATTTATAGATAAGAATAGATAAGATAATTGTAAAGAAAGCTTGAGTCTGCATCAAAAGGGATGCAATACCTGCTGAAACACCCAAGTGAATTCCTAAAAACATAAGGGAAAACTTGGCTATTCCAAGGGAAAAGCCAATCCCTACAATAATCCAATTTGAAACAGGTGGTTTTTTAATAAAGAAAATAATGGGAAAGCAGGCACAAAAATAACGTATCCCTACAAATAAAAGGGGCGGCATTTCGCTAAGCCCGCTTTTCACCATTACAAAATTAAATCCCCAAATGCTTGCAACAAAAATAGCTATGAGGATATGACGAAGTTCCATGTGAATAACAAAGTTTTAGAATAGACTATTTAATATATAGGCTCTTCTTTGTACTTTTACCAGATCATGATTAAAATATATTTTTATAAGTAATCTTTGATCAAATGTTCGGCAATTTGAATAGCGTTTAAGGCCGCACCTTTGCGAACGTTATCTGCAACAATCCAAAGAGACAAGCCATGGGGGACAGTTTTGTCTTTGCGCAAACGGCTTATGAAAACGTCGTCCTCACCAGCGCTTTCAATAGGTGTTGCGTAAAGATGTTCTTCGGGATTATCAACAACTTTAATTCCAGGGGTGTTTTTTAGTTTTTTCAAGGCTTCGTTTGTAGAAATTTCAGATTTAAATTCAACGTTGGCAGAAACAGCGTGCCCCACAAAAACAGGAACTCTCACACATGTTGCTGTGACTTCAATCTGTGGATCAAGAATTTTTCTAGTTTCAGCTCTCATTTTCCATTCTTCTTTGGTGTATCCATCTTCTAAAAATGGATCAATATGAGGAATGACGTTAAAGGCAATCGGTTTTGTAAATTTACGAGGCTCCATCAAATCATTTACAAAAACACCGCGGCTTTGTTCAAAAAGCTCATCAAGTCCTTCTTTGCCAGCGCCTGAAACGGATTGGTACGTTGACACAACAACACGTTTGATGGGGGCTATATCATGAAGTGGTTTTAAAGCCATGAGCAATTGGATTGTTGAACAATTTGGATTGGCGATGATATTTCGTTTATGAAAATCTTTTAAATCTTGAAGGTTCACTTCTGGGATTATTAAGGGTACATCATCATCCATTCTAAAATAGGATGTGTTATCAATAACGACACATCCCAATGCTGCCGCTTTTGGGGCGTATTCAGAAGAAATTTTTCCGCCGGGTGAAAACAGCGCAATCTGACATTTAGAAAAATCAAAGGTACTTAGGGGTTGTACTGTTAAGATATCTTCTTCTCCATATGAGATTTGTTTTCCAACTGAGCGATCTGATGCTACAGCTGTAATATTATGACTTGGAAAACCCCTCTCGCAAAGAATGCTGAGTATTGCTCTTCCAACATTCCCTGTGGCGCCCACCACGGCAATTTTATACTGTCCCTTTTTCATGCGGGTACTGCTAATTTTCTAAAGATTTAATGATATTCACTACTTAACATTTTGTATGGGGCAATGACAATACTCTTTGCCTTTCCTTTATGCGCTTCTGATCACTAAAACTGATAAGCTAAGCCTACTTTAATAATGTGAGCTGTATATTTTATGGTTTGATTGTCATTATTACTAAATCCGCCACTGCTATAGTTTGCAGTTTGGGCGATTTTTGCTCCAGGATTATAATTGTACTCAACGCGCGCTAAAATATTATTAAAGGCTTTTTCTAAACCGACACCTGGGACAAGGACCATCTTTGTTTTTGTTGCGGTGTAGGCTGAGCTTGCTGCATAACTGCCTGCTGCACTACTTGGAGGACTTGAAATATTCCCACCTGAGCTTTGGTGCATGGCTTTATCACGGCTTAATTCTAAGCCAACTTTACCATATGCAAGCATGGAATTGGCAAAGACCATACCAACACGAGGTCCGACGCCAAAAACAAGTCCACGTTTGTATTCAGAGGCAAATGGCCATTTACTTGCATCTGTTGCCGTTAAGTTCCCGACTTTAATTTTATTGGCTGTGTCGTCTTGGACAGTGACTTCTCCCCCAAGATAAAATCCATTTATGTTTCGTCCGTAACCACCCATCAGGCCATAGACAAAACCGTTAATTTTATTTTTGTAGGAAGAACTAATAAAGCCTGATTGAGTGGATTGTCCGCCTCCAGAACTATTTTCCACAACTGAGTCTGTAACAGTTCTTTGTGTAAAGCCACCTTCGGCGCCAAGATAAAATCCATTAAAAGGGGTGTCAGCGTTAGCAAAACTGATGCTAGTTGCAGTAGCCAGAAGAGCAAATATAATTTTCTTCATACTCTAAACCCTTTTTTTGTGTCATCCTTTAAGATAAATATAGATTTAAAAGGTTTATATTTGGTTAATTAAGTAAACATTAATAGATAAGCAATGTAATGTTTTTATCTATCAAGTATGATATCTGGATAGTTTTTTTGTTGGCTTAAAGTCTCAATTCAAAGTAAAATTTTATATAAAGCTTTGTGGAGTCATTGTTACTCTGGCAAGTCATAAAAATTTTAAAAGTGTATTGATTATCTTATGTCATCTTCTCTTTCTCCTCGTTCTAGTATTTTAAATATTTCTCCGTACGTTGGTGGTGATGTTGTTCCGCCAGGCTTTATAAGGCGTATAGGTCTCTCTTCTAATGAAAATCCTTTTGGTCCAAGCCCTTTCGTAAAAAATATTATAAGGTCCGGAATAGATAAAATTCACTTTTATCCGAACAGTAATGCAACTGTATTAAGACAAGCAATTGCAGATGCTTACAATATAGATCCCAGCTGGATTTTATGTGGAAATGGTTCTGAAGATACTCTTCACCTTCTGGCACGCACCTATGCAACTGAGGGGGATGAAATTATTTTTGCAGAAAGCGCTTTTGGCCTTTATCAAATTGCGACTTTAGCAGTGGGGGCAAAGTCTGTTGTCGTGCCTCGTGAAAATTTTAAGCTGAACCCAGAAGCTGTTTTAAAAAAAATTACGCCACAAACCAAAATCATTTATCTTGATCATCCTGGAAACCCGGTTGGTAATTTTTTGCATAAAAATGATTTGTTAAAATTGATACAAGAGGTCCCTTCATCGGTATTAATTGTTTTAGATGCAGCTTATGCCGAATACTTAGAAGGAGAGGAAGGGTACACATCTGGGATTGAATTGATTTCAGAGTTTTCCAATGTTGTTATGGCACGTACATTCTCAAAGGCTTATGCTCTTGCGGGCCTTAGACTCGGATGGATTTATGCGAATCCAAAAACTTTGGATCCTGTGAACCGCATTCGCCCCCCCTTTAATGTGACTTCTTTAACGCAAAGCGCTGGAATAGAGGCCTTAAAGGACACAGCGTGGGTTAAAAAAGCCATGGATCATAATGCAGTTTGGCGCCCATGGTTTGAAAAGGAAATAGAGAAATTAGGTCTGACTTTTATTCCTTGTTATGCAAATTTTAGCATGGTCAATTTTGGCGACAAAGTTACAGATGTTTATCAGTTTTTAGGAAAAAATGGCATTATTGTTCGCCCAATGGGGGCCTATGATTTACCGACTTATTTGCGGATTACGATAGGGCAAGCTCACGAGATGGAAGAGTTAGTGGATTTGCTCAATAAATTCTACGCATAAAAAAAGAGGCATAGAGCCTCTTTTAATTTTTTTATCAAAAACCTTGATTAACCTTGACGAGCTTTAAAGCGTGGATTTTGCTTGTTAATAACATACAAACGCCTTTTACGACGAACGATTTTGCAAGCCTTATGGCGATTTCTTAAAGTTTTTAATGAATTGGCGATCTTCATAACAAATTTCCTTAACTACTTACTTAAGAGGTATAATAGTGGAGGTAAGAGTGATTTGTCAATGTGTATTGCAAACAAGTTTACTTGAAATGGCTCAATTTATAAGGCTACCATATATGGGTCAGCATTTTTAGAGCAGTCGTATTTTATGTTATGCAAGTTGGGGATATTTTTTTCTTTCCTGTTTATAAGAATCGTTCATAGCGCTGATACAATAATTTCTAACGTATTGTATTCAAAAGAATCTCCGTATGGTCTGGTTGAGGTGATAAAGGATCCTGATTCAGGGGTGTTGGATGTTTATATGAGCAAAGATTATGACGCAGTCCATTCCTTTATTCTTCCAGGTGATCCAACTTATTTGGAATCCGCACAATACCAAATATTTACAACAATAGGATTTTGTTTTGCTAAGAATTTAAAAGATGTTTTGCTGCTAGGTCTTGGGGGAGGTGAATTCTTAAGCTATCTGAATAACTACTTTTTAAATACACATGTAGATGCACTTGATATAAATCCTGCAATGTTTGAAATTATAGAAAAATTCCGAAAAATTAATAGCAATCTTAACCAATTCATTTGTGATGATGCATTTAAGTACGTTTTTAAGATGAAAGATTCTTACGACTTAATTTACTGTGATGTTTACTCCGACAAACCATTTCCAAGTGAGACGTATAAGGGTTTTTTTGAGAAAGCTAGGGAACATCTGAATGAAGGAGGGGTATTTGTATGGAATGCCTTTATTCAAGAAATTTCCAGAACAATAGTAGAGAGGATGTTCGAAAGTTTTGAAAATATAATGGCAATAGCTACAGATGATGGTTCAAATATTGTGTTTATATGTTATCAAGGCACTAAAAAATCCAAGGAAAATTTAGAAGAAGCTGCTAATAATATGCAGGCACAATATAATTTCCGTTATGCATTACCCGATTTGATGAAAAAAGCTGTGCCTATTTCTCGCGAAGACAAGGCAGCATGGGTTATGAAATTTCCTGTTCTTGGCTAGATTCTGATTCAAACTTTATCTTGGTCTTCAGGGTAAGCTTCATCTTGATCTGAAGAAGTTTCGCCAATTAAATCATTAATGAAAGAACTATGAATGCTTGAACCTACATCGGATGCAGGGCGCCCTTCTTCAATATCGTCTTCTTCATTTTGCTGTTCTCCACCATCGCTACTAATGCTTAGATTCATACCAAATATTGACTCTAAATCAGAAGTGAATGAGTGTTCGGATAACTGGTCAAGCTCAGCTATTATACGTTCTGCTATTCTTCTGGTATCTAGAGGGAAAATTCTAGATGTATATTGTCTAAAAGACAATGCTAAGGATTGCAGTTTGGAATCAAAAAACTCCTTATTAGAATAATAAAGTGCGACGAGAGCCGCTGCTCCTATAATACAACCGGCGCCTATGATCCAATCCGTGTTGAACCTATCGAGGGTGAAATGAGTAGGTTTTGGTGTCGGTGCCGCAGATGGAACAGCTGTAGGTACTGCAGAAGGAGCTTCTGTGGGCGCCTTGGATGGTTTTTTTGTTGGTACCTTAGTTGGAGTTTTTGTTGGTGACTGAGAGAGATTTACGGAAGGCGCTTGAGTCGGAGCTTTCGTCGGTGCCTGTGAGGGTTTTGCCGTAGGTGTTTGAGTTGGAGCCTTTGTCGGTGCCTTAGTTGAGGACTTGGAGGGTTTTACTGAAGAATTTTGATTAGGTTCTTCTGATTTTGTAGGACTGTTTGTTGGTTGATCCGGTGTTGGAGAGGATGTAACTTCACTTGGCATCTCAGTTGGGGTTGATGATGGTGCAATCACAGGAGCCTCAGTAGGCGTTAATGTGGGTGCGGCTGATGGCTGCGCATATATTACCTCTGAAGGAGTATAACCGGCAATATTCCGAGCATTGCTCCATATATCAGTCGGGTTTGCTGAAAAACTCATGGTATTGTAGAACATAAAATAAGAACTTGCACCTAAGCTTGACAAAATATTGTTGCTCCAAATAAGCCCTGAAGGGAGATTATTAGGAGTAAACGTATCTTCATTGATCGATATAATGGCTGTTTGATTGCCAACACTAACAACAAGCTCTAAATGATTTATGAGCGATTGCGTTAATAAAGCGTGGCTATAAACATCTTCTGAATCAACGCTACTAATCAAAGCAGCATCCTGAAGAGTGCCCCTATATGCATCCATTTTAATCAGCATTGACGTTGATTTTTTGGTGGATGTGAGTAGACCTGTTATATCACCCATTCCATACAAAATATCATTATTTATAAGCAACTTTTTAATTTGACTCTCATCTCCTCCCATAAATGTATGTGATAGAGAGTTTGCGGAAGAAATCATTGCTTTTATTTGTCCTGTAGCACTTTGAATCGCAGATCCTCCAAAATAAACGTGAAAAACTGAATCAATTGCTAAGTCCGAGACAGTATTTACCTTGCTGGATGTCCCAGAAGGAAAAAATGTATCATAAAAACGAACAGAGCCGTCCATATTCAATGTGCTAAAAGCTATCTTATGATCACTTGTTACCCCTGCAGTAATATATGTTTTTATATTGGGTTGAGTGGGATTAAACGCAAATGAACCAATAGCAGCAAGATTAAACGAGTATAAATATTCCCACAAAAGAGCTCCAGAATCTTGATTAAACATGGCCATAGTTGTGCCTAATGAATTGGAGCTAGCAGTCAGTGTGCGATTATTGATGGAATCAAAATAAAGTGCTGATGGTATGTTGTGTTGAGAAGCTTTGCCCCATTTGATTTGCTGAGTATGAAAATCTATAGAAGCTAATATACCTAAAGGATTGCTTTGATTGGTCACTTGAGCAGCCACTATAGCCTCATTTCCGCTTGCAGAAATAATGCCTGTTGTATTCCATGGAAAGTAGTTTGTTTGATATTTGTTATTAACAAAACGAAGGCATGCTTGTTCTCTGCATGTCAAGCGCCACGTTTATTGACCCCCCTTATCGCCAAGTTTATTGACCCCTGTGAACATATATTATTCCCCTCCA
>JAIEPD010000024.1 GCA_019749935.1 Alphaproteobacteria bacterium
AGGAAGAGGATGGCCATCCTCTTCCTTTAACCATTCCTGGTACCATCTTTATAGCACTTTGCCAAGACATAAGGATCTATCTAGCAGCTTATCCGTTTTTAATTCAGAATTTGCGTTATTATTTCCACAAATGTTCCAATACTGCATTCAGCCGCTGCCTGCCAGCGGCAGTTGCGATAAGATATGAATTTTCTTTTCTAAGATATTTCTCAGCTACCAAAGAATCCAAGGCTTTGACAGAAATAGTTTGATCAAGAGGCAGCTTTATTAACGAAGCATCGACCCCTTCAAGTAAACGAAGGCCCATCATTAAGCGTTCGTGATCTTGTTCTGCTGCGGTTAACTCCAGTACTTCTTCATCGCCGTGACCTTGTTCTGTGATTGCTTTTAGCCATGCTTCGGGTGATTTTTTCTGGCGGGTCGCATATTTTTTACCACCCAAAGTTAATCTGCCATGGGCACCTGGACCAACGCCTGTATAATCTTGATATCGCCAATAAACAAGGTTATGCCGGCATTCCATCCCTAGTTTTGCATGATTTGAAATCTCATAAGCAGGCATGCCGTGCCTTTCCATCATGTTTTGTGTTAATTCAAACATGTCAGCGGAAAGGTTTTCTTCAGGCAGAACTAAATCCCCGCGTGCAAAAAGGGGCGCAAAAGCCGTTCCTGGTTCGATTGTCAATTGATAAAGAGATAAATGGGTTGTGCCAAAGGTTAATGCTTTGGACAGTTCTTGCTCCCATGCCTCTAATGTTTGCCCAGGCCGTGCATAAATCAAATCAAAAGAAACACGATCAAAGGTGGCGCATGCTGTTTCAATAGCCTTCATAGCCTCGTCAGCACTGTGCTGGCGCCCCAAAAGTTTTAGATCAGGATTATTCAAGGCCTGAATACCAACTGAAATTCTATTAACCCCATTTTGCCGCAGTTCCTTAAAACGGTTAACCTCTACTGAATTGGGGTTGGCCTCCAGCGTAATTTCCAAATCCTGGCTGGGTGTCCACAAAGTGATAGCAGCCTCAATAATTGCGCCCACTGTCTTAGGATGCATTAAGGATGGAGTCCCGCCACCAAAGAAAATACTCTGCAGTTCCCGTGGGCCAGTTTGTTCAAAAGTCCGCTTAAGTTCATGGATAAGAGCGTTCTGCCACGCCATTTCATTGATAGTTTGCCGCACATGACTGTTAAAGTCACAATACGGGCATTTCGACAAACAAAACGGCCAGTGGATGTAAAGTGAGAGAGGTGATTTACCCAAAACACCCTTCCACGAGTTGCTGAAAGGCTTTAGTTCTGTGAGACAGTCTTTGCTTATCTTCAGGCGGCATTTCACCCACCGTTATTTGGTAACCGTTTGGAATAAAGATCGAATCGTACGCAAACCCGTTCGATCCGCGCGCCGGAAACGTGAGTGTGCCATCCCATCGCCCTACAAAGGTTTCAACATGATTATCCGGCCAAGCGAGAGCAAGTGTGCAAATAAAATAGGCACTGTAATCATTTTGTCCTGAGAGGCCATCTTTAATCTTATTGGCGGCCATTGTGTAATCACGCTGAGGCCCTGCCCACCTGGCTGAATGAATTCCAGGTTGACCGTTCAATGCATGCACCACAAGTCCACTGTCATCTGCCAAAGAGGGAAGTTTACTGATACGTGCACAATGAAGGGCTTTGAGGTGAGCATTTCCTTCGAAGGTAGTTTCTGTTTCTTCGGGTTCTTCAATATTTAAATCCGCCGCTGAAATAATTTCCAGGCCAAAAGGCAGTAAAAGCTCTTTGATCTCGCGAAGCTTAGCCGCATTATGGCTTGCTATCAAAAGTTTTTTATCGGTGAATTTGCGCATAATTTAACCGCATGATTTAACTATCAGAAAAGATTGAGTTTTCAAAATAAGACCTTTTCACTAATTTCACAATCTAAAAACACATTGTGTTTTTTAATAATATATATCTATATTTAAATATGGAGGTAAGTTTAGACTCGACTTTTGCCGGGTCCGAAACTGGCAGTTAAAGCCGCCTTTGTCCCTATATTGACAAAGGTTTGCCGTGTTTTAGCTTTAGATACGCGCGTGTCTAAAGATAAGCTGCTTTTTTATGGGATGGAACCCATATCTAAGATTGGAACTTTGTAAGCTTTTTAAAAGTGATAAAAAGGGACAAGAGTTTTGTTGTGAGGCTGGGGTGGAAGGCCGTTTTGGGGTTTCCAGGTGGGCCCCGCAAAAGCCAGAACTATATCTGCAGCTATCTTCTAGCCTTTAATTTCTCCTTTTCCAACTCAAGCCTTTAGGAATTAGATTACTTTCTCTGTTTAACTTCTCTAGCCTCGAGAATACGAAACAATCGATCAAAAACAAATACACTCTTTCTCTATTTCGGGAAGCTGCTATAACTAGACCACAGCATTTCTAAATTGATCACGCCATATGCAAAAGCTTTATCTCGTTGATGGGTCTGGTTTCATATTTAGGGCTTTTCACGCCCTGCCCCCTTTAAAACGCCCTGATGGAACACCGGTGGGTGCTGTTTTTGGTTTTTGCAATATGCTGATTAGGCTATTAGAGCAAATTAATCACGGGAAAATCGCAGTTATTTTTGATGCTGGACGCCAAACCTTTCGCCAAGGAATTTATCCTGATTACAAGGCGCATCGCCCAGACACTCCGCCGGATCTTATCCCTCAGTTTTCCATAATTCGGGATGCATGCAGGGCCTTTGCAGTTCCATCGATTGAAATGGCAGGATTTGAAGCCGATGATCTCATTGCAACCTATGCCGAAGTGGCAAAAATTGAGGGGTATGAGGTTGTCATTGTTTCTTCTGATAAAGATTTAATGCAGCTGGTTGATGACAAGGTGTCCTTATTTGACCCTATTAAAAGTCGCCCCATTAAACGGGAAGAAGTCTTTGAAAAATTCGGTGTTTATCCAGATAAAGTTATAGATGTTCAGGCACTGGCAGGAGATTCATCCGATAATGTTCCAGGGGTGCCAAGTATCGGCCCTAAAACGGCAGCAGAATTAATTAATCAGTTTGGAAATCTTGAGACTTTGCTCTCTAACCTTGCTGTTATTAAACAGCCCAAACGCCGTCAAGCGTTGATGGATAACATTGAAAATGCTCGAATCTCTTATAAATTGGTAACGTTGGTGCGTGACGTTCCAATGCCGCTTCCTTTAACGGAATTAGAGCCAAGGCCAATAGATCTTGATTTTCGGGAAAGTTTTTTAAAAGAACAAGGGTTTAATGCGCTGTTATCTCGTTTTTATAATTTGACAAAACCAGAGGCCCAAAAACCATCTTATCCATGCCTTACAACCGTTAGTGAATTAAAAGAATGGATTGAAAAGGCTTATAAAATAGGCACTGTTGCCATTGATACAGAAACAACTTCCCTGAACATTATAGAGGCGAATCTTGTTGGATTTTCTATAGCAGTAGAGGATAAAGATGGGATTCAGGCTTGCTATGTACCTTTGGCTCATAAAACTGATACGCCGCAAATCCCTTTAAAAGAAGCCGTTGATATTTTAAGGCCCATGTTAACCGATCTAGGTATCCTTAAGGTGGGACACAACCTAAAATATGATTTGGCTATTTTAAAAAAATATGACCTTGATATAACACCGTTTGATGATTCGATGTTGCTATCCTATTGCTTAGATGCGGGCAAAAATGGCCACGGTATGGATGAACTGGCCCTTCGTCATTTAAATCATAACACAATTAAATTTAGTGACGTGGCTGGAGCGGGGAAAAATCAAAAAACCTTTGATGAAGTGCCCGTTGATAAAGCAACAGACTATGCCGCAGAGGATGCTGAAATCACATTGAAGCTCTACCGTCTTTTAAAAACGCGACTTCAATTAGAACATTTGAATACGGTGTATGAGCGAATTGAGCGCCCCCTTGTGCCTGTTATTACCAAGATGGAAACAATGGGTATAAAAGTTGATCCCAACATCCTTAAAAATTTAGAAGAGGATTTTAAAAAGCGTCTTTTGGTTCTAGAGGAAGAGATCTATAAACTTGCAGGTAAGACATTTAATATAGGATCCCCTAAACAAGTTGGTGAAATTCTATTTGATGAATTATCCTTGCCAGCGCCTAAGAAAACCAAAACAGGGGCTTATGTAACGGATGCGGATGTGTTAGAAAACCTTGCGGCACAAGGGCATTCTTTGCCGGCCAGAATGCTCGATTGGCGGGCACTTTCTAAGTTAAAGTCGACCTATATCGATGGTTTAACGCAGGCGATTCAAGCTAAAACAGGACGTGTTCATACATCATTTTCTATGGTGGGGGCTGCAACGGGCCGTTTGGCGTCATCTGACCCTAACCTTCAAAACATCCCTATTCGATCCGAAGATGGGCGCAAAATCCGAAGTGCTTTTGTCCCTGAGAATGGCTATAAGCTTGTTTCTTTGGATTATTCACAAATTGAATTGCGTTTGCTCGCGCATATGGCAGAGGTTCAGCCTTTGATCGAAGCCTTTCAAAAGGGTGAAGATATCCATAAAATTACAGCTTCTCAAATTTTTGGGATACCTTTGGGTCAAGTTGATACAGATCATCGTCGTCAAGCAAAAACCATAAATTTTGGTATTATTTATGGCATTAGTCCCTTTGGGTTATCTCAGCAACTTGGGATTCCAACAGGTCAGGCTGCCCAAATTATTAAGGCATATTTTCATCAATATCCAGGGATTGAAAGCTATATGCAACGTTACAAAACCTTGGCAAGGGATAAAGGTTACGTTGAAACACTTTGGGGGCGACGCTGCCATACACCAGGCATTAATGATAACAATCCCATGTCCCGTCAATTTGCAGAGCGTCAGGCGATTAACGCACCCTTGCAGGGCAGCAATGCTGATATCATTAAAAAAGCAATGCGCAAAATATATGATTATTTAATGGAGAATAATTCAAAGGCGCGCTTGATTTTGCAAGTTCATGACGAGCTTCTTTTTGAAATTCCTGAAAATAACACCCAAGGAACCATTCCTGTTTTGAAAAAAATGATGGAAGAAGTTGTGTCCTTGTCGGTTCCGCTTGTTGTTGATGTAGGTATTGGAAATAATTGGGATGAGGCTCATTGAGAACTTGCCCATCTTTTTAAAACACTTCGGGCATAATCAAAACTTTTCAAAAGTTTCTTGAGTCAATCGTAAGTATTTTGTTGAGATTCACAAATTTTTCAGTTAAATCTTAAAAAATGAAAGACTATCAGCAAAATTCTCGCTCGTATATGCCGACCATAAGCTTTATGCCGCCCAAAACGATTGTTTTGGTAGGATTGATGGGCTGCGGCAAAACAAGTATTGGAAGGCGTTTAGCAAAACGCCTAGAATTATCATTTTATGATTCCGATCATGAAGTAGAGGCCGCAGCAGGTTGCCCTATCAAAGAGATCTATTCTGTTTTTGGTGAAGAGGCTTTTCGAAGTGGAGAGCATCGCGTTATATCACGCCTTCTTGATCAGGAAACCCATATTCTGGCAACAGGCGGCGGGTCTTTTATGAATGATGGAACGCGAAATCTTATCAAAGAGAAAGCGATTTCAGTTTGGCTTAAAGCTGACCTTGATACGCTTGTAGCCCGTGTTTCAAGGCGTAATGATCGTCCTTTGTTAACAGAAGGAAATCAAAGGGAAACCCTAGAGGCATTGATTGCAGAGCGTTACCCTGTTTACGAACACGCTGATATTCACGTACAAACCTTGGACGAGCCGACCAATGCAACGGTTGAGCGTGTGATTCAAGCAACCAGCGAGTTTGTTCGCACCAATCACCCACGACACTATATACTTAAGTCGGTTTAAATCTGAAAACCTTTGATACATTTTCTTACTTTAACCAGCAATCCGTCATTGTTGGCGGTGGGCTTTTAGATCAGCTAGGGTCTTTAATTGGTCCTTATCTAAAATCTACTCGTATTGTTGTTATCTTTGATGAATCATTAACACCTTTGCTTACAGAAACGATTCTTCCTTCATTAAAGAAATCTTCTTATGATATTTTGTCCATTCCCCTTAAAGGGAATGAGTCTATCAAAAACTTAGAAACGTTTATTTTTCTAGAAAATGAATTACTTCCCTTCATCGATAGGCAAACGACTCTTATTGCTATTGGCGGCGGGGCTATAGGGGATGTTGTGGGTTTTTCTGCGAGTATCCTTTTGAGAGGAATTCCTTGGATATATTTGCCGACGACACTTTTATCACAGGTCGATAGCTCAATAGGCGGCAAAACAGCCATTAATAGTGCTTTTGGAAAAAACTTAATAGGCAGTTTTCATTTCCCTTCATTGGTTGTTACGGATACGGCATTTTTGAAAACGCTGAGTAAAAAGCAAATCGCTTCTGGCCTTGTTGAGCTTACAAAGCATGCTCTTATTCAAGACAAAAATTTGTTCGATGCGTTAGAGCAGGATTATGCAAAAATATTAACTGATATGAATTTGCTACCGTCATATATTTCTAAAAGCATTAAGCTAAAAGTTAAAATCATCGGCCAAGATTGGTTTGAAAAGGATCAGGGGACGAGACAATATCTGAACCTAGGTCACACGTTTGCGCATGCCTTTGAATCGATTACGAAAAATGGAAACAGTCTTTTGCATGGTGAAGCGGTTTCTTTGGGCCTTTGTGCGGCTTATGATCTTGCTGTTCAGCAAAATATTTGCTGTGCTCAGGACAGAGACAGGGTTAAAAATTATCTTAATTCTATAAACATGCCAACGCATTATCAAGGATTGCTATTTTCTGATAGAGCCCAGGAATTTTTTAAAATGGATAAAAAGAAAAAAGGTGAAGAAATGACATTTATACTTCCAAAAGGTATTGGAAATGGCTGCCATCTTTTTTCTATTTCCCATGCTAATACTCAAGAAATCTTTTCATTATTTTCGGTAAATTAGCGCTTTTCTATGGCAAATTACAAAATTAAGTGCTAGATTCCGATAACTTAGAAAAATGGTAAAAAGTTATCTTTTTAGTTGAAACTTGAAGAGGTAGCTTTTTTTTTAGGCTTATTAACAGAGGGCAAAAAATGCTTATTGGTGTACCAAAAGAAATTAAAAATCATGAATATCGTGTTGGTTTGATTCCAGCTTCTGCAAGAGAACTTGTTCAACTAGGTCATAAGGTTGTTATACAAACAATGGCGGGTGCAGGCGCAGGTTTTAGTGATGAAGATTATCAAAAAGTTGGCGCAACAATTGCTGCAACAGCTGATGAAGTTTTTGCTTCTGCTGAGATGATTATTAAGGTAAAAGAACCCCAAGCTGCAGAATGTAAAATGCTTCGCGCTGGACAAGTTTTGTTTACATATCTCCATTTGGCTCCAGATCCTGAACAAGCAAAAGGTTTGATGGATTCTTCTTGTATTGCTATTGCCTACGAAACGGTTACAGATTCAAAAGGCGGCCTTCCATTACTGGCACCAATGAGCGAAGTTGCTGGGCGTATGTCTGCACAGGTAGGCGCTTGGATGCTCGAAAAAGGGCAAGGTGGTTCTGGCGTTCTTTTGGGCGGTGTGGCTGGTGTTGCCCCTGCAAAAGTCGTTATTCTTGGCGGCGGTGTTGTTGGTGCTAATGCTGCACGTTTTGCAGCTGGAATGGGCGCTGATGTCACCATTATTGATAAAAGTCTTAAGCGTCTTTATGAATTAGATTGGCAGTTTAATGGCAGCATCAAAACAATTTTTGCAACACAAGAATCGATTGAAAAACATGTATTAGAGGCTGACTTAGTTGTTGGAGCTGTCCTTGTTGTAGGAGCCGCTGCACCGAAGTTGGTAACGCGTAATATGGTATCAAGAATGCGTCCTGGATCTGTGCTGGTGGATGTTGCTATTGATCAAGGCGGATGCTTTGAAACAAGTCGCCCAACAACCCATGCAAATCCTAGCTATTCCGTTGACGGTATTATGCATTATTGCGTAACTAACATGCCAGGTGCTGTTGCTAGAACGTCAGCAATTTCATTAAACAATGCAACATTGCCATTTACTGTAGCTTTGGCTCAAAAAGGGTATCGTCAGGCACTGCTCGATGATATTCATTTGCGCAATGGTCTCAATGTTTACAAAGGCATGATGACGCATCAAGCTGCAGCTAGAGACCTTGGATTTAGCTATAAAGAGCCTGAACTAGCTATCGCTGCTTAGTAAAAAATTCAACCGTCATCACTATTGCTTTTAAGGCTCGGTGATGGCGGTACGTTCGCTATAACGATCACACGTTTGTTTGAACTCTTCTCTTGTGAAAAGAACATGGAATATAACTCCATCGACTTTTAATCCTTTTTTGTATTCTGTTCTATCCTGGCTATTTCTTGTAAGAATCAACTCTGTTGGTTTATGGGTAATTGTCATTGTTGGAGAAAGTTCGAACGTCTCTTCCCAATTTGCAAGCTCCCTGCACCAGTTATTTTCTTCTTCGGTTGCTTTATAAAGGCCAGTACGTTTTAGGCGCATGACAAATTCTTTACGTGAACAATCAAATGGCAAAACTATAGGTAAGGACATTTTGTTGTTTCTTGGATTATAATAGATTAATCTGGGGGATTGATCACTTGTAACCCTGATAATTTTTCCCCCTCTTACTGAATATAAATCCTGTGCATAAAGATTTGATCCAGTCGCGTCAAACTTTATAGCAGTTTTTGTACGCATAACGACTGAACCGTCTTTTAAAACATACCTCCCAGTCCAATCTTCTATTTCTGTAAAATCGGCTTCATTTGTGGCCGCTTGCGAGCAAATAGAACTTATAATCATATTTAAAATGACAAAAAGTATTTTTGCTAATTTCATACGGAACTCGTAAAAATAAATAGTTATTTAATAATTGCTGATACGCGAGATTTTTTCAATAAAAAACAAAATAATATGACCTATTTAAAAGAATATATATTCTATTGTTTTTATTTCATAAAATATATTTTCAAAATGTTCCAAAATTTATTCTGTTAGCGCGGATCAATTTCAGGCATTTTCATAAAAAATATCTCAAAAATTCAGATATTTTCCCAAAATATTAGAAGAAAATTAATACTTCCAAAGATAAAATATGA
>JAIEPD010000081.1 GCA_019749935.1 Alphaproteobacteria bacterium
AACACTCATTTTTTGAAAATAGGGTGGTCAATTTTGGACGCTGACACCTGGTCAATTTTGAACGCTGTTTGACACATCTGCCATAATTTTGTTTTTGTAAAGCGCAACATATTTGAGATAAAAACGTAAATAGTTATCAGTCAAGCGGAAATGGCTCAACTTAGAGGTTTTTCCTGATTTCAAAAGCCACGTATAGTCTCGGCTGATAAACCCTGCTTTGGCAAGGTCCTCTAAGTATTGGGTTAGAACTCCACTGTTGGCATACTCAAGTTTTTTACAAATCTCACCAAACTCTAAAGGTCCATCCGCAAGGATTTCAACAATAGATTTGTAAAGATGACTCCGCCTTGAAAAAAGGTCATGAAAAATCAGATCAAACTCTTTAGCCAAAATCCCGTCTTTTCGAAAGCAAAGGTTTTTTATGTTTTCATCGCTGTTCATCTTGGGATGAATCTGTTCAAGGTACCAAGGAATGCCGCCTGTTACAGATAAAATCTTGAACTTTTCGTAAACAGAGCCCCTAAATCCCTGTTTTTCAAGAAACTCTGAGCAGTCTTTCAAAGGAAGCTCTTCAAGCGTTAAATCGAGAGAGATTCTGCCAAAAAAACCTGTACTGCTGATAATGTTTTGCTGTATCCATGTAGAAATAGACCCGCAAAGAATGAGGATAAGATGGGGATTTTTATGAAACTCCAGATCCCAAGCATTTTTAAGTTTTCCAAGAAAAGTTGGATCTTTTGATCCCATCCAGGAAATTTCATCCAAAAGGATCACAATCTGGCCCTTTTGAGTTTGTCTTGCAAGAAGTGTAAAAAGATCAGTCCAGTCCGTCGCAGCAAGCCCTGGTAATCCCAATTGATCTGTTATTTGTTTAGCAAATATCTCCCGCTGCGTCTGAGCGGTAATGGCTTCTGTTGGGGGGATCCCTGAAAACCGAAGAAACTGTTTTTTTTTTCGAAAATTCTTCAACCAAACGACTTTTACCAATGCGCCGTCTTCCTCTAATCACAACAAGGCTTGCCTTTTTTTTAGCCAAAAGAAAATCTAACTTTTGGATTTCTTCTTTCCGGCCAACAAAAAAACCAGCAGTCATATTTTTAGTCTTTGAAACTTGCGAATAATTAACAATTCAATATCACACGCAAAATATTAATTCAATAAAATTATGCGAAAAAATAGAAAATGTATTTTTCTTGAAAAATAATTTTTTTGTAATGAGTTGACACATCTCATAGAAGGAGCAGAATCAGATAGAGGTCTTGGATCTCGGTGTCCCCTCATAAACCAAAGATGTTTCAGAGAAAAAGCAGATTACTTCTTCATTTTTAACTTATTTGCTTTTTTTTCGTAACCATAATGCTCTGACTTTGCGCCTATCCCTTGTTTTTGACGTAACAATCGATAGATTTCTGAAAACATTCAGCGTGGTATCAACAAATAAATATTCCAATAGTTAAGAAACAGCAACAATCAGACCAATCCAAAGAAAAGGATTTTTAAGAAAAGAGGGTTTTTGAAAGGAGAGAGAGGCTGAATAGTGCGCAGATGTCTTCTTTTTAGTCTCATCGTCAGCTCTTTTCCTTTCAAATCCTAATAAATTAAATCTTATTAACCGCTTCTTTAAGTTCTTTTCCAGCCCTGAAGACTGGTCTATTAGATGCTTTTATTTTGATCGTCTCCCCTGTTCTTGGATTACGGCCATCCCTAGCTGCACTTTTAGTAATAGCGAAGGTCCCAAAACCAATCAGTCTAACTTCCTCTCCTTTTTTAAGAGCATCTTTAATCCCCTCTAAAACAGCCTCAACAGCTTTTTGTGAATCAACTTTTGTGAATTTTGTTTCGCTTGCCACAAAATTTACAAGCTCTGTTTTTCCTGTTGTCATAAATAAATCCTTTTCCCTTTAAAAATGAATAGTTTCATTTTTCAATATACCTAAAAATTAGCGTAAAGCAAGAAACAAGATGGAACGGACTCTCAAAAACCCAATCATCAATCCCCTCCCCTCTTCTTTTTCAATGAACTGGCAAGCCCCCTAGAAAATAACTGGGAGAAACTTGGTAAAGATTGGCAAATTTGATAAGTCCTCCTATTACAATGGGTTTACCGGTCCTATTCATATTGCTCTAAATCTTCCACAGAAATCCAAGAGCCTCGCAACATAACTAGGTGCCAGGCCAAGCCTATACCGATGTGCTTTTAAGGAGTAGAGTTTTTGTTTGCCTTTAAAAAGTTTTTCTCCCCCTCTCAGTTTGTAAAAACCCCTCTGATTTTTTGAACCGTATCAAGAATGATGCCCGTATTGCTCGTAATCCTATTCATATCTTCTTCAATAATATTGATAAGTCTCTGGATTTTTCTCACCTCTGAACCTTTGATCGTATGATCCTCTTGAAGAAGGTTAAGAAAAAGCTGATGCAGCTGGTAAAGGGCTTCTTCTGCGTGATAGGAGCTTTTTTTGCCTGAGTTTTCTGTCACTAACCCTTTTATCTGGTAAAAAGCATTGATAGCTTCTAAGAAAGCTAACCGCTCATAATTTTCCCTTAGCTTGCTCTTTATCTCCTGGGTTATTTTCACTGACGGTCTCTTTATTCTTATTTTTATGCCGCATGGCCGTTGTTTCTTCTCTCATCTCCAAGATAGCCTTAGCGTATTCTCTATCAGCTAAACTTATCTCTTCACACGGGTTTCCTTCCAGGTTAAAACGATGCTGATTTTCTAACAAAGCCTTGTGATATTTGTTTTGACGAACATAAAAGGCAAGAACGTTTCGAATCGACCGCTTGGAGATCACTATCTTGCTTTCAGAAAGGTGAATGAAAATGTCAGCCTCTATCCGCCTCTTGAGAGGTTTTGGATTGGATAGATCAAAACAATCAGGAAAGGTTTTACATAACCAAGATAAAGCTTTTTTAAAGATTTCTCTTTTTGCCTGTTGTTCAGGCGTTTGAGGTTTATGGCTTTTTTTTCTTTTTTGAAAAGATTCTTGAAAGGAAGGCTCTTTTGATGAAGACGCCCCCTCCTCTGCCTGGTTTGGTAAAGGCTTGTCTTGTAAAAATTTGTTTACTGATTGTTTACCAATTGATTTTATTTCATGATTCATACTGATTCCTTAAATTCACAAAAGGTGTTGATAACTCTTTGGATAACTCCCTTTTCTCTTCGCCAAAGGAAATGTTTAACAAAAGGTTAACCTGTTTGCTTAAAATATAGGCACATCCTTTCATAATCAGGTCAAGGTAGGCAACTTATTTTTTGGTATTAGTTTATGAAATTAAACTTTTATAAATCAAAGCAAGAGTTAGGTTTTCTCGAGGTTCTTAGTAAAAATCTTTTGTTTGTTTTTTAAAATGAATCCTTCTGGCGGTCATTGTAGGAGTTAAAATTCCCTTCTTTAAGCAGACTTTACACACTAAAGTTCCGATGCTGATTGAGAGTAAATTCCCCCCAGACACTAAAAATAGTGGTTTTTCAAAAGAAAATTGAAATTTTCTCATAGATTCAGGAAACAACTTGCATTTATAAAAATTATCGTTAGGATAATTTGAAATTTTACAGTGGAATCTAATTGTGCAAAAGTATAGAAAAAGAAAATGTTTTTATTGTGAAAAAGAGATTGAGAAAAAAAGAGAGGATCAGTTTTTTTGCTCCCCTCAATGCCAAGAAGCTCTTTATAAACAAAATGACTTTTGCACTTATTGCGGACTGGAACCTCTCGATAGAAAAAGTACCAACTCCTATCCGATTTGCAAAGAGTGTCATTCGCTGGTTGAGTTCTCAGAAAAAGGTCTTATCGCTGAAAATGCTCGGGTGCTCCTTGCAACTTATCAAGAAAAATACAAGAAAGACCTAGAGATGATTGACTGGGATGAAGAAGAGTTTCAAGACATGGGTCAAAACATGAAAGGTAAAATCAAATTTGCTCTTAAGAAAAAATACAAAGCTGAAGGGCGTATCTCTTGGCTGCAACAGTGTGCCAGTTACCCTATCTATGAAGAAGGCGAAAGGTAAGGTAGTTATAGCCTTAAACCTTCTTATCTTGACCACAAACGAACGAGGGAAAGCTAGGGGCTTGATCGCCTTTTTATAAATAGATTTTGCCGAGAGATCAAGATAGAGGGAGACAAGCCTCACCAAAATCTCACTCAAAGCAAATGAGAGGGAAACCCAATTTTCAATTTTGTCTTAATGAGTGGTTTCTGTTTTTCCTTTTTCTGCAAGATTGCCTTGATAACTTAAATGGGTAAGAGCACTATGAACATGGTCACAGAACTGATCCAAAACGAGGTGAGGATCGTCAAGGTTTTTATAAAGAAGATTCACCAACAAAACCTCAACGCCTCTTAATACCATTTCTTGGTTTTGAAACGGCTTTGGCAACTCAGATAACTCTTTAAAAAGAGTGTTGGAAAGGGTTTGTCCCAAATGATTCAGTGCTATTTCCACATCATCAAGGGACAAATCAGAATCAGAAACCAAATCATGAATAGATTCTTTTTGTGTGGTGATATCTTTATTCTCAAGCCCCTTTGTTTTAGCACCAGCCTCAATCTCAGAGTATAAATAAGCTCCAGCGCCAGGATGAGAAAACTCAGCAAGATCAGCAGCGGTAGAGATGAGTCCTTCTAAAAAAAGAGCAGCTATTTGAGCAAAATCAGTTTTTTGCGTTAGGTTATGATCAACAGGGCTGTTTGACACAACAAGGCTTTTCATTTCAAATAAGGCATTTTTCATAACAGTTTCAAGTCGGTCCATCACCTCTGCTTCTTTACTA
Source organism: Alphaproteobacteria bacterium (assembly GCA_019749935.1). Lineage (GTDB taxonomy): Bacteria > Pseudomonadota > Alphaproteobacteria > Paracaedibacterales > CAIULA01 > CAIULA01. Next base: position 4,773 of record JAIEPD010000081.1, read on the forward strand.
TCTTCCGGCTCTCTTTTCTTGCGGCCTATCTTATCAAGCACAGCTTCTACATCTGGATCCAACGCCAATGCGTCTTGTGTGATTTGTTTTTTTGTCTCTGACGGTAACCCCTTATAGAAGTGTCTTAATTCCCTAAAATCAAAGGCACCTTCCGGATCTTCATCATATTTAAAAATATCAAACAGCTTTGAAGATAATATTTTTACGCTTTCCTTATTCAAAACGAGGGTATCCTTTCAAATAATCAGACTTTTTTTGAGGAGTGTTTTTGCAGGAATCCTCTACAAGTTTTTGCTTGGTTTCAAAAGCCTCTCTTTTATTGCTGTCAAAACCCCAACCTCCCCTATTGCACTGAGCCATTTTTTCCCTAAACGTAGGATTCTTCCACCGGGCTCTATTAAGAGCTATCATTTTTTCACGATAGGCAGGATCCCTCCAAAGAGCTTTTTGGGCCGCTGACTTTTTTTGATTCCTAATTTGAATATCTGCCATTTAAACTCCTTCTGACTTTGACATAATGAATGTCAGCCTTAAGGCCCCAATCCCCTCATTATTTTTTAGATACACTAAATAAAATTTAAAAAGGTATCTATGGGAATTTTAAGAAGCTCATGAGAAAATAATAAGAAAAGGAACTGAGGTATAATTTAACGAATGGCTTATGTCTTGAGTTTAGAACAAGGTCATCGTCTTAATACCCATTGCAATGACAGCCTGTCTTCTTTTTTTCTGAGTTTTAAAACTGAAATAATCCCAAAGCAAAGATCCATAAGAATAAAGTGAAAACCACAAAAATAAATTTGTATTGACGGTAAAGGAAAAAAAGAAGAGACTTCCTTTGGATTCAGGGGTTTGTGAGTCTTCTTTTGCAACAAAGCAGAGATTGGGTGGTTTCCTCCAAAACTTTCTCTGCTTTGTTGCATTCGGCTTTAAAAAGGAAGAGAGCTCTCTGACACCTTGAAAACAACCCTTAAGAGTTGTTGAATAAAGCCGTGTTGCATGAGTCTTTAATATACCCAAAAACTAAAAAGTTCCTAATTAAGGTGTCTATTCTAACCCAATAACAAACTGGATAAAAATGCTTAAATAGCTTATCTACTTTTAGATAATAATCTTCACTCCTAACAAAAATGACCAAAACTTTAACAATTCACTTCATCAAGAAAACTCGTGATTCCCAAATTTAGGAGTCAGTACGAGAAAATGGCCATAACAAAGTTTTTTACTTTTCTATATTTACCCTCCCCTATCAACATCTCCTTTTCTATTGAACGCGGCGATATATTTTTACTGACATAAAAAACTACAGCGAATCTATGGTTATGGTTATTTCAGGTATTGAGATTTTTCGGATATCCTCTAAAAAAACGCGATTTATATAATCTTTAGCAAATTTTGAGACAGGAATTACAATCAGTTGTTTGTTCTCAATTCTAATCCTTGTATCTTTGAACCAACTCGAATAACTGGCTGAGCCTATTCGTTTTAAAAGCCTCAATCTGAACTGTTTTATGAGTTGGTTTTCCGGTGAGTTTTGAATTTCAGTTTCTATTTTTTTAGAATCATTTTGAATGGTTCTTCCATAGACAACTCTGTCCCCAACTCCGTAATCTCCTTCCAAGACGCGCTGCAAGATATCAAATTTAAGAACCCAATCCAAGGAAGCCTTGAAGGAAGCTTTAATTTCTCCCATCAAAAACTTACTGGAAGCCACTCGTCTACAGAATTCTTTCCATTTTTCAAGACAGTACTCGAACTTAGTTTCAAAAGCTTTTTTCAAAAAACTAATTCGCTTAGAATTCAGTTCAATCGTTTTTTTTCCTTCTTCAACAATCTGGTTCCAAATCAAAACCATTTGCCTAAATTTATCTTTCTCAAAGATGGCTTGTGTATTTTCATTTGAAGGGATTTTTGTACGAGATAAGATTTTATTTCTGAAGTCCTTTTTGTTTTCATTATTAATGATGTGTTCATTTTGAACAGATGGGCTGCTCATTTTGAGCAGACGCTCATTCGGTTTTGACTCCCCTCCCCTATCCCGTTGTTTATGACTAGACAACCCAGGAATTATATTTTTTAGAGCGTCATAATTGATGGTGTACCATTTTGTGTGATCTGATTTTTTTTTATTGAGGTTCTGGGTTAAAATGATCCCAAGCTTTTCAAGCTTACTAATCGCTCTTCGAACTGTAGATTCAGAATAAATCCGCAAATTCTCAGCCCAGGCTTTATAAGAGTTATAAATCCAACGCTTTCCCTCTAAAACAGTCCCGATTTCGCTATCTGACGTAAGCCAGTAGTGCAACTGCTGTAGAAATATAGCTTCTGATTTTCCCAAAGTTAGGGCAACTTCAGGGTGGGTAATTAGGCAAATTCCATCATTTGCCAATAAACGCTTAACGTTTTTGGTCTGCATAGGTGTCTCCAATTTAAGTACATTCCTAGCCTATGCGTATGAAAACGTTGACATTATTCCTCAAAAAGGATAAAGTGTCTTTGTACTTGACGCATTCACATGCAGAAGCCATTGTAGAGAATCCTGCGCCAACAGGATTCTTTCCTTTCTTACGTCTGTTATTTTTGATGTATGTCTTTAATTCTCCGATGTTTTTAAAATTCTAAATCAATCACCTTTTTGGTTTTTTTATTGCTGTTTTGCTCAAAATGCTCTTTTACAACTTTTAAAAACCAACCGGATTTTGTCAAATAAGTATCCCTTATCTCCTCCTCAATCTTATTGACGATTTCAATTGGTAAACTTATCTGGACTTTTACTTTTTTTATTTTCATTGCTAAAACAAATTTTCTGAAAATTAGCCTTTATAAAACTCAATGTACAGAAAATGTAAACAAAAAACAACAGTAAAAAAGATGTTAAGTTTCTAAAAGATCAAAATCGATCAAAATGATCAAAAAAATATAAACATTTAATAATAAATATGCTTATATGTTTATATTAAAATATGTTTTTATGTGTTTAATGTTAAAAATATTCTAACTTATATCTGGTACTGAATGTGTAAAAATAAGATAAAACATATATATGCTAATACGTTAATATGTAAAAGCATAATTTTCTGGAAAAAATTGTAACTTGTTTTCTAGTTTGTGATGAGTTTTAAGATTCTGGAAAGGCATCCATCAATATTTCTTTTAATAAATTTTTCATTGAGAGCCCTTCTACAGCACATTTCTTTTTTATTCTCCTATGCAAATACGTGGGGATAACTATAGTAAAACGGGTTTCTTCTTCTGCAGTAGCTTGCGATTTGGTGCTTGCAGTTCTAGTTTCCGGTGAATTTGTATTATTATTTACCCATGCATCTAAAGCATTTTCAACACCTCTTAAGTGAGCAGCAGATTTAATTGTTATTTTCTTTTTACTCATTATGTTTATCCCTAATTATGAAGCTGATTTTGTTGGCTTACTAAAACGGAGAAGTTCCTCTACAAGTTTTTTTACTTCTTTTCCTGCCATTGATTCTGGATCTTCTTCGATTGCAGAAGTTCCCCGCGCGGCAGTTTCTGCATATATAACTCTTTGATATAAGTGAGTTTTGAGAACTGGAATATTATAGTGTTGAAGGGCTTCCTCAACATCTCTTCCAATAACAGTATTTGGGATTTTTCTGTTGATTACAAAAGCTGCTTTTATGGATTTATATGTGGAGAGAGTTTCTTTAACTTCGTTAACTAGATCAACGACCTCTTTAGCTGACCAAACGTCATAAGGTGAAGGTTGGAGGGGAATAAGAACAATATCGCTGGCGGCAATTGCAGACTTTGCAACGTCATAAATTCGAGGGGGACCATCAATTATTATAAAATCATATTTATCTCCCATGAGTCTCACTTCTTTGTGAATTGAATTTGTAGATATTCCAACCACATTAAATATGGGTTCGATTTCACGAGAGGCAGCCCAATCCATAGCACTTCTTTGAACATCTGCATCAATCAGCAAAGAAGATTTTCCAGCTAATGCCAAGGTTGATGCAATATGTATAGATAGAGTAGTTTTTCCTACCCCTCCCTTTTGGTTTAATACCGAAATGATCATTGTTAACTCTTAACATAAAAATATAGAATTATTTCTAAGCAACTTAAACATAAATATGCGAAAACATCAAGACGTAAAAACACAAAATGTACAAAAACATAAATATGCTAAAACACAAAAAATAAAAAACTTCTCATTATGTTAGTATTTTTTAATTTTGATATATGTATTAGAGTGTTAATTATTTTTAAGAATTAAAAATAATTTGCAATGATTAACAGTTTTAAATAATGTGTATTGAACAAAATCAAATTTAAATATTGACACAAAACATATAAAATATTTATGCAAAAGCATAAAAGCATAAAAGCATAAAAGCATAAAAGCATAAAAGCATAAAAGCATAAAAGCATAAAAGCATAAAAGCATAAAAG
>JAIEPD010000045.1 GCA_019749935.1 Alphaproteobacteria bacterium
ATTTATCCAATGTTCAAAACCTAAATTATTAACCCTTGAAATAAACAAAAGCCAAACCCATTGCATGGTGTAATGGGTCGTTGTCTTTTGTGAGACAACCTTTAAGGATCTAAAATGAGTAATCAACCGGATACTAAAAAACCAGAATTTACTGGTCTGCGTGGCATTTTCTGGCCAGTGCACAATTATGAATTAAAAAAATTCTTGCCTATGGGCTTGATGATGCTTTGCATTCTTTTCAACTACAACATTTTGCGCGACACAAAAGATACTTTGGTCGTTAACGCCCCTGCAGGCGGCGCTGAATGTCTCAGCTTTTTGAAACTCTACGGAGTCACTCCATCAGCTATTCTTTTCATGATTATCTTCGTGAAACTAGCGAACGTGATGGAACGCGAAAAGCTTTTTTATGCAATTCTAGTACCCTTTTTAGCTTTTTTTGCAGCTTTCGCGTTTGTGATCTATCCAAACAAAGAAATGCTTCACATGAGCCTAGAAAGCATCAACCAATATCAAACCTCATTTCCAAACCTACACTGGTTTATACCTGTTATTGGTAACTGGAGCTTTAGCTTGTTCTATATCCTTTCTGAACTTTGGGGAAGCGTCATTTTATCAATGCTTTTCTGGCAGTTTGCGAATGAAATCACTAAAATTACCGAAGCAAAACGTTTCTACGGGTTATTTGGTATGTTAGGAAATATTGGTTTGGTTATTGCAGGTCCAACCATTATTTGGTGCGCTCAACATGCTAAATCCATGCCAGCAGGCGTAGATTCATTTGCTGTGAACCTTAAGTATTTGATGGGATCTGTCTTTGTTGGAGGCCTTATTATCGTTGCAACTTATCGTTGGATGAATAAAAATGTTCTAACCGATCCAAAACTTTACCAACCAGGTGAAGGTGCCGGCAAAAAGAAGAAAGCTAAATTATCTGTTAGCGAAAGTTTTAAATACATTCTCAGCAATCCGTACCTAGGTTTAATTGCTGTGCTTGTTTTGGCTTATGGTATTGCCATTAACCTTGTTGAAGGTGTGTGGAAAGGTCAAATTAAAATCGCATTCCCAGACATGAACGATTACAACGCCTTTATGGGTCAGTTCACGATGTGGACAGGTATTGTGACGATTGCCTTGATGGTTGTGGGTAACAACATTTTGCGTCGTTTAAGCTGGACAACAGCTGCGATCATTACGCCGCTTATGGTTTTAGCAACATCTGCAATCTTCTTCTTCTTTGTGTGGAAGAGTACTGTTCTAGATCCATTCTTGCCAATGCTTGGAACAACTGTTGTTATGGTTGCTGTTATCGTTGGACAAGTTCAAAACGTTCTTTCAAAGGGTACGAAGTATTCCCTCTTTGACTCAACGAAGCAAATGGCATACATCCCACTTGACCCAGAAGCAAAAGTAAAAGGTCAGGCAGCGGTTGAAGTTATTGGTGGCCGTGCCGGCAAATCTGGTGGCGCGTTCATCCAATCAACTATGTTAGCTGTTATCGGTGGCAGCGTTTCCTTGGCAAGCCTTTCTTATATTTTAGGCCCAATTGTGATCGTTATCTGCTTGATCTGGATCTTTGCTGCAACAAACCTTGGTAAGCGTTTTATGAAGCTAACTCAAGGTGAGTCAGACAAAAAAGGGAAAACAGCCTAAAGCTTATTCCTTTAGGATAAAATATAAACAGCCTCTAGAAATAGAGGCTGTTTTTTATATGTTCAATGATATGTGCTTAAAAGTTGGACTAGCATGAATCTTTCAAATGAGTTCAATTTATTCATTGCAATTTTCATCTGGAATACAGTTTCCCAAAGTGCTTTCGCAATGGAGCATCGCCTTATTCCTCATATGGATACAAAAGATAAAAAGGTCGAATATTATATTCAAAAGCCCGCCCTTACCCCATCAAAAGGGGTTATCCTGTATATCCATAGCCATCAGCCTGATAATAAAATTGGCGCCAAAATCGTAATTGAGAGAGGCATTCCCGAGGTCTATACAAACCTGGGCTTTACATTTGTCGCAGTTTCTCAGCCTGGTTATGGCGCTTCTGAGGGCCCCCCGGATTTTTGTGGATCTTTTACACAAAACGCTATCATTTCAGTTATTAACCACTTAAACGAAACAGAAAAACTCGAATCCTCTCAAATCATTTTAATTGGCAAAAGCAGAGGCGCGACCGTTGCCTCTATGGTTGCAACAAAAATACAAAACTTAAAAGGTATTGTCTTAATTGCAGGAATGTATGATTTAAAAATAGTAACTGATGAAAGATCCGTTTCCAACTTTACCAAAGAAGCAGGCATTAATGAAACCACGATTATAGAACGTTCAGCCCTTTATCATGCAGATAAAATGAAATGCCCAGCATTACTAATTCATGGTTATTATGATATACACGCCCCCATTCAAGCAGCATTTTCTTTCTATAAAGCTTTAATGGGAGGAAATATTGATGCTTCTTTGCATGTGTTTTCTTGTGGTCATAAAGTTCCTGAGGAGAACTATGATGACATCATTATTAACTTTTTAAAAAAACTAACACAGTAAAATTTTTAAAGAATTTACCTTTCCTTAAAAAGAAACGTGATTTTTTGAGCATTCCTACTTAGCTCTTCAATTTCTAGGTAGGTGAGGATTTGGGTCCCATTATAACATCTAGCACCTATAAAAAAATTCTGACCTCCGTAGTTATAAATCCCCTCATCTTTATCAATCACGCTTTGACGTTTCAAGATTCTTATATAGTCATTTAATGAAGCACCTTCTTGCGCAATCACCTTGTAATCTTTTCCTGTTCTTCGGGAATCAAAAGATAAAGTTAGCTCTTGTTTTACTTCTTCTGTTTGAAGAACTTTTCTTGGTCCATTTTCAGAATCTAAGAGACCATCTTTACACTCCATAGCCTGCGAAGATTCTAATGAAAATAATAGAATAAATACAAACTGACATATACATTTAATTTTAAATAAATTTTTCATTTTTTCACCTTCGCTAAATATAAACGGAAGATACATAAATAATGAAGGAAAAATCAAGAATAAAAACAACTTGACAGGCGTGCAGCACAAAAAAAGCCTTTCAGAAAGGAAGGCTTTTCATTTTTAACAAAAGATAACTAAGCTAAATTCTAATGGCTTCCGTCTGGAACCACACGGCTGCGATCTTTACCGCTTTGAATCACAAGCACACGTTGACCAACAGCAAGCTTTGGATCTACGCCTTGAGCGACAGTCACAACGTTACCTTGATCAAGTTGAACTTGGTATTCCAAACCTTCTTGTTCAGACATTTTTTGTTCTAAGAAATGCCCAGCTGCACCCGCCGCAAGACCGCCTAGAACGCCTGTCACAAGACGACCTTTACCGCCACCAACTGTTGATCCCAACAAAGCACCTGAACCGCCTCCAATAAGGGCGCCCGCCCCCAGTTTTCCATCAGATGAGTTGATCATGATTGGACGAGCCGCAATAACGGTTCCTTTGAAAGTTTGGCTGATTTCACCAACTCCTTTTGCACTATAGTCGTTGCCACCCAATTTAGGCGCACAAGCTGACATCATCAATGAAAGGGAAGATACAGCTGCGATTAATAACGCTTTTTTCATTGCTTTCCTCTAAAAATCAAATAAAAACTATGACAATATTAGAGGAACCCTCTGGGAAATGCAATACGAGGAAACAGATGCTTCCATCTTCATCTAGATCCCTTTGTAAAAGGCGCGAACAAACAACAGATAAATGCAACTATACAGACGAACACCAAATAAATATCCACTGCGAAAATACTATTAAAGTAATCTTTTAGAAAATACATAAACATTGGAGCCGTACCTGCAAAAACAGCACGAGCAATACTATCACTGATAGCAATGCCAGAATAACGAACAGCCGTTGGGAAAAAGGAATAAATAAAGGCATTTATTAACCCCCAAAACACTCCCGATAAAACAGAAAATACAAGGATTCCGCTTAAGATAAAAAACAGATTATCGGATTGAAAAATTGGTATTATCCCCAATGCGGCTATCCCCAATAAAAAGATTGCATATAACAAAAGCGAGCGCAGAGAGAACATAGCCAGCAAATACGAGGCCAACAAAGCACCCGTTATATAAAAAACTAAGCCAAAAGATATAATCAGTAAGGATTCATAAATCTTAAAAGAAAGCTCTTTTGTTAGAAACATACTTAGGAATGTTGTAGAAAATCCTGAATTAATGCCAGCCAAACTAAACAAAACTACGGCACACAATAACCCACGTTTATGATCTCGCCATAACCAAGAAAACGGAGAGAATTTGTTTTCGGAACGTGATAACTTTTCCTGTAAAAAAGCAGGTGTCTCAGGTGTTTTCTGTCTTAAATAAATTCCCCAACTCCCAATCAAAGCGCCAATTAAAAACGACACTCTCCACATACTTTGTATAGATTCAAAATATGAAAAGAAAGCAGCAACTAGTGAAGCAAGAAGACATCCAAAAAGTGTTGATGCTGCAATCAAACCACCAGAAGAATTACGAGATGATTGTGTTGCACTATGTTCTAAAGAAAAAACAATAGCCCCACTATATTCATCTCCCATACAAATACCTTGCAAAAAGCGTGCTAAGGTTAGCAGCAGAGTTGAATATCCACCCACTTGTGAATACGTTGGAAGAATGCCAATAATTAGGCATGAAAGTGCCATTAAAAAGATTGAAAGTGATAAGGCGTTTTTTCTACCATACTTATCACCATAGTAGCCAAAAATCAGGCTTCCCAGAGGTCTTGCCACAAAGCCTATAGCATAAACGCCTAAAGTTATTAATATAGAAACTGATGCCCCATATTGCGGAAAAAACAAGCCTGAGATAATCGGTGACAACAAACCGTACAGGGCAAAATCGTAATATTCAAGAGCATTGCCAACGGCAGCTGCCGAAATGATTTGGTTTTCTTTAAGCGTTGTTTGTTTCATGACTTTCTTTCCCTGGAAGATTTCGAATTAACTCGTGGTTCCAGGGGTGAGAAAGGACTTTTTCAACAATCTGAGAGCGAGAAGCACATCCAAGCTTTGTCTTTATGTTTACAAGATGTCCTTCCACTGTCCGTGGAGAAAGAGAAAGATTGTGTGCAATCTCTTTTGCTATCTGTCCACGCACTAGTAAGCGAAGACAATCAGACTCTCGTTTACTTAAGAAAAATTTCTTCTCAGCATTATCAATTAGTATCCTATCTTGATTAATTGCAGACAAAAAATCTTCACGCCTTTTTCTATAATCTTTGAAATCTTCATTATTAATATAAATAGGTTGTACGATGTCTTCTGGAATAATAATTTTCTTTTTATGTGCTTTACTAATAAGAGGATCAGCAACGACATAAAAATAATCTAGGAATTTTTCAATATATTGAAATTCGCTTAAATACTGATAATTAACTAAATCATTTTTAGGCTGAGCTCTAAAAGTGAAAGCATCCATATATTCTGAATAACTTCGGATAATAACAATTCCATTTGCGTAATCAAAATTTTCCTTTGCATCAGCCATTAATTGATAAAAAACATCATCCTGTTGAGGCCAATATTTCCATAAATTGAAAGTTTGTAATTGTTCAAATTTTCTAAAGCTAGAGGCAAGAAAGTAATTTTTACTGTAGAAATTCTCAATCCAGGTTTCAGAGGACGAAAAATAAAGCCGTCCACCGTCTTTGTACATTCTTTGAAAAGTAAAGCCAGTGATGCTGAAAAAATCGAAAAGTGGTTTACAAATTTGACGAACATCCTCAGCACTAGAAAGGCATAATTGTTCGTTATCCTTATAATTAACAATAGAACAAGTCATCGTTAATGCCTTTATAGGACCATTAGGTGTGTAATATACCCCAGATAAGACAGCAAATCCAGAAAATTATAACAATGTTAATTATAACAATGTTATACGTAATTTTGTTGAAATATTAACTAAAAATACATCGTAAATTGCAAAGTTTATATCTTATTTTCCCGCATCCATCCGGCGACTTCTTTTGTGTAATAGGTCACCATAAAATCAGCGCCCGCGCGTTTGATGCTGGTTAAAACTTCAAACACAATTTTTCTTTCGTTAATCCAACCGTTCGCAGCTGCAGCCTTGATCATGCTAAACTCAGCACTGGGATGATAGGCACACAATGGAATTTGAGGATAAGCTTGTTTCACACGATAAATAACATCTAAGTAAGTATGGGCTGGCTTTATCAATAAAATATCAGCGCCCTCATTAACATCCACGGCAGCTTCACGTAAAGCTTCTCTGCCATTAGCGGGGTCCATCTGATAGGTGCTGCGATCGCCAAATTTAGGCGCCCCTTCTGTTGCCTGCCGAAAAGGCCCATACATAGAGGACGAGTATTTCGCCGTATGCCCCATAATAGGGATATGACTAAATCCAGCTTCATCAAGGCCGCGTCGAATTGTCATTATCTGGCCATCAATCATACCACTTGGGGCCAGCATATTAGCGCCTGCTCTTACATGACTGATTGATTGCTTGACTAAAATCTCGAGCGTTTTGTCATTATTCAGATCAACGCATCCTGTATGATCATCCATGACTCCACAGTGTCCGTGATCTGTGTATTGGCATAAGCAAATGTCCGAAATAATTAACAAATCTGGCACAACTTTTCGAATCTGACGAATAGCTTTTTGCATAATGCCATCATCACTAAATGAATCGGATCCAACACCGTCTTTAAAGCTTGGCACTCCAAAAACCATAAGGCTTTTGATTCCCAAATCAACAATTTCCTCTATTTCTTCATCCAATTTTGAAAGGGGAATTTGATAATGCCCCGGCATAGATGAAATAGGATTTTTCTCTCCCTCCTCGCCTTTAATAAATATGGCATGAATCAGATCATCCAAATTTAATTCTGTTTCCCTAACTAAATCTCTTATAACGGGATGCTGCCTTAAACGACGCAGACGAAAAGTTGGAAAAATGGGGTTCATAGGTTTCACTCAGAACTTAAAAAAAGACTTAAGAAAACTTATCGTCTCGTTTGGAAAAAGTCGATCAATAAGTTTGCACACTCCGTTTCACAGATTCCCCCAACAACTGTTGGCTTATGAAGAGAATGTTTGAAAATCTGCGCCCCATGATCAACGCCCCCTCCTTTTGGATCATAAGCGCCAAAATAAAGACACCGAATCTTTGCCAAAGCAATCGCTGCAGCACACATAGCGCAGGGCTCTAAAGTAACATAAAGATCACAACCCTCTAAGTAAGAGGTGCCCAAAATTTGACTGGCCGCCCTAAGTGCCAAAATTTCAGCATGGGCCGTTGGGTCTGAGGTTGTTTTTACTAAATTATAACTGCTTGCTAAAAGTATATCATCCTTCATAATCACAGCCCCTACAGGAACTTCGTCATGAAGAAAAGCCATTTTAGCTTGTTCTAGCGCAGAAAACATGGAAGAGAAAAAAACCATTAAACTAATGGCGGGAGTGACGGGACTTGAACCCGCGGCCTCCGGCGTGACAGGCCGGCGCTCTAACCAACTGAGCTACACCCCCTTATATTCAAAATAAGGATAAATTCTTTGTAATGGATTCTCAGCATTTTTGTCAACAGCTTTCTCCTCAAAGTCAGGAATTGCCCTAAAAATGTCCCTTATACGTCTTATCATCTCTGAATATTGAATGAGTAAATTGACAGAGCCTCTTAAATGTACTAACAATAAAAACTTAAATTAATTAAACAATTATTACTTAGATTTAATTTATATAAAAATATTTTTATAAATTTATTTAAAATTTTATACAGGAGCATGAATGCGCTGGACAAAATATAGCCTTCTGAGTTTTTTCTTGGCCTTTTTGACATTTATTGTTATCTACCAATGCCAAACAAGGCATCTACTAACTCCCGTTAAGGAAAAAATCTTTTTTGCACGCCGCATCATTCACATCGGTAAAGAATCTCACTTAAGCGTAGATCCAAATATGCCAGCCTCTGAATTAAGGCAAACCTTTTATAACAAAGAAATCATTTATCCTGACTATATACATAATGGGCCTTGGGTCTTTAGACCTGTCCTGGAAGAAGGCAAATACGCAGACGCCCCTTTAAAAAACCTGAATCCAATGGATGTTTGGGAAATCACCAAAGAACAAATTAACAAGTGTGATGTACTGGTAGCTGTTGTTAGCCCAACAGCATATGGTACTTTGGCCGAGGTTGCTTATGCAGTCGGACGCGGCGATATCGCTGTTTACGTTTTTCCAGATAACAACATGACAGAAGAAGAAATTACTGACTTATGGTATTTGTTTCAGATGGCCTTAAGCACAAAACATTTGTGGAAAGAAAAACATTTTAAGTATAAACCGAACATTTTTCCGAAAGAAAACCTAAACCCTCAAAAGTATGAGGAATCCATTAGGAACATCACTCCAATGTTTGCAAGGCCTTAAAATGGGTTTTTATAATATTACAATCCAAAAAGTATTATCGTTATCAACTATGTTTTTAAATTTTTAAAATGAGGCATAACGAACCTTGTTCGAAGATTCACAATCGAGACTGACCGCTTGATTGACCCTTGTGTCAAGCACAAGGGAAACTAGGATTTTAGTAAAGAAAAACTCCAAAAGAGTTAGTTTCCCTGTGGTTTAACCATAAGGGGCCATGGAAATACAGTTGAGATGCTGATTTATGGGGAAATCCATATAGATGATGATTAATGCAGAACCATTACCAAAAAGCTCCTTATAAAAAGCATTTTTCTTTGCAAAGCCTATTTTTTATGATTTAATCATCTTTAATAGACAAAATGCTTTATATAAAAAGCAAATTATGACTTTTTCACCGCAATCTTATAAAGAACTTTCGAAAATGCTTGTTTGGCATCGTAAAAAGAGCAAAATCACCCAACAGACTTTGGCTGATTTGGCCGGCATTAGTCGCACAGCCATACAACGCCTTGAAAATGGCACAGCTCCTGTTCAATTGGATACTTTGTGGAAAGTTCTTGAAATTCTAAATATTAAAATGTCTTATTCCAGCCCTATTATGGGGCGGTATAAGGAACATAGAATGGTAAATGAAAAGTGACGCTGTCCATAGACATACACCCTCAAGATTTAGACATTGTTCTAACAGTTTTACGTAATTATTTACCCAAAGGAGCTAAAGTGAGGATATTTAGCTCTCGCGCTAAAGGTACGGCTACTCGTCGATCCGATCTTGATCTAGCTATCGATACCAATATTCCTTTGACTTCAAAAGAAAAGACTCGGCTGAAGGATGCTTTTTATGAATACACTCTCCATTACAAGGTAGATATTGTAGATATGCGAAATGTCAGTGCTACATTTTGTCCTTATATAGTACAAGGAGGGGGGGGGGGGGGGGGGGGGGTGTTGGGTTGGGAAAAAAAATGCCTGATTTAAAACCACCAAAAAAAAAAATAAGAATAAAAACA
>JAIEPD010000003.1 GCA_019749935.1 Alphaproteobacteria bacterium
GTGCAAGTTAAGTTAATTGGAGGAGAAAATTCCATGTCTACTGGAACTGTAAAATGGTTTAATCAAACAAAAGGTTACGGCTTTATTCAACCCGACAATGGTGGGGAAGATGCATTTGTTCATATCACAACTGTCCGAAAGGCAGGATTGGATACTTTGCAAGAAGGGCAAAAGCTAAACTTCGACACTTTTGATAATCACGGGCGTTCAGCCGCCACCAACTTAAGTCCATATTCTTAATCTTAACTTTTGGTTATCTCAGAGTTCTTCTCTGGGATAACCTTTTTTCCCTTCTATATGCCCAACAAAATAATGGTGTTGTCTACTGCGTCATGGCGAACGACGGAGCTGCGGAGTTGTTCAGATGTCTTGCAGTTCATTTGGTATATTGAGATAATCAATTCCAGTTTGATCACAAAAAAAGGTTCAAAATGCTAAAATGGTACGGAAAATATATGACCGTTGTTGGCGTTCTTGGCCAATTTTTGTTCTACTCGGAATTTATAACTATCCTGAGCCATCGAAGCGCTCAAGATGTATCTCTGTTTGGCTTTGTGTGTGGACTTATTTCTGTGACGAGTTGGTTTGTTTACGGTCTGTTACTCAAAGACAAACCTCTTATTATAACCGGTGTTGTTGCAACATTTGGAGCTATCTTGGCGGTTAGCGCGATCCTAATTTATCGGTGAAAAGTTAAGAAAAGAGACTTCGTGTGTTGCTAAGTTTATTTTCGATATACTCCCGTCCTGGCGACTTGCAACATATGCATACTTTTTGTCTGCTGCCATAGCAATAGCAAATGGGTTTCTGCCAACACTTATCCTTTTTTCAAGCGTTTTATTTGTAGCAACATCCACAACAGTCACATTATTGTCATTGTAATTCACAATATAAAGATAACGGTTATCCGGGGTTACCTCTAAACGTCTTGGGGAAAAACCAACAGATATAGGTTCCCCAACAACAGATTCCGTTTTGGTATCTATCACCGACACACTTAAATCCCCTCTATTGACAACGTAAATCCTTTTTTTATCAGGAGATAAAGCCATAGGACCAGGCTGAGAACCTACCTTCAAGGACTTAACCACTCGCTTTTCAGAAAGACTAATGACTGATATGGTATTATCTGTAAAACTAGAAACATAAGCGCAATTGTCCAGCACAATGACATCTATAGGAATGCGCCCAACGGCAATAGCTCCTTCAACTTTGTTATTGACTAAATCCAAAACAGAAACCGTCCCCTCATAAGAATTAACCACGTAAGCATGTTGTTCTTTGGAATCTAAAGCGATCGCACGGGGCCTCAGACCCACATTAAAAGGAGTGCTTGAGACTTGGTAGGTTTGCAAATCTACACGCGTCACAGAATCTACATTTTTTCTGGTGACATAAGCATACTTGCCATCAGAAGTAAGAGCGACCCCTTTCAAAGAGCCAGGTATTTTAATTTTCTCAATCGTTTTCTGTGTGCTGAGATCCAATACATTAAAGCTACTATTAACGCCATCCAATAAATATGCGTACTTGCCATCATGTGAGAACAAAAGCGCTATTGCATTAACCCGCGTGCTTTCACTTTCTTTATTAAATTCATTTTCAAAAACTTCCTTATCACTCATACTACTTAGATAGACGACCATTTGCTGGCAATAATAAGATAGCCATTCTACAATTCCTTTGTTTTTTGAATTAGGAAGAAGAGCGATCCCTTTTGGCCCCGAAGGGATGCTGATAGAATCTTCTAAAAAAACCTGCTTGTCTAAATCAATAATAGAAAGAAGATCATCATTTTGTTTTGTAATATAAGCCTCGTGTCCATCAGGGCTTATAATAATCTCAGAGTTATTCGTCCCTTTTCCCAAAATGTGTTTTACAACGGAGCGAGTTTCAATATTGACTACGACAACCTCAGAATTATCGCGGCTTGTGACATAACATGTCTTACAATCCGGACTTATTGCAACTGAGAAAGGATGCTCACCAACTGGCACTTTTTCAACCTTATGAAGATGGTTCTGTAGATCAATGATTGAAATTGTCCCAGAACTAAAATTTGCAACACACGCAAAGTTGCCATTTGAAGCAATATCAATTGAACGCGGTAAATTACCAACAGCAATAGGAGCGCCAGTTATGGCTCTTTTTTTGATATCAATAACGGAAACAGAAGAATCGCTATAATTTGTAACATACGCAAATTTGCTATCAGGTGTCGCCATAATTGACCAGGGATGAGACCCAACGCGAATATCCCGGCACACCAAAGCCCGCGTCACTAGATCAACAATAGAAACAGAATGATCGCCTAAATTTGCAACCAACGCATACTTCCCATCTGGCGTTACAGAAACAGCCCACGGGATTTTACCTACTTTTATGGGGCGTACCGTTTCTTTCCCTGACTTTAGGTTTACAACTGAAAGAGTGTTATCATAGCTGTTCGCAACATACGCAAACGCTCCATCAGGACTGATTGCAATAGCACGAGGCCTGGACCCTACAAAGATAGGATTCTCAACCGTAGCTCTTTTTCCTGCGTCAACTTTAACAACAGTATCGGAATCTGTGCTTGTTATATAGAGTATCGGCTCGGCTTTTACCACAAGCCAGCTATTGATAAGCAAAAGAATAATATATCTTTTCATTGCACCTCATTCATTGCTGAAAACTGGTCTACGCCTGTTACGCTGAGTACCATTGTTTTCAACTGAAAACAAGACATTTTACGAAAAGGATGGACGAATTTTAACTAACAACAATCCTTGACAATCCCCTCAGAAGGGTTTAATTCATCAATTAGATTGATCGCAATCCTGAGTATGGTCTAAAGATCAAAATTAAGGAGTGTATTATGATATACAAACTTCCTTTAAAAAAAGCACCGTTTCAAACTATCAGCAATCATTTCCTATGCACGTGGAGTTCTTGCGCTTTGCGTTTCCCGTAGAATAATAAGCATTTACTATAAATTAAAACTTGAATCTTCCCTTTTAAAACTAGTTTTTAGTAAAGGAGAAAAATCATGAAAAAAAACTTCCTATATTGCTGCTAAGTTTAGCTTTAACTGCATGTACAAGCAGAATAGGCTCAGATGTTAAATCTGCTTATGAATCTAAACCTCAAATTCCCCTAAATGCAGCCTCTGTGCTTGTCAAATATTATTTTAACCCAACGGTTAAAACTCCTGGGACATGACCACCTCTTCTCTAGAACGTTAACCCAAGGTGTCGAACAATGGGTTAATGCTCGCCTTCGTCCCGCTGGACAATTTGGAATTGCTCAAGTGAAAGTCAGAGATGCTTCAATTATTGAACTGCCAGATTATCAAACTCCTGAAAAGTTTGAAGGAAGACTTGATGTAAAAATCTCTCTGATTGATCAACGGGGCGTAGTTATTACTCAAGCAGAGGCAAAGGTTAAACGGACAAGAATTGCTCCTCGTAATATTACCGAGGAAGAACGTCGCGATCTAACAAAAGTTATTACTACTGAAGTTATCAATGATCTCGATAAACAAATGGAGGAAGCCATTTTAAAAATGCCAGTAGTGTTCCTATTTATTCTGTCAGATAAAATCTGCTATTTTATTAGTTAAAAAAGCAGGCTCTATTAAAATAAGGCCTGCTTTTTACCTTTTATTAAGTTTGTGATTGTAAACTTATGATTAAGAAAACCACATAAGTTGAGATTACTCTTATGCATAATCATCCTCTTCCGCCTGAACATCCCCTTATTTCAAGTGGAATCACTCCTCATAATTTAGATTTTTTATCGCTTTCCATAACAGCGCTATGCGTTGTCTTTTTATTATCTGTTCATTGGGGAGTCCCTCGTCTTAGGAAATTAAAAATCTTTGATCAATCAATTTTAAATTCTATTACAGGTGGAGTTGCGCTTGGGTATATCTTACTTCATGTCTTGCCAAGCTTGATGTTAAACTTAGATGATCTAAGAGATTCGACATATTCAAATTTTTTAGGAAATGAAAAAAACTTTATCTTTTTAGTTTTTGTATTTGTTTTATTAGGTTTTCTGACCCTTTATGCTTTAGAGAAGCTTGCTCATGACAAAACAAGGAAGGGTCAGGAAGCAAGTCAAATCATCTATATAACCCATGTCGGCACCTTAACATATCTGAACCTGACAATCGCTCTTATGATGCCTGCCATGGCAAATGAAAGCCTGTCTGCCCTGATGGCTTTTACCTTTATTATGGGGCTTCATTTTATTCTGCAAGATCATTCAATGAGTCATCATTTTCCAAGGCGCTTCGATGAGCTTGGAAGATACATTATTATGGTTGGTATTGTCTTGGGTTGGTTGATTGGAGTCTTTTTATTGCCTCATACACATACCGTATCGGCAACATTAATGTATGCGTTCTTAGCTGGAGCTTTGATCTTAGGCACCGTTAAAACAGAATTCTCGCTTTTTGAAGAGCACTCTCATTTTCCAACGTTTATTGCAAGCCTAAGCGCAGAAGCAGCTATTTCGTTTATTATATTACTTTTGGAAACGATTGGGTAAGTCGATTTTGTTATATTGATTCTTGATGATAAGAAAAATGCAAGGATGTTGGGGCCAAGATAAGCCCTTTGAAAAATCCCATCGGATGAGGATGACTTGCATCCTTGAATATGTAAACAAAATGACGTAAACTGTTTACATGATCAAAAAAATGTAAACGATTTTATATGAAAATAGGTCAATTTGTCCTTCAGCCCCAAGGGTATAAAGCCTTTATCCCAGAGGAATTTCCCCCAAGAGATGGGCTTTACCTTTCAACAAAGCTAATTCAAAAAGCCAGCATGGCAACTTTGTCGTTGGGAAAATTGGATGGCATAACTCAGCTGTTGCCGGATGTCGATTTTTTTCTCTTTATGTACATCTGTAAAGACGCTGCGTCTTCAAGCCAAATCGAAGGCACACGAGCAACCATGATCGATGCTATTGAAGCAACGGCTAAAACATCTGAAAAACTACCTTCGGATGTGGACGATATTTTACATTATATAGAGGCCCTTAATTATGGCCTTGAAAGACTAAAAGATTTTCCTTTAAGCCTGAGATTAATTAAGGAAATTCATAAAGAACTTATGGAAGGGGCACGAACCAGTCATTTTGCCGATCCTGGAAATTTCAGAAATTCTCAAAATTGGATTGGCGGAACAACACCTAATAATGCCCTTTTTGTACCACCACCTGTCCATGAAATGAATCAAGCTTTAAGTGATTTGGAAAAATTCTTTCACATGGAAGATGAGCTTTTACCCGTTTTAAAAGCTGCCCTTATTCATGCTCAATTTGAAACCATCCACCCTTTTTTAGATGGAAATGGACGTACAGGAAGAATGTTAATCACTCTTACTTTATGTTTAACCAAACTTTTAGAGCGGCCAGTTTTATTTTTATCCTCTTACTTCAAAAGGCATCAAAAAACATATTACGAGCGGCTCGAAGGATACCATCACGGCAACATAGAGGAATGGATTGATTTCTTTTTGGATGGCATTATTCAAATGTCACAAGAAGCCATCCAAACTGCCAAAAAAATAACAGCACTTCGTGAAGAAGACATGAAGAAAATCCAAACACTTGGCAAAACGGCTGCAGCTAGTGCTATTGAGATTTTAATGCAGCTTTATAAGCTGCCTGTTGTAAATGTCTCTATTATCGAAGAATGGACAGGTTTTACCCGTCAAGGCGCAAGCAAAGTTCTTAATCGTTTTGTTGACTTGGGTATTTTAGAGCAAAAAGATGAAAACCAGATCTATGGCAGGTCCTTTATGTATTGGCGATATTTAGAAATCTTTAAGGATTAAACTAAGAATCTGTATTCATATGGTGCTTCTGCAATAATTTTATTGCAAAAAAACTAACTTTGAATTTATTACTATAACTCTAAGCACACTTTTAACACCATTCCAACAGGCCATCATGAAAAAAATTATATATTCCTTAGTTTTATCACTTACGTTATCCCTTGCAACTACAGGGTTTTCTTCTGCAGAGTCTTGTGACGACAATACTGCTGCCTTACAACCCAAAAAATTTGATGGTCTGGAAATTGCCCAAAAATACATTGATTATTTAAAGGAAGTGGGCACCTCAGCAGATGGAGGTTTTATGAACTCTCCTCATCCATTTGCTGCAAAATGCAAAAAAATCATTAATGGAAAACTTGTCCTTGAAACTGATCAAGATTTCAGAAATCAGCTAAAAGACTTAACAAAAGCCTCAAACGGCTGGGAAGTTGAGCTTGCTGATAAAATAGCAGGAGATGACGGCAGAACTTGTGTTGTGCGTTATTACTTAACCTCTAAAACATTAGGAAAGTTTACAACAATCGCCATCCTTCGCTTTGATAATAGCGGCGCCTTAAAAAAGGTGAATGAAGTTTATCACACTATGGCTTAGAGCCTGCATCCATAGATCAACCAACTACGATATTTTTAAAAGGTGGAATAAATAAATCAGCTGGCACTAGGCGTGGATCGTTGTCTTGCATATTAATGAGATCAACACAGATCAAACCATGTGAGTCTTCTATAACCCATCCAGCAAGACCTTTTATGTTGCCATTTGGGTATAAACTAAACATTAAGGTGAGAGGCGCTGGATCCGTAAGACGAATGCTTAAAAACTGACCGTCTGCGCTTTTCACGGGCGTTTCGAATACTGCATCCTTGGTTAAGTTAATCTCATTTTGCAGAATAAAAGCTGCCGGCATATGGCCAAGATTTTGAGGTTCAGGTTTTTCATTGGTGTTCAGATCATAAATATAAAGATTATTCTTAAGAGCAATAATACGCTGAGGAACCTTTTTCTCGTAATCAATTCTTAGCTTTCCACCTTCATTACCAGTACGTTTTAACCAAATCTTACCTTTGACCTTATCTCCATCAGGATTGGTTTGAACAAAATCTGAAACAAGCACTGTAATACCGTTAAGATAATCTTGAATTTGGAGATGAGTCGCTTTGTTAGGTTCAATTGCAACAACAGGATAAAGAAGCGCTAAAGAGAGAATTAAAAACTTTTTCATATATTTCTACCTTTGTAAAATTTCTCGTTTGCCGACATGATTAGCAGGACTAATAACACCTTCTTTTTCCATCTGTTCAACAATTCTGGCTGCCCTATTGTAACCTATTTGGAGATGACGCTGAACAAAGCTTGTTGATACTTTACCTTCACGCAATACAAGCTCAAGAGCTTGTCTATATAGCTCGTCGCCGCCTCCATCCGATGCTGGCGCCGCCACTTGTTCATCATCCTCGGTAATACTTTCAATATAATTTGGCTCACCTTGGATTTTAAGGTACTTAACAATCCGCTCAACTTCATCGTCTTTGACAAAAGGTCCATGCACACGTGAAATACGGCCACCACCGGCCATATACAGCATGTCGCCTTGGCCCAAAAGTTGCTCTGCCCCTTGTTCACCCAAAATAGTCCGGCTATCAATTTTAGAGGTCACCTGGAAACTGATACGTGTTGGAAAGTTCGCCTTAATCGTTCCTGTGATCACATCGACCGAAGGTCTTTGTGTTGCCATAATCAAATGAATTCCAGCAGCACGAGCCATTTGGGCTAATCTTTGAACTGCCCCTTCAATTTCCTTACCGGCAACCAGCATCAAATCAGCCATTTCATCGACGACAACCACGATATAAGGCAAAGCCTCAAAATCTAAGGTTTGATTTTCAAAGATAGGCTTTCCTGTTTCTGGATCAAAACCAGTTTGAATACGCCGAATTAAAACTTCCCCTGTTTGGCGGGCCTCTATAAGTCTTGCATTGAATCCATCAATGTTACGAACACCAAGCTTAGCCATAGCCCGATAACGATTTTCCATTTCGCGAACTGCCCATTTCAAAGCAATCACAGCTTTTTTGGGATCTGTAACAACAGGTGCTAATAGATGAGGAATTTCATCATACACGGACAATTCCAGCATCTTTGGGTCAATCATAATAAATTTGCATTGGTCTGGAGAAAATTTAAACAAAAGAGACAAAATCATCGTGTTAATAGAAACGGATTTACCCGACCCAGTCGTTCCCGCCACCAATAAATGTGGCATGCGCACAAGATCGGCGATAATAGGTTGACCACCTATGTCCTTCCCTAAAATCAAAGGAAGATTTTGCTTTGTTTGCTGATAATCAGCTGAAGCAAGCAATTCTTTGAGATAAACTGTTTGACGATATGGATTGGGTAATTCTATACCAATGACATTTTGCCCTGGAATGACAGCGATACGAGCCGACAAAGCACTCATGGAACGAGCAATATCATCCGCAAGCCCAATAACTCTTGATGTTTTAATGCCAGGCGCTGGTTTTAATTCATACATCGTTACAACGGGGCCGGGACGAATATTGACAATTTCCCCTCTGATTCCAAATTCCTCTAGAACACTTTCAAGTTGCTTGGCTGAACTTTCTAAAACTTCTTGAGGAACTGTTTTAATTGTACTTTTTGAACCGGCATGATCCAATAAATCAATAGGAGGAAGATGATACTCGCCGTTCAACAAAGCAGATTGTGGAGGCACAAACTCTTTTTTTGACAAAGTTTTTTTTGCTTTGCTAAAAATCTCATCAACTTTCTCGTCTTCTCCAAATGAAGGAGGATCCAATGTCTCAAAATCTTCCATAGCAATATTGTCTTCAAAATCAGAAGAATCATCTTCAAGCATTTCTTGTGCAAAAAGATCAATTTCTTCCGATAGAGCGGGTTCAAAATTATTTTCATTGATAAGCGGGTTTTTATTTTTTTTATTACTCATCAAAGTATCTGTAAGCCCATAGCTTCGCTGAAATCCTTTTCCACATATCATAACAAGCCAGACAAATCCTTGATAAATGGCTTTCATTGATTTAAAAAGCTGATGAAAAGATAAGCCTGTGCTGTACCATGCTAATGTAAGAGATCCTATTAAGATCAAGAAAATGGAAGGTTTCAACATTACATTTAAGTGAAACTGATAAAGGAGTCTTTGCCAGTTTAATAAAAGCAAATAACTGAAGACCCCTCCTATACAAGGAATTTTAGACCAATTCGATGAACCTTGGATAACTTGGGTATCATGCGTGAAAAAGGGAATTGCAATTAAAACCATTCCAAAGAGAGAAGTCGCAATCAGTCCTAGGAAAAATCTTAATAGATTAAGGCTTCGAGTTTGTTTCCGCATCAAACGCCATCCCCAAATCCAAGCAATAATCAAAAACATAAAGCTGGCAAGGCCAAAACTTTGCAAAAGAAGGTCGGAAGCAATCGCCCCAGGCAACCCCATCCAATTACTAACTGCATTTTGAGTCGCTGTATTTAAAGAAGCATCAAAGGGTGAATATCCCCAAATCGACAATGAAAACCATATTACCAAAATAACAAGACATAAACCCAGAGACTCTTGAAAGCTACGCTTAAAAAAGGTTTTAGCTCCTTGAGGAAGGAATGGTGTGTTATTAAAAAAAATCATCGACGCGATTATAAAGAAATGAAAGTTTCTAAAATGACTTAAGAATTACCCTATCTATATCATAAACAGCGAATATACCCAAACAACTTCGTCTTAAGATCTTACTATCCAGCGAGATTATTCAAAAAACTATCATTTTTAACATTATATTGATATTGTATATCTATATTTAAACACGGAGGTAAGTTAGACTCGGATTGTGCCGGGTCCGAAACTGGCTGTTAAAGCCGCCTTTGTCCATGTTGACAAGGGTTTATCGTGTTTAACTTTAGATACGCGCGTATCTAAATTAAGAACTGCTTTTTTATGGGATGGAACCCATATCTAAGATTGGAACTTTGTAAGCCTGTTAAAGGTGATTGTCGAGCGCCGTGGTATATGACCCCCTAAGGGTGGGTTAGTGCCAAGTTATTAACCCCCCTTATCGCCAAAGAA
>JAIEPD010000080.1 GCA_019749935.1 Alphaproteobacteria bacterium
AATTGGGTTTTTTTGAATAATGAACCACACGATTCTAACAAGGGAAGATGCTTGACTGTAGATTTTAATGATCTTAGTCAGTTAGAAAAGCTCTCCTCTGGCTTGCCGGGGTTGTTTAATAGCATAGAACAGATGCATCAGTTTTTAAGTTTGCGGAATGGGATCAAAGACATTTGACTCATTTTAAAGCGATGCTAAAGGCAGGTGGTGAATTTGTATTTCTCCCTGGATGCACAAGAAGAATGGAAGAGATAGTTGGTGATGTAGAGATCCCAGAATATTTGGATGGATTTTCTTTACAATCACCCGAAACTATCGAAGGACTTTTGTCATGGCTGCATAATTTTAACCGTGAACCTAATTTTACACCTTTAAAAGAAGGCAGACCACAACCTCTCAGCTATTTTTATAGAAATTTTGAAGGAGATTCAGCGACTTTACGTTCTTTTATAAAATTTAAAAAAGAACAATATAGAAAAAACCGCTGGGATACCTCTGATATTATCAAATTTATAAACGACGGCAGTTTTCAAGATGAAAATTTTGAGAATGAGATAGTGGCTTTAGAACAACAAACATATGAATTGGCAATGTGGATAGGTCAAGAATTTTTTGAAAAATATCTTGTTTTATGTAATATGCCAATCTTAGATGCTGTTTTTGACAAAGTAATGTACATGAGGGATGAAGAATATTGTGAATATAAGCCTTACCCATTTGATATAAAAAACCCTTCCGCTGTATATATAAGATGTATTAAGTCCTTAGTGCCTTAAGATTTATAATAATAACTTTTTTAAAGAAGCTATTTTAAAATAACTCACAATGTACTATCTTTATAGAAATTTCTTATTTCAAAAAGGCGAACAATGGATACATTCTCAATTTTTACCTGGTGTTTAACGGCTGTTACAATTTATGGAACCCTTTTAAATAGCCAACGTAAGAAAATTGGATTTTTAATCTGGGGTATGTGCAACATGGCATGGTTGTGTGTGGATGCAAGTCGTGGCATTTGGGCACAATGTGGTCTTTATACCGTTTTCATCGCTTTTAATATCTATGGTTGGATGAACTGGACGGCTCAGGAAAAAGAATCAGCCAAGGAAGAGAAATTGGCGGCTTAGTCTATTCCTTTATGTCTTGAAAAGAGCACCCTTTAAGGTGCTTTTTTTATAAGTCTTGACCTTTTTCTCTTATGAAGTATATTCCTAAGCTTATAGGATGCGCCTTTTGGTGGGCTTAAGATTTATTAAAGATGTTAGATTTCTTTTCAAAATATATACGAACGCTCTCTTTAACGGGAGTCGTTCTTGTGGGAGTAGGCGTCTATTTTCTTTTCCCTAAAACCCCTAAAGAAATTTATTTTAGACATAGTTTAATGGGTTTTTTGGAAGATACGTTAGTCAAAGTAGTTGATGACTTTAACAAAACCTCTTCATACAAAGTCGTTTTAGAATATGGCGGAAATTACACAGAAAGCTTTAATAATACTTTTAAGGTTTCTGAACGTTCAAAACGACCCCATTTATTGATGGTTTCTGAATACAACACATCTACAATATACAATCAAAAAGATGATTATGTTCCGCTCTATCAATTGATAGATATCGAAGCCGCAAGATTTGTGCCTATTATTAAGGAATTTTATTCTTTTAAAGAATCAAAGGATGAAAAATCACATCTTTGTTCTTTGCCATTTAACTGTTCAACCGCAATTTTATTTTACAATAAAGACATTTTTAAAAAAGCAGGCCTTCCTGACAAAGCCCCTGAAACCTGGGAAGAAATGGAAATCTATGCTGAAAAACTGAGGAAAGCCGGTTATACAGCTTTCACAACTGCCTGGCCTGCTGCCTATCTTTTGGAGCATTTTTCGGTCGTTCACAATATACCTTATGCGACTCAGAAAAATGGTTTTTACGGTGAGAATCCCAAACTTTTGATTAACACGAAGCCTTTTGCTGACCAGCTTAATAAGTTTTTAGAATGGGAGCAAAATGGTTTCTACGTTTATTCAGGAAGAATAGCGGAGAAAGCCGAAGAAAAATTTGTTAAACAAGAATGTGCCATGCTTCTTCAGGGGGCAAATCGCCTTACTTATGTAAAAAACAAGGGATTCGATGTGGGGTTTGGGGTATATCCTTATTGGGCCAAAATGCTACCAAACGGTCCTTATGCCTTAAACATTGGAGGGACATCTATTTGGGTACTTAAAGGACATCCTTCATATGAAGGCGTGGTTGAGTTTATAAAATATTTGGCGAACGAAAAGGTTCAACAGAGATGGCATGAAACAACTGGATATTTGCCAACAACAATAGGGGCCTATGAGCGCACCAAGAGCGGTCGTTATTATGAAGAGAATCCTGCCTCTAAGGCTGCTGTTGCTCAGGTTATAGAGCGAAAAAATCAAAACCTTCCGAATGGAGCGCGTATTACTAATTACGGTCCCGCTCGCGAAAAAATTGTAGATTCAATTGAATCAGTCTTAGACCAAAAGAAATCAGCAGCAGAAGCTCTTGATTTAGCCGTAAAAGAAGCGCAGTTGATTATTGATCAGAAATAGAATTTTCTTGTAATACCCACTACTTATTTAACAGAATGAAGCTTGTCATCCCAGAAAGTAGGCGAGTCCAAGCTTTGCTTGTCTAACGAGCCACTTATCAGGGATCTCAGGACATTTGCTAACAGGCGGCCTAAGATCCCGGATACCAAATCTTAAAATGCGGCAAAGCCGTAGTTCGATTAGGTTCCGGGATGACAATGAGTTTTTACTTTTCTTTGTATTGAAAAGCTGTTAGGTAATAACTTCACTACCCAATATTGATCTTTCCTCTCTCATTCGGTTGAGATTTCTGATTCAAAGCAGCCTCCGCTAATTGCGGGACGACATTTTGAGATAGATACATTTCAATGGCTCTAATCCCTCTTTTGTGGCCAATAAAATCTTGGGCAATTCTTTGGATAAATTCTTCTGAATAGCTAAGCTCGTATTTATGTTTCTCTTTAAGTCTTTGCTCAATCTTGGCTAATTTCTGACGGATAATATTTTCAATCTCATGAATGCCGAGTGGCAGATAAGGGATAACCGTTGTTCTGGCTATAAAAGGGGTGCCAAAAACTTTGGTTAATTCATCCGTTACTTTGGTGTTAAGCTGCTCAAATACGATGGTTTTGTCTTCGGTTTCTTTTAGGGAATAGCATCGCTCAGATATAATTTCAGCACCTTGATTTGTTGTTAAAACAAAAAGCGTGTTGGAAAAATCTACCTCTACTCCTTCAGAATCTTCCAGGATCCCTTTGTCAAAGATCTGGGCAAATAAACTGATAACATCTTCGTGTGCTTTATCGACCTCATCTACCAAGATAACACTGTAAGGATTTTGACGAACGGTTTCAGTTAATGTTCCGCCTTTTCCATACCCAACGTATCCAGGAGGTGCGCCTTTAAGAATAGAAATTGAATGAGATTCTTGAAACTCTCCCATATTTAGTCTGACAAGATGACGGCTATTACCTGTCAAGACCTCAGCAAGCGCAAGAGCAGTCTCTGTTTTTCCAACCCCGCTTGGGCCAGCAAGTATAAAAATACCAATGGGTTTATTTGTATCAGTAAGCCCAACATGATAATTCACAATGCTTTGCGCAAGTACCTTAAGGGCTGCTTCTTGGCCAACAATTCTTGTTTTTAAAACACCTAGTAAATAGCTTAAGGACATGCGATTGCCTTGGGCAAGAATTGTTCCAAGAGGAATGCCTGTCCAGTTGGCTATAACTCTTGCGACGGCAATTTGATCTACGGCTTGATTGACCAAAACATCCTCAGGGGGAAGTTCAATGATGGATTGCTGTAATTGAGTCAATTGCCTTTGCAAAAGTGTTATCTCTACAGAAGATGCTTCGTTTGATCCAAGGCTCTGGATTTGCTTTCTGAGGCCCTCGATTTGCTTAACAATCTGAAACTGTTCTTCCCATTTTTTTGAAAGTTCTTCACATTGCTGATGGGTTGCGTTTAGCTCATTTTCTAAGTCAAAAGTCCTTTTTTGAATAGGATCTGATTTATCAAGAGAAGAGGGGAGAACTTGATGCTCTTCATTTTTGAGCATTTGAAGTTCTATATTCAAAAGATTAATTTGGCTCAAGCATGTCTGTAATTCTTCAGGTTTTCCAGATTTTGAAAGTGACACCTGAGCGCAAGCCGTATCGAGAACAGTGATGGCCTTATCTGGCAGGCGCCTTTCTGGTAAAAAACGATGAGAAAGACGAGCTGCCGCTTCAATGGCCTCGTTTAGAACAGGAACTTTGTGATGTTCTTGATGCTTTTCTGCAATCAGGCGAAGCATAGAAATGGTTTGTTCAGGAGTTGGTTCCTTGACTTTGACCTTTTCAAATCGCCTGACCAAAGCTGCGTCTTTTTCAAAATAACGTTTGTATTCTGACCAGGTGGTTGCTGCAATTGTGCGAAGCTCACCTCTAGCAAGGCTTGGTTTTAATAAGTTCGCCGCATCTCCCAGACCCTGTATGCCGCCAGCCCCCATCAAAGCGTGCGCCTCATCTATAAACAAAACAATAGGATAAGGAGCGTTTTTGATTTCCTGCAAAAGCCTATTAAGGCGTTCTTCGAATTGACCTTTTGCACTGGCTCCAGCCTGTAATAAGCCTAAATCAAGTTTATGGATATGAACGTCTTGCAGGGATGGTGGAACGTCATTTTGACAAATTCTTTGGGCAAGCCCTTCAACGATTGCCGTTTTCCCAACGCCTGCTTCACCAACAAGAATAGGATTATTTTGACGCCGTCTGGTTAAGACATCAATAACTTGCCTTATTTCAGATTCACGTCCGAAAATCGGGTCTAATTTGCCGTTTTTTGCAGCGAGAGTTAGATTTTCTGTGTATTGGTCTAAGGCGCTGTCCTCTCTAAAGCTGGAATTCATTAAAGATTCAATTTTTGTGACATTTTCTGAATCTTGAGAAGTATGAAGAGGCGTATCCTCATTGCTGGCTTTTAAAAGTTCATTAATATCTTTCACAAAACTAAGACGAGGAATTCTAAGAAGAAGAGGGCAGTTTTCTAAAATAATTCCTCTTAAGGGATCTACGTCGATTAATGCGCTCAAGATACTGCCTGAACGAATCGTTTGGCCGCCTAATTTTAAGGAAGATATTAACCAGGCTTGCTCCAGCACGTTTAGGATGTGTCTTGATATGACAGGGCTTGATGTGTTGCCCGTAGACAGTTTTTCGATGGCTGACATCAGCTGCTTTGAAACAGTTTGTAGGTCAATTTCATAATAACGTAAAATCACTTGAATATCTGAATCTACTGGCTCAAGGAGCTTGATTAAGAAATGTTCAAGTTCGATATTATAATGTCCTTTTGTAACGCACAATGCAGCTGCAGCTTCGAGAGCTTTCTTGCAAGTGGGGTTTAATTTCGCAATGAGCATCTTCATGATGTAGAAAAGAGCTCCTTAGTTTTATGAAACATCAAGACAATCTTAATTCATTTAAATAAAATTTTAAATAAATTACTTTATGTTTTAGAAATCGTAGAAAAAAAATATAAGAAAAGCTATACTTCAAAAATGGCTGAAAAAGGAGTTTTGTGCTATATTTCGGCTCAATTAATATTAGGAAGAGAGATTTCTTATTCTATCATTTCACAGTGTATATACCCGTTTTCTAGCATTCTCGCGCAATTATAATTTATCGCGTAAGGTTCCTTTTGCTTTAAGTCTGGCAGCCTTACTCTCAGGTATTGCCACCTATTGGGCCATTACACATAACTCAAGCTTGGCAGACAAAACGCATACAGTGCTGCCTTTTATTTATCTGGATCTGACGCTTCTTCTCTTGTTGGCAGTTGTTATTGCTAAGAGATTGGTCGAATTGTGGCTGGAAAGACGCCGTGGTTTGATGGGCGCAAAATTGCATGTCCATATTGTGGCTTTATTTTCTTTAGTCGCTGTGACGCCTGCAATTTGTGTTGTTGTGTTTGCTGCCCTCTTTTTTAATGTGGGTGAGAAAACCTGGTTTGGTCAGCCCGTTAGGGATGCTTTAGATGAGGGACGTGTTGTTGCAGAAGCCTATTTAAAAGAGCATAAAAAAACAATCAAGATCGATGCTCATGCTTTGGTTGGGAAATTAAGGCCGCAAATGTCTTTTTTCATAGAAAATCCTGGGGCTTTATCGCAAGCCCTTAATGATGAGACAGATCAAGGAGAACTGGGAGAACTGTTGGTTTTTAATGGTCAAGGGCAGGTGATGGCTCGTTCTTACCTTACATTTTCCTTAGAGCTTGAAAAAATTTTATACACAGATTTTGAAAAAGTGAAAGCAGGGGAAATTGTCGTCAAAGAATCAGATGACAGGGTGAGAGCTTTAATTAGACTTGACCCTTTAACGGATACGTATTTATTTGTTGGAAAACTCATTGACCCAGATGTTTTGCAGCATATAAGCCGTACCCAAGGAGCCATTCAGGATTACGTAAAACTGGTAGCGCAGCATTCCGGAATTCAAATTACATTTATAGCCTTTTTTTCGCTGGTTGCTTTATTGCTTCTTTTAGCAGCAATTTGGGTAGGTTTAACTTTTGCCAACGTTTTGGTAAGGCCAATAAGCCGATTGATCACAGCCGCAGAAGCTGTCAGTCAGGGGAATTTATCTATAAAAATCGAAGAAGAGCCTTTGGGCAATGAATTGGATAACTTAACGCAATCATTTAACCGCATGACTTATAGGCTACAGCAACAAAATCAAGCCTTGATCTTAAGTCAACGCAAAGCAGCCTGGGCAGATGTCGCCCGAAAAATTGCTCATGAAATTAAAAATCCACTTACTCCCATTCAATTGTCAGCAGAAAGGCTTAAGAGGCGATACTTAAAGGAAATTACTTCAGACCCAGAAACGTTTCAGGCTTGTGTGGATACAATTATTCGTCAGGTGAGTCATATTGGGAATTTAGTAAACGAGTTTTCATCCTTTGCTCGTATGCCTGAGCCAAAAATTGAATCTGTTGATATTGTTGAATTATGCCAACAAGCGCTCTTTTTGCAGCGTCAACCTTGGCCAAGCTTAGAATTCACTTATCACACACCTGGAAGGCCTGTTATCTTTGATTGTGATCCGCAGCAGTTGAGTCAAGTTTTGACAAACCTATTACAAAATGCAATAAATGCAGTGACAGAATCTGGTAAGAATGAGACTGGAAAAGTGTCATTAGAGGTCGAAGTTCGAGATAACCAGCTTTTTATTACGGTTGATGATAATGGTCTTGGTTTTCCAAAAAATGGACGAGAACGTTTACTAGAGCCTTATTACACGACACGTACAAAAGGAACGGGATTAGGTTTGGCTATTGTTTCTAAGATCGTTTCTGATCATAATGGTCACATGCAATTGAATGATAGTGAATTAGGGGGAGCAAGTGTACAGTTGGTTTTTCCTTTTCAAAATCAAGATAGATAGGAGATCTATTTAGTATGGCGCAGGATATTTTAATTGTCGATGACGAAGCAGATATCCGTGATTTGATCTCTGGTATTTTATCTGATGAAGGCTACACAACTCGTACCGCGAGTGATGGCTTGGCTGCCTTAGATATGATTAAAGCACGGCAACCGAATTTAGTTATTTTAGATGTATGGCTTGGCGATAGCGAGCGTGATGGTCTTAAAATTTTAGATATCATTAAACGCGATCATTCGTATGTTCCTGTGGTGATGATTAGTGGACATGGCACAATTGAAACTGCTGTGTCAGCAATCAAAAAAGGCGCTTATGATTTTATAGAAAAACCATTTCAAACAGAACGTTTGCTTGTCGTTGTGGAAAGAGCGATAGAGTCGTCCCGTTTAAAGCGTGAAAATGATGAACTTAGAGTTAAAGCGCGCGTTAGCTCTTCTTTAATTGGTAATTCATCGTCCATACAACAATTAAGGCAAGCTTTGGAAAAAATATCATCCTCAAATGGGCGTGTCTTTATGAGTGGACCCAATGGAGCCGATAAAGAGACATTAGCGAGAGAGATTCATGTTCGTTCAAAAAGAGAACGAGGCCCATTTATAAGTATTAATTGTGGGGCGTATCACCCTCAACAATTAGAAGCAGAGCTGTTTGGAACAGAAATTTTTGGTCTTTCTGTGGACACACCTCGGAAAATAGGTCTTTTAGAAAAAGCGCATACTGGCACTGTTTTTCTTGATGAAATCACGCAGCTTCCTCTTCCTGTTCAATCAAAAATCGTGAAGGTTTTGCAAGAACAGGCATTTTTCCGTATTGGCAGCGATCAGAAGATTGATATTGATATTCGTTTTTTAGCAGGTACTTCTGATGACATTCAGAAAATGATCCAAGAAGGGAATTTTAGAGAAGATCTTTTTTATAGATTAAGTGTTTCTCATGTTCATGTGCCAACGCTAAAAGACAGAGTGACTGATATTCCTTTATTAGCGCAGAATTTTATGGAGCAAGCGGCAGCGGCTCAAGGGGTATTGCCAAGATCGTTTAGTCAAGAAGCTCTGGTTATGCTGCAATCATATTCATGGCCCGGTGATTTGCAGCAGTTAAAAAATGTTGTCGATTGGTTGTTGATTATGGTTGGAGGAGATCCGCGTGAGCCTATACAAAGCTTTCAGCTTCCAACCGAAATAATCAATGGCAATAATTTTGCAAACAGCTGGCAACAAAAGAGCGCTGATATTGTTGTGTTGCCGTTGCGAGAAGCCAGAGAAGCTTTTGAGAGAGAATATCTTTTAACTCAGGTTCAACGATTTTCCGGGAATATTTCGCAAACCGCCCGTTTTATTGGAATGGAACGTTCAGCTTTGCATCGCAAATTACGTGCTCTTGGCGTTCATGAGGGGAAAGGTGGTGAATTTTCTGATGAAGATGCTAGCCGAATCGCTTAAGGATCGAATGAAGAAAGGTCCTTTTAAAAATCCCCAAGAAAGCAAAAGCCGAGGAATATACAAATGAAAGTTATTATTCTTGGTGCAGGTCAGGTTGGTTATAGCATTGCTCGCTACTTAGCCTTTGAGGAGAATGATATAACCATGGTTGATCATTCGGCAGATCTTTTAAAAAGAATCAGCGATAAATTAGATGTTCAACCTGTTGTAGGATTTGCTTCGCATCCTGATGTTTTAAAACAAGCAGGAGCAGAAGAGGCGGATTTATTAATAGCGGTAACGGCGTCTGATGAAGTGAACATGATTGCTTGCGAAGCAGCACAATCATTATTTCAAATTGAAACAAAAATTGCCAGAATCAGGCATCAAAGCTACTTAAAGCCGACTTGGGCTAATATGTTTAGTCCAGATCGATTAGCAATAGACGTTATTATCTCTCCGGAAATCGAGGTCGCAAGGGCTTTGGATCGTAGCACACAAATCCCAGGTGCCTTTGAAGTTATCCCTCTTGTTTTAAATCAAATCAAGGTTATTGGTGTTAGGTGCCATTCTCAATCACCTATTATCAATACGCCGCTCCGTTTATTACCGGGTCATTTCTCGAATCTTGATATTGCGATTATCTGTATTTCTAGGGGCGATAGAGTTTTCTTTCCAGACGAGAATGATGTCCTTGAGGTTAATGATGAAATCCATTTTCTTGTGAAGCACGATGACATCGCTCAAGCCATGCAGGTATTTGGTTATTATGAATCTGATAGTCGGCGTATGGTTATTATCGGGGGCGGAAGTATTGGTAAAACTCTGGCTATGGAAATAGAGTCGAATCAGCCAGATGTTACCGCAAAACTTATTGAAAAAGATCATGGTAGGTCTGAAGCTGCTGCACGATTTTTAAAAAATATAGAAGTTCTGCATGGGGATGCTTTGGACTATGAAGTTTTAGCTGAGGCTAATGTGCAAAATGCTGAAACTGTCGTTGCTGTAACTGATGATGATAAGGTGAACATTTTATCTTCACTGCTTGCAAAAAGATGTGGAGCAGGGCGCGCCTTGACGCTTCTCAATAATCTTACGTATTCCTCGCTTGTCACTTCTTTAGGGGTTGATGCCGTTATAAACCCAAGAGCCATTACTGTTTCAACGATTTTGCAGCATGTAAGACAGGCTCGACTTAGATCTGTTCATACATTAGGGGACAGTTACGCTGAAGTTATTGAGGCAGAAGCAAGAGAGACGAGTCACATTATTGGTTTAACGATTGATGATGTCACAATTAAAGGCTCAGTTATGATTGCTGCCATTGTTCGTGAGAATCAGGTTATTTTGCTGCCTAAAAAACTTATCATTAGTGTGGGCGATCGTTTAGTTATTATCGCTAAAAAGGAAACGGTCAAGAAGATTGAGAAACTGTTCTCAATCAGGCCTTCTTATTTGTGATTTTACACCCAATGTAAGTTGTTTTAGATAAGGATTTGCGTAATTTTCAAAGTTGCGGTGTTTTGAAGGCACTGTTATGGCCTTTGCGGGGCCCACCTGGAAACCCCAAAACGGCCTTCCACCCCAGCCTCTACCTGGTATGTTGAAGATAGGGTTATAAAGGAGTAAATATAGCTTTATAACTCAGGGAAGAGC
>JAIEPD010000035.1 GCA_019749935.1 Alphaproteobacteria bacterium
CTTTATCGTTAAATGAATTGCTTCCTACTACTGATTATACCAAATCTCTAATCTGGACGCATTATGCAACAGTCTTTATAATGTTATGAATTCACAAAAGAGAGACAGGATTTTTTGAAAACTTACACAAAAGCCATTCTTGGTTTTATTGTTTGCATTAACCTATTGTTTTTGGTTCTCCAGATTCCTCTTGTAAAAAAAGCAATTCTCGAGAAAGCGCTTGAGTATGCCTTAAATGAGCCTAAACACAAGATTATTGCGGAAGGGGTAAAAGGTTTTCTTCCCTTTTCACTTAAAGTTCAAAAAATTTCATTTAAAGACCCTGTGGGGACTTGGCTTGAATTGGATGACTTAAAGATTTCAGTCAAGTTTTTGCCTTTTAAGGTTAATTTTTTCGATCTCAAAACTTTAAATTTACAGAGGATCCCCGCATTTGAGAATATGCTCGATATTTCTTTGCCCGAAATTATACCCCTTGTTGCTACGCAGACTGTTGTTCGGTCCTTTAAGGTTGGTCAAATTTTGATTGCTCCTCAGATTCTTGGGCGCGGGTATGAAGCAAGTTTACAGTTACAACCGAATGCTCATGGCGGACAAAATCTAGAGCTTTCAAGCTCGACAGAGGGGAAAGTTTCAACAACTTTTATCTCGCAAATACAGGCCTATAAAAAAGGAATCTCCGTCCATTTTAAGGGAAATGAAATTCCTTCTGGTATATTTTCAGCGTTACTAAAAGAACAGGCGTCTATTCCTGAAGGCAATATCCTAATTGAGGGAGATATTAAGACTGATTCTTTAAAGGTTGATACTGACGGCGATCTAATTTTTCTGTTTACCCATAGTGAGTGGGGCAAAATTGAAATTAAGGCAGATCAGAAAGAGAAGAGTGCCAAAGGAAAGGCTCAATTATCCCTTATCAATCAAAAGCCATACACACTGGAAGCAATTCTGGATAACAAAAAAGAAGATGGCTTTCTAATCACTTTTTTCAAGCTTTTGCAAGAAGGTACCTTTCATGTTGAAGGAGATGCATTGGTTTCTCCCAAAACTCTTTCTGTGCCGGATCAATTAGATATCAAAACAAACATGTCCGTTTTTTCGAATCAAGGTGCAAACGATAAGCCTTTGGTTAGTTTCTCAAGTACAGCCGCAGTTAATTTCAAGCAAAAACTTTTAGAGTGTAAAGGAAAAACCAAAGAGCCTGATGGAATTTCATGGCTAGAAGATGCGCTTGGCAAGCAACTTGAATGGACTCTGAAGGCAAACTTTGAAAAAGCGGATGTTATTCAACTAGAAAAGATAATCTTTGCAACAGACAAAGGACATCATCTGGATGGGGATGCTCAAATTTCCAAGACAGAATTGAAAGGAAAA
The DNA here is from genome assembly GCA_019749935.1 of Alphaproteobacteria bacterium. Taxonomy (GTDB): domain Bacteria; phylum Pseudomonadota; class Alphaproteobacteria; order Paracaedibacterales; family CAIULA01; genus CAIULA01. The sequence continues at coordinate 1,375 of JAIEPD010000035.1, forward strand.
TTTAGGGCGTCCCTTTCCAATATGCTTGTTCAGGGTGGTAAGAGTGATCTTATTTTACTAGAAACAATCCTTTCAGGCTCTATGCAAAAACCAACCCTTTTAACAAAAGTAACATCTTCTGCGCCTGTTCCTTTGCATATTAAAGAAGTGCGTATTGAAGGCAATTTAGAGGCTCAGGATTTATGGTTGTTAAATCTGGATGTTAAGGGCGGCGAAAATAAAATCGGAGCAAAAGTTCGTTGTTATACAAATTCTTCTACGGCTGATATCAATGTGATTGCTGATCTTAAAGATTTATGTCCTTGGCAAGATGTGGGAACGCCGCTCCATTTTGAGGCAAATTTGGATCACACTCTTTCTGGAAAAGTAATAGGGGCGGTAAAAGATCTAAAACTGGCTGGTCTTTATTTTTCAGCGGCGGATCTTTCGGTTGATTTAGCTGCAGGTAAGGGCGGGTATCAATTAAAGGCGACTGGTCAAAAGCGACTTAAAAACAATAAAGCTCCGCATAAAATTCTGTCTTCACAAGGGTATATTGATCTTATAGATGCAAGTGTAACAGTGAAAGAATTCAATTTTACCCCTGAAAATCATAAAATCATTCTTAAAAATCCATTCACTGTTGATTTTAAAATAGGAAAATTAGAATCATTTTTATTGGCATTAGATGGGGGAAAAATTGCCATTGAAAAGCTTCAATGGCAAACTCCTGCCGTTCCTTCATCACCATGGAAAGGCCATGTTTCTTTAGACAATATTCCCTTTTCGTTGATGCAGTTGTTTGATCGTGAATTTTCTCTGCAAGGGGCGTTATCGGGTCACATTGATGTTGGTGGGGATCATTCATTTCCGACTTTAATGGGTCAACTTAATATATCATCTCTTTCTTATTCATCTTTTGCCGAGCAGCAAATCAAAGGTTTTGAGGCTTTGAGTGCAGAAATTGATTTTGATTGGGGAACAGAGGCTTTGAAGTGGAAGATGGAGTGTTATGGAGGGCCAACATTAACCTTATTTGCAAACGGTAAAATTAACACTCAAAATGGGTATGTTCGACCAAATAGCGAGGTGCAAATTGAAACAAAGGGTTCTTTGCATTTTGGAATCTTTTCAGCTTTTCTGACAAATGGTGATCGAATTAATGGTGTTTTGACAACGGATTTAGGAGTGCATGGAACAGTTGAAAATCCGAGTTTGAAAGGATCTTTAAACGTAAATAGCGGCCTTTATGAACTGTCTGATTATGGGACATTAATCCACGATATAAATTTAAGCATGGAGGCAAAAGGATCAGAGCTTGTTATAGTGTCTCTAACTGCTCACGATGGCAATTATGGCACTTCTAAAAAAGGCATTTTAACTGGAAAAGGCTCTATTCTCTTAAAATCATGGGCAATTCCTTATGTAGATATTGAGTTAGATCTAGAGGATTTTAAAGTTGCCCAAAGCGATAGTTTTGTTGGAAAAGCTTCTGGATCTTTGTTCTTAAAAGGCGAGGGAGAAAAAGCTAAAATTACAGGAGATGTTAAGCTTGTGTCTGCAAGTCTGTTTTTAGAAGAAGCCGCAAGCCCAGAAATTCCAACCATCAATATAGCAAACTTAAATCCTCAAGAAGCCTCTAAAGAAACAAACATACATGCAGAAAAACCTGCAGAGATCTTACCAATCGAGCTTAAGTTAACAACGCCTAGCAATTTTAATATTTCTGGATTTGGTCTAGAGAGCAGCTGGAAGGGGAGCATGACTGTCGTGAACAGTCTGCTAGATACCCAGCTTGTTGGTATTATTACCCTTGAAAAGGGTAAACTTGATATTTTTGGCAAAACCTTAAAGCTTAAACAAGGTAAGATTATTTATGATACGAATATTAAAAATGATCCCCTTCTTTTTATTAAAGCAGTTCGAGAAGTCGATAGTGATACAAGGGTAACATTGATTATTGAGGGAAGAGCTTCTAACCCACGGTTTACCTTTATGTCAATACCGGCTTACCCGGAAGAAGAAATTTTGTCTCGTTTATTGTTTGGAAAATCGGTTGGCAGTATTTCGGTTGGTCAAAGTATACAGCTCGCAAGTGCGGCAGCGGCTATGAATGGACAAAAAGGATTGAACGTTATGGATAAAATCCGATCTTCTTTTGGCTTGGATACGTTAGAGCTTAAGGAAAGTAAGAAATATGACTCTTATGATACATCGGGCGGGCAAGCCTTAAGCATCGGTAAAGAGTTCGGGAATGTAAAAGTATCGATCGACCAAGGTGTAAGTACTGGCACTAGTAAAGCAACCCTTGAGGCTGGTATCGCCCATAATCTGAACGTAAACGTTGACGTTGGTGGTGATCAAAGTTCTGGCATTGGCTTAAACTGGGTTAAGCGATATTAGTTTTCATACATTTTTCTATCTTGATCGTCATCACGATTCCCCTTGGGGGTGTAGTGATCCAGAGATTATTTTTTCCTGAAAGTCTGTTTTCTGGATTGTTAGGGAGCTATGCTCCTCACAATGACAAAAATAGATAATAATTATTATAAAAATACTTACTTTTAATAAATTATTAATTAAGTTCTGACATGCTCAAAGATGGAGAATAACTCTTCATGGGAAATAAAGATGCATGAAACGCTAGTTGAGAGAGGATTTGTTTCATTATAATGCTTCTTTTTTATATATTATTTTTATAATAAGTATACAAAATATAGTATATTTATAGTTGTGACGATTTTTTCTTAGCAAAGTCTTTTCATTGCTCTTTTTGAAAAGGAGTAAGAAGATGACAACTGTTACACAGAAAACGAAACAAATTCTTGTGCTATGCGGGTCACTAATGTTGACAGGATCTGCCTTTGCCGTCAGTAGTGGGGAGGGAGGCGATGAAAATGTGCCACCCCATACCCCTAGAACCACAGCTAGGCTATCCACTTACCCATCTCTTTTTAGTGCAATGGGTGCCATGAAAAACAATCATATTGGAATTAATAGAGAGGTTCGAAAATTTATTAGAGAGACTTATCCTGATGGCATTGATGAGAATGGGTTGAATGAATTTAGGCAACAGCTTGCGGGAGCGCCAGATCTTGTAACTCGTGATGTTTATAATCATATCACCAAAACACTTCTTCCCCTTTATTCTGTGCGTTTGAGGGAAGAATCTAGTGAAGTAGCAAGAAAAAGAGGAGCATCATCTGATGGTGGTGATGAAAGAGGAGATTTTTCTAGAGCTCTGACATTAAGCACTCGATCAAAAGCACCCAGAACAGTTCTCGGTGATATAACCAATACGGTCGACAGGGCCATGTCCCCTTTGGCTCTTCCACCTCTTGTAAGAGATCGACGACCTTTGGTTCTCAGTTATGTAGCAGATTCGTCCTCTACAAGAAAGTTGCCGCTAGCATTGCCGTCAATTTCTGAGGAGTCTGCTTTTGAGGATCCAGGCATACGTCCTGTGACTTCTCTTCCTTCAATCCCTGCCCTGGAAGAGGAATTAAATCGACGAATCATTGGTGAAGAGCCAGCAATGGCATCATTTGCAACAGGTCTACATGTTCATTATACAATCCAAGATGTTAATAATACACTTGAGGCTCTTGGGCGATCTGTCCGAGTTCCTAAACAGAATATTTTTATGTGTGGTCCAACCGGTTGCGGTAAAACAGCTTCTGTAAAAGCTGCAGCCAAAAAACTAGGAAGAACTTTTTTTGAGGCTGATACGAGCGGATTTACCCGAACTGGATATGTGGGGGATAGTGTTTCTTCAGTTATCGTTGGTCTTATAAGAGAAGCACAAGAACAAATTACAGAATTTATCGTTGGATCTCCTGAATACAAGAGAAAGGTCATAGAGCTTGTTCAAAAAGGTATTGTGTTTCTAGATGAATTTGACAAAATCGGTGCCAAAAAATCTGGTGCAAGCGAGAGAGATATTGCAGGCACAGATGTTCAATCCGAATTTTTGAAACTGATGGAAGGAAAGAAAATAACTGTAAAAGTTGATAGAGAAGATTACACCATCGATACAACGAATATTCTCTTTATCGCAGGCGGTGCTTTTTCCTCAATTGAAAGAGAAGGTGGAGAGGCCATTGGTCCAGAGGCATTTGTTGATGCTGGATTTAGTGAACAGGTTTTGGGGCGCTTTAGTCGAAGAATTTTTTTTGAAGGGATGACCCAGGAAAAGTTTGTAAGAATTCTTCATTCTGAAGAAGCTTCTCCTATTGTATCGAATTTATTGCTTTTACAAATGGGTTATGGAGTTGACGTTAAATTTGATGATGAAGCCATGAGACTTATAGCTGAAAGAGGATATGCAATGAATGCGGGTGTGAGAGGTCTTGCAAGTATGGTGAGCACTGCAGTTGATCCTTTGATTCGCCGAAGTGAAGAGTTAAGAGGAACAACGGTCACTATAGACAAAGCCTTTGCAGAGGCTAATCTTCCTGAAATTAAGCCACGTAAAAAAGTGGTAAAACCTTACACTTTTGAAGATCATATAAGAGATCATCCGAGAGAAGAATATGGTTTTTATAACTAAATAAAATTGGGAACATAGGGCGGGGATCTTTATTCTCCCCCTATAACTCTTTATACTCATCTTAAAATTCACTTTCAGAGCACAATTGTATGCAAGATAATCTTCAAAAAACAATCGATCAAGCATGGGAAAACAGAGCTAATTTAGAGATCACATCTGATCTTACACAAAGTGTGGAGCAGATCTTGGCGCTTTTGGGTCAAGGGACATTAAGGGTCTGTGAAAAGATAAATAATGAATGGCAAACAAATCAATGGGTTAAAAAAGCTGTGCTATTATCATTTCGCTTGCGCTCGAATGTTATTATGGGCAGAGAAAGAAGCGTAAACAAATGGTACGATAAGGTTCCTTTGAAATGCGCGAATTGGGAAGAAAAAGATTTTCAAAACGCCAAATTCCGCTCCGTTCCTGGATCCATTGTTAGAGAATCTGCCTATATTGCGTCTGATGTTGTTTTAATGCCCAGCTTTGTGAATGTGGGAGCTTATGTAGGAAAATCGACAATGGTCGACACCTGGGTTACGATTGGATCATGCGCTCAAATTGGAGAGAATTGCCACATTTCAGGAGGCGTTGGCATAGGCGGTGTTTTAGAGCCTATTCAAGCTAACCCCGTAATTATTGAAGATAACTGTTTTATTGGAGCCCGCAGCGAAATTGCCGAAGGCGTGATTGTCGAAGAAGGGGCTGTTGTTTCTATGGGAGTTTTTATAGGCGCTTCTACCAAAATTATTGACCGTCAAACAGGCGAAATTTTTAAGGGAAGGGTACCGTCGTACTCTGTTGTTGTGCCTGGATCTCTGCCTACCGCTGACGGAACGGGGCCTTCGTTATCGTGTGCTGTCATTGTTAAACGTGTGGACGCACAAACACGAAGCAAAACATCGCTTAATGATTTATTGCGAGACTAAGTGATGGCTTTGGATCCTATTAATCTGACCCAAAGGCTAATCCAGTACCCAAGTATAACGCCGGTTGATGCGGGATGTTTAGATTTGGCTACTGAACATTTGCAAGGGATGGGGTTTACTTGTCATCGCTTGCCTTTTGGTGATGTTGATAACCTATATGCTCGCCTTGGAACAGCTGAGCCCAATTTCTGTTTTGCAGGTCATACGGACGTTGTTCCAGTCGGGGATCTTTCCAAATGGTCGGTAGATCCTTTTGGTGGGATCATTAAAGATGGTTATTTATATGGCAGAGGGGCTGTTGATATGAAAGGCGCAATTGCTTGCTTTATTGCCGCTGTATCTGAGATTTTATCTAAGAGGCTTTTTAAAGGATCTATCAGTTTACTATTAACAAGTGATGAGGAAGGGCCTGCTCATGATGGTACCCTTAAGGTCATTGAATGGTTGAAATCAAAAGGTGAAAAAATATCAGCCTGTTTGGTTGGCGAGCCTACGAATCCCAAAGAATTAGGCCAGATGATTAAGGTCGGTCGCAGAGGAAGCTTAAATGCAAAAATAACAGTAACAGGTCGCTCTGGCCATGTTGCTTATCCGCATTTTGCAGTGAATCCGATACCGCCTCTTTTAGATTATTTGCAAAGTGTGTTGGAAAAGCCCCTAGATAATGGGATGGAAGATTTTGATCCCTCTAATCTGGAAATTACAAGTGTGGACGTTGGAAATTCTACAACCAATGTGATTCCAGACGCAGCCACAGCGCAGCTTAATGTAAGATTTAACTCCATTTATACAGGTCAGTCTTTGACAGCGTATTTAGAAAATGTTTTGGAAAAAGTAAAATCAAAACATAAAACCAGGTGGATACTAGATACGAAAATAAGCGGCGAAGCATTTTTAACCCAACATCCCGTTTTAAGACAATTAGTTGGGAGTGCAGTCTCTGAAATAATTGGGAAAATGCCTGAATTTAGCACTTCAGGAGGAACATCTGATGCCAGATTTCTAAAAGATATTTGTCCTGTCGTTGAGTTTGGTTTGATTAATGCCGAAGCTCACCAAACTGACGAAAAAGTTCGAGTCGATGATTTATTAATATTAACTAAGGTCTATGAAAGAATCTTGGAAAAAACTCCATCTTTAATTTTTTAAAATTTGATGTAGAGGTTGCCTACTTGAATGGCCTAGTTATTGCTCTATGTTATGTGGTATAAAGTAATTAAATATCGTGTTAATTGTGAAGGAGGTTCGTTATGTCACAAAAATCTGATAATCATCCAATTTGGAGATCAACGGGGGCCGAGCTTGAGATTGATATGGGCTTGCGCAACTACATGGTGCGTGTATACAGCTATATGGCGATGGGGCTTGGGTTAACAGGATTGGTTGCTTTCTTTGCAGCGAGTTCACCTGCGTTAATGATGGCAATTTTCACAAGCCCATTAAAATGGGTTGTCATGTTGGCGCCATTCGGCATGGTTATGTTTTTAAGTGCACGTATTGGAAGCATGTCTTTTAGTGCCGCACAAATGTCTTTCTGGATTTATGCTGGATTAATGGGATTGTCCCTTTCTAGTATCTTTTTGGTCTTCACTGGACAAAGTATCGCTCAATTATTTTTTGTATCAGCGTCTGTATTTGGTGCTATGAGCCTTTATGGATATACTACTCGTAAAGATTTAACGGCTTTCGGTTCCTTTTTATTGATGGGTGTTATGGGGCTTGTTGTTGCAAGTCTTGTTAATCTATTTCTTCATAGCAATGCTATGCAAATGATGATTTCTGTCATCGGAGTCTTGGTCTTTACAGGACTTACTGCGTATGACACACAACAAATCAAAGAAAGCTACTTTGAGGCAGATGGTCACGAGCTAGCGGGCAAAAAAGCGATTCTTGGGGCCTTACAGCTTTATCTAGATTTCGTGAACTTGTTTATATCCCTGTTGTATTTGTTTGGCGATCGCCGTTAATAAATACCGAAGTCTTGAAAAAGAGCCGCCTCTTCCGAAAGGGAGGGGCGGTTTTTTATAGTTAAGAATGCTGCAAAATGGTTGCAGCATCATTCTATTAGGGGTCGCACTGCTGAAGATTCCAAATCTATGGAGTAATAGACAAATTTCATAAAAAGTCAATGCGCAGTCAATAATTCATATAAAAAATAAATAGAAACAAGATGTTAACGATAGAAAATGAGGTTTCTCATGAAAAAATACAAAACTAAATTACTGTCGGCATAATAATTTATCAAAAAATTTGCATGAAATGAGACTTTGAAATTTAGGAAAAAGAAATATAAAATCTGTTAAATTAAATAAAAACTATATTAATTTTAATTTAAAAATTTGTTTTAAATCTTACATATTCAATAAATATTATCACCCCTTGTACTTTTTTTTCATAGCTGGTATTAGTCTAATAGTTATACATTTTATGTGTGATTTATAAAGAGTGTGGAAAATAGTTCGTTTTTTCAATCAGATTAAATAGGATTTTCCTTTAGTATGTAAAAACTCTGTAGGATTCGCTTTAAAAATTGTGTAACGTTTGGATGTAATTGAGCTAAAGAAGGATATTTCTCTTGGTTGCCACTATCAGAAAAGAACACCAAACCTTCGCGGAGCGTATTAAGGCTCTAAGAGGGTACTTGTCAATGACTCGTAAGGAATTTTGCAGTAAGCATGGAATTCCTGAACCGACATTACGTGCATGGGAGCTTTCTCTCTATTCTATAAGTCCTACTCATCTTCAAAAATTGATTAAGGCATTTGAAAGAGAAAATATTTTATGCACAACAGACTGGCTATTGCATGGTGAAGGAACACCTCCGCTTTTTGCAGCTGAAACGATTAATCGTGAACTTGAGAAAGTTACCAATGACATGTCTGGTAACCCTTCATTGGTTAGCCCCGTTTTGGTAGAGTCTGCTGTTTTTCAGCGTTATAATCCTGGATCTTTTGTGATGCAGGTTTCGGATAATTCGATGCTGCCACAGCTTGAAAAGGGTGATTATGTTGGGGGAATCAAACAAGATTTGCCCTTAAAAGCGACTGATTTTGGAAAAATCTATATTGTAATCCTAGAAGATGGATCTCAGGTTGTTCGCATTGTTTATCAAGGCGATACTGAAAAAACCTTTACTTTGGGTTGTTTGAATCTCTTGAATCAGCAAAAAAACCCAATTATGAGTGAAATCACGCCAAAAGAACTTTATCAGGTTGTTTGGAACCGTAAAAACTAAAAGGATACGATTATAGTCATCGCGAAGCGTTGCTCTTCGCAATGACGCAAATCGATTCGTTCTTGGATCTTTACTTATTGCCGCATTAGTTCCATACCACCTAATAGGGCTAGTACTGATAGGCTAACGGATGCAAAAGCATATAAGAAAGCATGAGTCAGTTTTCCCTGTTCCATTAACAGAACAAAATCCAAAGAAAATGCTGAAAATGTTGTAAATCCTCCTAATAGTCCTGTAACTAGGAAAGCTTTAAGGTTAAAAGGAAGCATTCCCCGGTAAGTCATATATCCCGTTAAAAGGCCCATAGAAAACCCTCCAAGCAAATTCACAATTATGGTTGCTATTGGAAAAGCTGTTGAGCATGTCGTATTGACTATGTTGCATAAAGAATAACGAAATAAGGCTCCAAGTGCACCTCCCATAGCAATGCAAGACGCTGTTATCACTGTGTTTGTCCTCACCTAATCTACGAATCACTAGCTAAATTCTATCGTTCAAGCCGCAGCATATTCAAGGCTTTCGGTTGGGAATGAATTGCCGATAGGTTGAGTGGATTCAGGAAATGAAACATGCATGTGGCATATTTTCCAATCATTATCTTCTTGGATTGCATAAATTGAACCACGAAGATGGGGGTGTTTATAAATATTTCCTTGAATGACAATCATGGCAGAAAATGCACCAGAGGCCCAGTTGGGAAAGTCTGAGTGAATAAAACTATTAGCCGTAAATTCAATTTGACTGATTTCAGATTGACTCCAGTCACGTAGAATCTGGTTTTTAATTTCATCTAATGTTGTTAAGTGTTCATCAACACCTGTGCCCCAGATAAATGGTTTGTGTGTTTTGGAAAATAAATCTAAAAGGCTTTCTAAATTTCGCTCATTATAAAAAAGACAAAATTTCTGTAATAAATGAACAGTGGGATGTGTGTTTGCAAGTTTCATCAGGAACTCCTATGGGTAAAATAATAATTTTTAAATTACCAGCAACCTAAGGAATGAATCTGTCTGGACAAATTACAGACAAACAGATAAAAGCTTTGTGAAATCATTACGAGAGCGAGAGCCTGTTCGATCTTTAACAATCTGAACTGGAAGTGAAGGAAGTTCTTCATCCCGAGTAAATTGTATAGGATGCACACCTGTTATGCTCTTCTTGAAAAGACGAAAGGATAGGAAGTTCGTTCTCTAAAAATATAATAAAACTTCTGTTTTATTGATGAGCAAACTAAAAGAACCATCATCATAGCATCTTAAAAATTGAAAATAGCTTAGGCCATGAGAGTCTAAAAAACTTTGACATGCATTCTCAATTTAGCCTTTTAGTTGAAGTGTTGGATGGTTATGTTCAAGATTGAATGGCATAAAACCTCCTTTAATAAACAGGTTCAAATGACTCTACT
>JAIEPD010000036.1 GCA_019749935.1 Alphaproteobacteria bacterium
ACCGGCCTTAATAAACGTATTGACAATACCCTCAATGCATTCTCTATTAATAATCCATCAGATATGGATGAATTCTTTAAACTTATTGCTTAAAAAGGCCAAAAATTATGTTTTCACTAAAATCCTATACAGCTTTAATAACAGGCGCCACAGGCGCTATTGGAAATTCGATCGCTCACGCTCTTTCAAAACAAGGAGCGCGCGTTGCCTTATCAGGAACACGAGAAGGTGTTTTAAAGGAACTTGCTGATCAACTGCAGGCTGCATACCATAATGATCCTATTATTCTGCCCTGCTCTCTTTCGGATGCCGAAGATCTTGAAAAACTATTTCCGAAAGCTGAAGAGGTTTTAGGGAAAGTTGATATCTTGGTTAACAACGCAGGCATTACCCGTGATGGTTTAGCCATGCGCATGAAGGATGAAGATTGGCAGTCTGTGATTGATGTGAACCTTACAGCAAGCTTTCGTTTATGCAGAGCGGCTATTAAATCCATGATGAAAAGACGCTATGGCCGTATTATTAATATCAGCTCTGTTGTGGGTAGTATGGGAAATCCTGGTCAAGCAAACTATTGCGCATCGAAAGCTGGGCTTGTTGGAATGTCCAAAGCCATCGCGCATGAGGTCGCCAGCCGTGGCATTACCGTAAATTCCATCTCTCCTGGGTTTATTGCATCAGCCATGACAGAAGTTTTAAACGATACCGTTAAAGAAAAAATTTCCTCCTCAATCCCCATGGGAAGAATGGGACAACCTGAAGAGATCGCAACGACTGTTGCCTTTTTGGCTTCCAGCGAAGCAGGTTATATAACTGGGCAAAATTTGCACGTTAATGGCGGAATGGAGATGGTGTAAGACTACCTATTAAAAGAATTTGTCATTCCGGAAAGTAGGTGAGTCCAAGCTTTGCTTGGGTCATGAACCACTTATCCGGAACCTCAGGACACTTGTTAACCGATGGCCTAAGACACCCGGGCACCAAATCTCACAATGAGGCAAAGCCTCAGTTCGATTAAGTTCAGGGATGACATTTTTCCACGAATATCTCATCCCATTAACAAAAAATTAATAACCGCGGTCTATTTCTGTTTATAACAAATAAATGCAGAGCTTGAGGTGCCAATAATGAATTTTAAAAGTGATAACACTGCAAGCGTTTGTCCTGAAATTTTAGAAGCCATTTGTGAAGCTAATCACGGACATACTGCGTCTTATTCAAATGATGACTACACAAAACGCCTGCAAAAGAAAGTTGATGAGATCTTTGAAACGCAAACCTCAATTTTTTTCACCAACACTGGAACTGCAGCCAATTCATTAGCGCTTTCAGCCCTTGCCCCTTCATACGGATCTATTTTTTGCCATCCAGAAGCTCATATCCAAACAGATGAATGTAATGCCCCTGAATTTTTCACTAAGGGAGCAAAATTATTAACTGTAGAAGGTGATAACGGGAAAATCTCGCCAAACGAATTAGTTAATAAGATTGAATTTTATCGCTCTATGCGCCCTCACATGGCGAATCCCTGTGCTTTAAGTTTAACGCAAGCAACAGAATGTGGAACCGTTTATTATCCTGATGAAATTAAGGCGTTAGCAGACATCACCAAAACCTATGATTTATCCATTCATATGGATGGTGCCCGCTTTGCCAATGCTGCCATGACACTGGGTCAATCTCCCGCTGATATGACATGGCGTTCAGGTGTTGATGTTTTATGTTTTGGTGGCACCAAAAATGGCGCTTTAATGGCTGAGATGATCATTTTTTTCAATCAAAAGTACACTCGTGATTTTGATTATCGTATTAAACAAGCTGGTCAACTTATGTCAAAGGGACGTTTTTTAGCAACCCAATTTTTAGCCTTATTTCAAGATAGCTTATGGCTTCACAATGCTAATCATTCCAATCAAATGGCCAAACGGTTAGAAGAAGCTTTAAGAAAAATTCCAGGTGTTTTCATTGTTAACCCGGTAGAAGCAAACGAGGTTTTTGCCTTTATCCCTGCTGCCACTGCCGGCGCCCTGTATGATAAAGGAGCAACCTTTTATGCCTGGGGACCTTCTGATCAGAACATTTATAGGTTTGTTACCTCCTGGATGATGGACCCTATGGAGATAGCCGAGCTTGAAGCTATAATAGATACTTTTTAGAGTATATACGAAGTTGCCAAAAATCTCTTTTAACTGTCTGAAGAGATATGTTAAGAGAAAGTTGTTAGTTTTTTATTAATAATATAATGGATATATATTAAGTAATGTTTGAGAATTTATAAAAATTACTTTTGGACTTAATACAATTTCTAAAGGAGGATAAAGACGATGAAGTTATTTAAAAGAATCATGGCAGTGATGTTGTTAGCAATGACAACCTCAGGTGTAATGGCGGCAGTGGACCTTGATGATCTTTCTAATAACATAAAGTATAAGGATAATATAAAATATAAGGAGGTAATGCGTCCTCTAAAGTGTGAGGAGACTACGCACCATGGCAAGAATTATTTAGTGTTTCGGATCGATCCCGGCCTTGTTGAGCCTTTGGAAAAACTAGACATAAGCCGTTTTACTGACCATAGGACTTTGGGTCTTTTAAAGTCTGTAAAAGATCTTTACAAAATGCTTGAAAAAGATGCAGGCGGCGGTACTGATAAATTAAAAGAGAAATTATACCAATTATATAGGCAAAATAATGATGTTAAGATAGCCCTGAGCTATGATTTCTCTGCAGATGAAATTAGTAGTATTATGCTGGACAATCCTTTGAACCAAGATGTTCTATGTCAGCTAAGAATGGATGTCTCTGATGATCGGAACAAGATATATGAGAATTACGCAGCAAGAAATAGTTTTGTTAGAAAATTATTAGAAGAACTTAAAATGAAGGGGGTTGAAGTTCCCGACCTCTACGATCTTACCAAAGAAACTGCAGATCCTTTAATAAAGAATTTGGTAGAAGCTGCTGTTGCTAAAAAAGAAGCTGTACATAGTGAACCTAAGAAATAAGCTAGGTTAGTTTAAGCTCGTATCATCTTAAATAAACCAGCTTTTCTCAAAAAGAGCTGGTTTATTTTTGTTATTAACCCGAATTCGGGATCAAAAATGAATAGATTGCTAGATGGATCCTTAGATCGCGCTTCGCTTGTCATAGGCGTGCGTTTTTAATAAAAAAATACAGTTTCCCTTGTGCTTGACACAAGGGTCCATGGGACTGCAGCTGAGATACTAATTTCTGGATTGTCACAATCTTCGGACTCGCCATGACGATAGAAGATTATCATCATCACAAATCTCAGTCACAATCGAGACTGACCACCTGATGGACCCTGTGGTCGGGGCCACAGGGAGACTAGGTTTTTTAGTAAAGAAAAGCAGAAAACAACTTCATAAAAGTTAGTTTCCCTGTGGTTTAACCACAGGGTCCATGGTAATATGGTTGAGATGTTGGTTTATAGGAAAATCCCATATAAAATGATAATCGTCATCACGAGCCCCGTAAGGGGCGTGGTGATCCAGGGACTGTGCGAAAATGTTTTCTGGATGGCCACCCAACTTAGTTGCTCGCCATGACGATAGAGCGTTGTATCCCTCCGAGAGCCCCCAGGCCTGACCATCTCCGTCATCGCGAACCCCGTGTTAGGGGTGTGGCGATCCAGGGGCTGTTTTTATTAATAAAATTTTTAGTAATTAGCATTACCTCCACTTTATATTACAACCAATGCTTGGCTTTTGGTCTGGCGGAATGGGCTTCCCCGATAAAACGCAATCAAGCGCTCCCCTTAAATCTTTTCCTGTCACAGGGATATCATTGCCAGGACGGGAATCATCCAATTGTCCCCGATAAATGCATTTTAACCCGCCGTCAAACACATAAAAATCTGGCGTGCAAGCTGCCTGATAAGCCTTAGCCACGTTTTGCGTTTCATCGTAGAGATAGGGAAACGGATACTGAAACTCTGCAGCGACTTCCTTCATTTTCTGAGGTGAATCATCAGGATAATTTTTCACATCGTTCGAGCTAATCGCAATAAATGAAATCCCTTTAGCTAGGTAGTCATTTGCAAGCTTAACAAGTTCCAGCTGTACATGTTTTACAAAAGGACAATGATTACAAATAAACATAACCACAGTCGCTGTATCGGAACTTAGATCTTTGAGGGATTTCTCCTTATTATCAACCACATCTAATAACTTAAAATCAGGCGCGATTTTTCCAAGTGGCAGCATGTTGGATGGAGTAAGAGCCATAAGATTTCCCTTAAAGTTTGTGATTAGATCTTCACTTTAGGGCTTTTTACCTTTGGATGGCAATCACAAGATTGATGGCTCGAGAGTTTGTTACTTTCAGGTGATAAACAATGTTCCTCATGGTAGGAAAGCATTTCATTAAAAGGGATATCAAGATCTTCTTCGCCTGTTAACATCAAATGATTTGTCTCAGCTCTCCATTTCTCGCATTGCATATCCCAGTTCAAGGAACCGTGTTTGAAGAAATTTGTGGAATGATCGCCTAGGCGTTTTACTTCTACTGTTTTTACTAGCATGACACTTACCTCTCTAACTTCAAAAAGGGCAAACATTTACCCTTTTTGCATTACTTTGGAAGAACACTTTTTCTATAGAACATTTAACTGCTGGATGCAAACTGTTTAGAGGGGGAAGAAAGTTTAAAAATCAACTTGAAAAAGAAAAGCCCACTCAGTTATAAGCAGGCCCTGGAATGTAAACCCGCAAAGGATCTACATTCTGTTTATTTTAGAGGAAATATTGTACTTATACAGTTGGCAATGGATTTGTACTGTTAACTGCAATAGTAACGCCCTGTTGTGCTTGTGTTGCTTGCGCCATTCCAGTTAGAACAGCAGCCGTTATTCCCGCATCCTTATCACCTGTTTGACTCGCCACAATGCTGGCTATTTTTCCACCTGCACTAAGAACACTTGATGTGGTCGGCTTTCCATCAGGCCCTAATAAAGCTGAAGCTGCGTCATCGCTTGCATGGATGATGCCTACAACATTAGAAACTGCTTTTGTGCTGCCTGGGGCTACTTGACCTGTAATTGTAACAGCACCATCTGCACTATCATTAACTGCTTTTAAAACACCTGTAACGCTAACACCACCAGGTGCTGAAAGATCGTCAGCTACTGTATGAGCTACTTTGACGCCTGTTCCTATCCCTGTAGCAATATCTGTAAGCTTTTTATCCCCTGTTGCAGTGCCAGCCACGGTAAGGCCGACTTGAGCTAAACCAGCCACTTCGTCAACAACACGTTCTGCTGTTTGAAGATTCTCTCTTGTGAACAGACGACTAAACCATCCACCACAACCACATCCAGTGGAAGCAACTTTTGCGGTTTTTTTAGGAGCTACCTGCACAGAAGGGTCAACAGCTGAGCTTGAAACCGCAGACCTTGTTACTGTTGGTTTAGGTGCCCCTGAAGTGAGGGCATCATCCATTGCATATGTTGGAATCGTTGATAAAGCTGTTGTCGCTACGGTTAAAAACAAAACTTTGTGTAAGGATTTCGTCATCAGTAACCTCCAATTCATGTTTAAATATTGCAATTTCAAACATAATCGAAATAAGTTAATTTGAAGTAAAAATTGAAAATATTTTTAAAATTTTTCGAATTTTTATTTTAACTTACTGTTTTATAAGATTTTTTTATTTCACAATCGATAAAATCTTACAGTTTTCGATGATGTTTTAGATTGCAGTAGATGACATAGACTTGAAAAGTTAACAAATGGTTAATAATGTATTAAATAAAATTAACAAAGATTAATAATTCATTATTATTTTGAATATCCCCACCAATAGATAGAGACAAAAAGAAACAACCAAACGACATCGACAAAATGCCAATACCATGCTGCTGCCTCAAAGCCCACATGATGTGTGCTTGTAAATTCAAGACGCCGTGTGCGCCACCAGCATACCAATAAAAATAACGTGCCAACGATGACATGAAATCCATGAAAGCCGGTTGCCAAATAAAACGTGGATGGATAAATACCGTCCTTTAACGCAAAAGCAGCATGGCTGTATTCAATTGCTTGCACAACCGTAAAGGTTGCTCCCAATAGAACTGTGATCAGCAAAGCCTCTGCGGTTTTTTTCATATTACTATTTAAAAGCTCATGATGGCCCCAAGTCACTGTTGTGCCGGACAATAAAAGCAAAAGCGTATTTAAATAGGGTAAATGAAAGGGGTCAAAAGGAATTATATTTTTAGGCGGCCAAACGAATCCAGAAACCTCAGTTGGCGCTAAGGCTGCATGGAAATATCCCCAAAAAAAGGCTGCAAAGAACATCACCTCTGAGGCTATAAACAACCCCATCCCAATTTTAAGGCCGTTTTGAACCGTTTTGGTATGTATGCCTGGGCTGTTGCTTTCCCTAACAACATCGCGCCACCATCCAAAAAATGTAAGCAATAAAAGAATTACCCCAATCGCAAATAAATAATGGTCAATTTTGTGCATCCATAAAACACCACCAATTGCCAAAATTAATACCGAAACTGAGGCTACAAAGGGCCAAGGACTTGGATTAACCAAGTGAAACGGATGCTTTAGACCTGGCGATAGCTGCACCTCTTGGTTTGGCGCAACATAGGCTTTTGAACGAGGGGACTCTTTATCCATTTTAATGCATAACTTCAAATTCAGTTGGTTCGATTGTAAACGGTTACAGGCAGCCAACAAAGAGTTTTATAGAGTTTAAAATTTCATGCGGCCATAATTTATGATATATTACCCCAGATTCGTTTAAAGAAAGGTGGTTTACAATGAGTTTTATAAAAAATTCGCTTTTTAAAAATCGTCTTTCCCAGATTTTCTCTTACTTTTCCACTTTTTTGAAAATGAAATTCTTAAAGATTGCTATAAAATTTGGTGTTTTATTAGCAGCCATTTGGCTTGTATCTGGAAACTGGCTTGGTGACAAACTCATTACACTTTTAAAATCATCATCAGGTGGAATTTATACCGGCCTCCACAATGTTGCGCTATCGCTTAAAGGTTTAGCCGTTGCTTCGCTGATTATTATTTTGGCCAAAGTTATCATCGGAAGACCTATCTCAAAGATATTATTTGCTTTGGTTGGAATAGGGTTAGTTGTTTTATTTCTTGAACGCTTTATTTTTTAACGAGATTAGATTTAATGAGCCCCACAATAGTTGCCTTTGTAAAACTGACTCCTAAGTCTGAATTTTATAAATCTGTCAAAAATGTCCTTTTGGAAATTATTCCAAAAGCTCTAAAGCATCCAGGATGTCAACATTTAAATCTTTACGAAGCAAAAGATGAAACTGCAATTTATATCTATGAGGCTTGGGAAAACGAAGAGGCATATGATTATCACCTCTCTCAAGACTATACAAAAGAAGCTTTACAGAACTTGCAGATATGGCTTAAAGCACCAATAGAGGTCATTGAACTCTCTCAACTCATTTAACATTTCTAGGA
Source organism: Alphaproteobacteria bacterium (assembly GCA_019749935.1). Taxonomy (GTDB): domain Bacteria; phylum Pseudomonadota; class Alphaproteobacteria; order Paracaedibacterales; family CAIULA01; genus CAIULA01. Next base: position 7,473 of record JAIEPD010000036.1, read on the forward strand.
AATTTTCACCATGCCTCCCTCTTACGATTTTCATTTTTTTGTGTGTCAAAATGAACGCCCAAGTAATCATCCTCGCGGATGCTGCCTTTCAAAAGGATCTGATAAATTATTAAATTATATGAAAGCCCGCGTTAAGGAACTGGGCATTCAAAACATCCGCATCAACAAAGCTGGATGTATGGATCAGTGCGAAAAAGGCCCAGCTATGGTTACCTACCCAGAAGGCATTTGGTATAGCCCCAAAACATCTGAGGATGTTGATGAAATCATAAATTCACATATCCTTAAAAAATGCCCACCAAAACGACTTTTGATGGAGTAAATTAGATCGGTATCAAGTAAGATACGAAAGGATTTACGTAGAATGATTATATCTTCATTGCGAGGAGCGTATGCGACTTGGCAATCCAGTAAATTTGGGCTTTTCTATTTTTAACAGCAGTTCATTAAATTTCTAATTTCAAAGGATTCATTCTTATGTCTCAGTCTGCAACACTCTCCAAAGATTCAGGAATTATCAATCTCAAGGATCTGCCCGAATGGAATCTTAAGGATTTATATTCTTCCCCAAAGGACCCCAAAATCGAATCAGATTTAAAATCCTGCACCCAGCAAGCTGAAGCGTTTTCCAAAAAATATAATGGTTTTTTTAAAAATGACGCCTGGAAGGGCGAAGACCTTTTTGAAGCTATCAATATTTATGAAAAAGTCAGCGAAACCCTTGGCAAAGTCGCAAGTTTTGCGGGCCTTTCTTATTATCAAAATTTAAAGGATGAAAAGGCACAGAGCTTTTATCAAGAAGTTCAAGAAAAACTAACAGCGATTGGATCGAACTTTATTTTCTTCACCCTTGAAATTAACACAATTCCTGATGAAACCCTTGAAAATGCTATCAAATCATCTTCTAATCTTAAGCATTATGAACCCTGGCTCAGGCAAGTTAGAACCTTTAGAGCACATCAACTTTCCGAAGACCTTGAAAAATTGTTTATTGAAAAATCACTCACCTCAAGTAGAGCGTGGAATCGCCTGTTTGACCAAACGCTTGCCAACATGAAATTTATTGTAGATGGCCAAAGCTTATCCCTGCCAGAGGTTGTTGACCTTCTTAATAGCAAAGACCCAGTGATCCGAAGGCAAGCCGCAACTGCCCTGTCAGATGGCCTTAGTCAGCATTCCTCTCTTTTAACGATGGTCACTAATGTTCTTGCTAAAGACAAAGAAATTGAAGACACTTGGCGTAAATACCCTGACCCTGCTAGTGAAAGGCATCTTGCCAATCAAGTCGAACCCGAAGTCGTGGATGCTTTAGTCAGCGCTGTTAAAAGCAGCTATCCAAGACTATCGCATCGTTATTATCAATTAAAAGCTAAGCTTTTGGGACAACCGATCCTTCAGTATTGGGATCGAAATGCCCCTCTTCCTGAAATTGATGATCAAAAAATCAGCTGGATACAAGCTAGAAAAACCGTGCTTGAAGCCTATACCAGTTTTAGTCCCAAAATGGCTGAAATCGGCAAGCAGTTTTTTGATAAGAACTGGATTGATGTCCCTGTTAGAGATGGTAAAACCTCAGGCGCTTTTTCACATGGCACAGTGCCATCGGTACACCCCTATATCCTTTTAAATTACCAAGGACGTCCCCGTGACGTAACAACTCTGGCCCATGAATTGGGACACGGCATCCATCAGGTTTTATCAGCAAAACAAGGATATTTTTTGGCAGACACCCCCTTAACCATTGCAGAAACAGCGTCGGTTTTTGGTGAAATGCTGACCTTTAGATCTCTTTTAAAACAGGAAAACGACCCACTCAAGAAACGTCAATTGTTAGCATCCAAAGTCGAAGACATGCTCAATACCGTTGTTCGTCAAATTGCTTTTTATGAATTTGAAAGACAGGTTCACACCAAAAGACGTCAAGGGGAATTATCAGCTGACGATTTAGGTGATATTTGGATGCAAACTCAAACAGAGGCATTAGGCGCTGCTGTTTACGTCGATCCTTTGACGCGCCCTTATTGGGGATATATCTCGCATTTCATTCATTCGCCCTTTTATGTATATGCCTATGCCTTTGGAGATTGCTTAGTCAATTCATTGTATGCGGTTTATGAACAACAGCCCGATGGTTTTGCTGAAAAGTACTTAGACCTTTTATCCAGCGGCGGTAGCAAACTTCATGCAGAGCTTCTTGCTCCCTTTGGTTTGGATGCAAAACATCCTGACTTTTGGCAAAAAGGCCTTGATATGATCGCCAAGCTGATTGACGAATTAGAAGCCCTTGTTAATGCGCAGTAAACTAAATGGACAATAATTCTGTCACAGCATCTCTGAAGCGGTATTTTCAAGTTGGAACAACCGTCGGCGGCCTTGCGGCCAGAGTTGCGGGACAGCATTATTTAGGACATTCCATTGATGATGAGGCTTATGCACGTTCCTTAAAAGAAGCTCTTGGTAAAATGAAGGGCCCCTTGATGAAGGTTGCCCAATTCCTTGCAACGATTCCTGATGCCATTCCCTATGAATACGCAGAGGAATTGCTTGAACTGCAATCACAAGCCCCATCCATGGGTGTTCCCTTTGTAAGGCGGCGGATGGCAGGGGAACTGGGCCCTGATTGGCAAAGTCATTTCAAAGAATTCGACCAGTCAGCCTTTGCAGCAGCATCCCTTGGGCAAGTGCACAATGCTATTGATCAAAACGGAAATCACTTAGCTTGTAAACTGCAATATCCCAATATGCAGACAGTGGTTGAAACAGATCTTTCGAATCTCAAAATAATCTTGGGGCTTTATCATGTTTGGAATAAGGCTCTTGATACATCTGAGGTTCAACAGGAAATCATGAGTCACCTTTTAGAGGAATTGGATTACAAATTAGAGGCAAAGCACATCAATGTCTATGAAGGAATCTTTGAAAATGATGAAACCATCCACGTTCCAAAGGTGTATCCAGAACTTTCCACCAAACGCCTTTTAACCATGAGCAAGATGGAAGGTCGGCCATTATTAACTTGTCTCGACCTGTCTGAAAGCCGGCGCAATCAAATCGCAGATAGACTCTTTCAGGCCTGGTACCTGCCATTTTATCACCATGGTGTGATTCATGGAGACCCTCACCCTGGCAATTATCTGATTACTGAAGAAGGATTGGTTAGTTTATTGGATTTTGGTTGTGTACGGCATTTTCCAAATACATTTATCCAAGGGGTGATTGATTTATATCACGCGCTGTTGCATGGGCGCCCAGAGCAAGCGGTGGCAGCTTATGAAGCCTGGGGCTTTACAAACCTTAGTAAAGATTTGATTGAAATCATGAACGAATGGGCAAAATTGCTGTATGATCCCCTTCTTGATGATAGAGAACGCCCTATTCAAGAAAACTTTAGTGGAGCTAGAGGCTGGGAAACGGCAACAAAAGTGCACAATGAACTTCATCGTTTAGGGGGCATTAAGCCACCCAAGGAATTCGTCTTTATGGACAGAGCCGCTGTTGGCTTAGGCTCTGTTTTTATGCGCCTGAAAGTTCAGCGAAACTGGCACAAAATGTTTGAAACGTTAATTTACAGCCGAAATTAACAGACCCTATATTATATATAATAAATAAATTATCATTAATGAAATATTAATAATAACTCACATTAATAAATGTTTTATATTTTATAAAATAAGAGTATTTATTAATGAAATTATTGAAAAAGACACTTATTACCGTTAGTATTTTAGCATGTCTCGGTACGAACCAAAGTAACGCGGCAGTCTAATCAATTGATGGCGAAAATGCAGCCTCAGCTTTTAGCGATATTTTAATCGCATCAATATCAGGCGGCAAAATTCAATATCATCGACATCAAAATGGTCAAGCAATTACTCCGGATCAGGACCTTTGGAGAAAAGTATGTGAAAAAAAGTGTACAGCGATGGGCTGTAGCAATAAAACTCAGAGATATTTAACTCCAGATATATCTGATAACGGTATTAACATTCGAAGGATGCTGCCATCCTCTTATTATGATGGAGGAGCTTGCGTTGCATTTTGCCCTGCAGAGACTGTTAAGTATTGCACGAGTGCCTTCAAAGATAATTTCGCCAAAAAACAATCGAAAGATAAACTCGTTGGATTTATAAAGCTAGCGATTAGCTCTGTTATAGAACAAGCAGCAAATAAAGTGACAGAAAAAAGTTATAAAAAAGGTACTGAGCAGCTCTTTTTAACAACTGACCCAGCAAGAATTGCTCAGATACAGGCTGCTAAAGTGGAAAATATAGGCAAAGCAGAAAGAGCTGTTCAAGCGTTAAGGGGCAAATAACTTAACACAGCTAGTTCGATATAATATTGCTGCATCGGTTAACGACATGACACCCCTCTCCGAAAAGATATAAAGAGAGGGTGTGGCCGTTCAGAAAGCAGGTATCTTTTATTTCCGTTGAGTATTGGCGCCGTCTAAAATCTATAAAATTTTCCGGAAGGTTCGTTTCAAAGAGCGCTCTTCCCAATAGAGGATAACTTGGAAAGTAGCCCGCTCCCCTTTGTATGTCATGAAAAAATGCTCATCTTCTAAGATTTTATTTATATCTTCTGCTGCCATAATAGGAGTCACTTTCCCCTTAGCTCTCAAACCTTGAATGATTCTTTCAACCACAACATTTGCATCTATAGCTCCATCAGATGCCAAGGCAACCTCAACTTCAAGAGCGTCAGCACTCAAAGGTTTCATTGGGAATTTATATTTTTGAGCATATTGATCCAACGTACGTTATCAGGATGTGCATTGATTTTGATTTCCTTGAGAGTCTGCACCTCATAGACTGGCCTATTTTGCTCTATAACTTCACGAACATAAGTTTCCATCATAAACTCAGCGACTAAACTTCCGATGCCCTGATTCTGGTAACTTGGATGAATAATAGTCAAAAAGATACCACGCGCTGGCGTATCATCTAGACTTGTCAGATAAGTATAACCGACAAATTTTCCATCTTTATACAGCATAAACCCTGCACGTGGACCATAGTTTTTTACCCAAGTTCGGTTTTCAGCAAAAGGACCAAAAAATCCAGTAACACGAAGTAATGCATCAACGGTGTTGCGTGGTTTTCCATCTAGATATAGCTTCATCGCTTCAGGGTTAGAATAGAGCGATAGATTATAAGAAAGCTCAATAAGTTTCTGCTTTAAGTCAGGATCATTGGGCATGACTGGAATTTCCCCAAAATGCCCCTTTGCAATCCCATCAACACTAACATTATCAAGGAGATTCCCTATAATCGCTTTACACTCTGGATCTTGAAGCATCCAAATAAGGTGACTTCTCTGAAAAAGCTGAGATGGATCTTCTGCTTTCGTGGGATAGGTAGTCTCTGAAGGTCTTAACCTTTTTGCAACAACAATCAAATTTTTAGCTCTATTTATCAAAGTCGCTTGCTTAATATATCCGTCATTTTCTCTTTCAAGGCTTATTACAACACAACTTCCTGCGCCTCCTTGATAAAAGAAAACGAAAAACACCCAACAATAAAAAATTTCAGAAATTGCTTCAAGATAATGCTCTCCTATGCATGATTAACTAGAATTTGAGAGATTTTAGTTCATAAAAACAAGAGAAGAAACAAACTATTGCTAATTTTCTAAAAGGTGTTTCTATTAACCCTAGTTCGGGATTAGAAAGTTAAATTTTATTTTAGGTTTATGAGATTTAAAGGAATAAGCGATAAG
>JAIEPD010000041.1 GCA_019749935.1 Alphaproteobacteria bacterium
ACGAAGGTCTTCGTTTCGCGATTCGTGAAGGTGGTCGTACTGTTGGGGCCGGTGTCGTCTCAGCTATTGTTAAATAAGTTCTAGATCGTTTCTAGATCAGCGTAAGTTAAAGGGCAGAGTAGAGATACTCTGCCCTTTTTTTAAATGTTTAACTCATGTTCATTCGAAAGAGAGGTTGATCATGTTTTCAAAATTTATGAAGGCCTATTTCATTGTATTTTTATCCTTATGCATTTTAAAAAACTTTGGGATCTCTCCAGGGATAGCGGCTGATTTTGAGGAAAGATCAAAAACTGCATTAATTACAGGCGCTAATAAAGGCATCGGTTTTGAATTAACTAAGCTAATGCTTGGATGCGGCGATACTGTGTATGCAGTCGCTAGGCATACAAAGCCTTTAGAGAGCTTAAAAACCACTTATCCCGATCGTTTGCATATCATTAAAGCGGATCTTGGAACGGTTGAGGGGCAAAATGCTGTAGCGCCTGCAGTTACCTCTATGCTGAATTTTGTTGTTCATAATGCAGCCACGATGGATCCTGTGGGGGATGGTGCTATGCTTGATTCAAGCAAAACAGAGGCTCTCAGAAGCATGCTTAATGTAAATGGGATAGCTCCCATAATACTGACAAACATGCTTGGAGATAAATTCATGCCCTTAACGCGCCATTTGTTTGTTTCATCAAGAGCAGGGGATACGATGTTTAAAGGCATTATTCCTTACTGTGTTACAAAACATGTTCTAGACGCTTTTGTAGAGGGGTTGCGGACTGACCATCCAGATATTTTAGCTGCAACAATTCATCCAGGCGAGGTTGACACGCACATGCAGAGCATCTTGCGGGCTCCAGCTGAAAGCGACTTTGCGCTTGCTCCAGTCTTTGTGAAAACGCATACGGAAGGAAGGCTTCTTGCTCCTTTAACAGCGGCGCGTTTCTTTAAGTGGGTTTTGTGTGGGGCAAGTGATGACGAATTTGTCAGCAGAAAGCATAATATGTATGTTGATAAAAGCACATATCCACATTGGGTGCCAGAAGGTGTCACAATTGTTAATCCCTATCCCGACTCTGGGGCCAGTGATCGTTAGGGTTATGCTTAATTATTTTTAAATTGTAAAGGTTGTTATTTCAAGCTAGACAAAGGTAGTGCAATTAAGATACAACTAACAACAGTGTTTCTTGAATTTGCCGCGAATTATTCTAGGAGTGTAGCTCAATTGGCTAGAGCGTCGGTCTCCAAAACCGAAGGTTGTGGGTTCGAGACCCTCCACTCCTGCCAAAGATAATGAGTGGTTACACTTAAATATTATAGAGGCGTGATGAAAGTAGAAGCAGATACAAAAGGCATAAGCCGCATTCCTTCTTTTGTTGGAGAAGTTCGTCAAGAAGTTAAAAAAGTTTCTTGGCCTGGGCGTCGGGAAACAATGTTAACAACGGGAGTTGTTTTTGTTTTTGCGCTAATAGCTGCTATTTATTTTATGATTGTAGATCAAGTCATTTATCGTAGTTTGCATTGGATTATTGGTTGAGAGTTGTTTGAGGATGAGTGCGATGGCAGGCGGTGCAAAGTGGTATGTTGTAAACGTATACTCAGGGTTTGAGAAAAAAGTTGTACAGGCCATACACGAACAAGCTGAAAAAAAAGGCATGGCTGATCGTTTTGAAGAGATTTTAGTTCCTTCGGAAGAGGTCTTGGAAGTTCGTCGTGGGGCAAAGGTTAACGTTGAAAAGAATTATTTTCCCGGTTATGTCCTTATTAAAATGGACTTAACTGATGAGACCTGGCACTTTGTTAGGAATATACCTAGGGTTTCTGGTTTTTTGGGTGCAAAAGGGATCCCTTGCCCAATTAGCGAAGCAGAAGTTGGTCGTATTTTAAAGCAAGTACAAGATTCTATAGAAAAACCACGACATTCCGTCCATTTCGAGGTTGGGGAGCAGGTCCGCGTTAGCGAAGGTCCGTTCTCTTCATTCAATGGATTGGTTGAAGAAGTGGATAGCGAAAAGGGACGTTTAAAAGTTTCTGTTATGATTTTCGGTCGCCCGACTCCGGTAGAATTGGAATTTGGTCAAGTCGAAAAGCAATAGCAGTAAAAAGGGCAGTTGCCCGTTAAAGATGACGTGGGAGATTTACCATGATCGTACCACGGACTCAAGATGAACAAATTATCTGGGGATAAAAATGGCAAAAAAAGTTGTAGGTTATATAAAATTGCAAGTGGCTGCCGGTAAGGCAAACCCTTCGCCGCCTATTGGTCCAGCTTTGGGTCAACGTGGTTTGAACATTATGGAATTCTGTAAAGCATTTAATGCGCAGACACAAAGTATTGAGCCAGGGACACCAATTCCTGTTGTGATTTCAGTTTATGCTGATCGTACTTTTTCTTTTGTTACAAAAACACCACCGAATACCCACTTTCTTAAAAAAGCAGCTGGTATTCAAAAAGGTATACAAACACCAGGACGTGGAACTGTCGGTAAGGTGACAATGAGTCAAATCCGAGAGATTGCGAAAACAAAGATGGTTGATCTGAACGCGCATGATATTGATGCGGCGTGCCAAATGATTATTGGATCAGCTCGTTCTATGGGCTTGGAAGTGGTGGAGTAAGGTTATGGCAAAGCTAGGCAAAAGATTAAAAAAAGCTTATGAAGGTATTGATCGCAATAAAGTTTACACCCTTTCAGAAGCAGTAAGTGTTGTTAAAAAAGCATCAAAAGCTAAATTTGATGAGACAATTGAAGTTTCAATGAATCTCAATGTCGATGCAAAAAAAGCTGAGCAAAATATCCGCGGTGTGATTCAGCTTCCGCATGGAACTGGCAAAACGTATCGCGTTGCCGTTTTTGCAAAAGGCCCAAAAGCAGCAGAAGCTCAAGAAGCCGGCGCTGACATTGTTGGCGCTGAAGATTTGATGGAAAAAATCCAAGCAGGTGATATGCCTTTTGATCGTTGTATCGCAACACCTGATATGATGGGGCTTGTTGGGCGTGTGGGTAAAATTTTAGGCCCACGTGGATTAATGCCAAACCCAAAACTTGGAACGGTTACCATGGACGTAGCGGCTGCTGTTAAAGCGGTTAAGGGTGGTCAAGTTGAGTACCGCACAGAAAAAGCAGGTATCGTGCATTCTGGTGTTGGTAAGGTCAGCTTTGCTGAAAAGTCATTAATTGAAAATATTGCAGCTTTGATTGATGTTGTTACAAAGGCACGTCCAGCTGGTGTTAAAGGAACATATATCAAAAAAATGTCCTTAAGCTCCACGATGGGCCCAGGTGTAACATTTACATTGGAAAGCTAAAGAAATTCGGCAAGGTGAAAGCTTTGCCGTTTTGACTCTCTTAAATTAAGAGAGTTATTTGTCAAAGACTGTAGGTCCTGTTGCAATTGCAATAGTTTAATAGTTGAAAAACTGCCTGCACAGACAGAAGGGGAAGAAATGTTTTTAAGTTCTGTAAATCTAAATAGATATTTAAACTCTAGAGACTCCTTCTGTGACAATGAGGGGGTAAAACCTCTACGACGCGGTAGTAATATCGTGATTGATTTGTTAAAGGAGTAGAAAATGGACCGATCACAAAAAGAGGATCTGGTTTCAGAAATGCGCGAAACCCTAGAACGTGCATCAGTTGTTGTCGTTACCCGTCAGGTTGGCTTAACAGTGGCTGAAGTTACGGATCTTCGTCGTCGCATGCGTGAATCCCAGGCCCAATTTAAGGTTTTAAAAAATACTCTCGCTCAAATCGCTGTAAAAGGAACGCAGCTGGAAGGAATCACTTCAATGTTGCAGGGCCCAACGGCTCTTGCATATTCAACGGATCCGATTGGCGCGGCAAAAGCTGCTGTGAAGTATGCAAATGATAATGAGAAGTTTGTGGTTGTTGGAGGCTATATGGATGGGCAAGTCCTGTCTGCAGCTTCTGTTAAAGCACTTGCGACTCTGCCTTCACTTGATGAACTTCGTAGCAAGTTGATTGCCTTGATCCAAACACCAGCTACCAAATTGGCGATTTTGTTGAAAGAGCCTGGTACACGTGTTGCTCGGGTTATCTCAGCAAAAGGGGCGATGTAATTTTTAAAAAAAGATATGTAAATAGAATTAGGAGTATTAAATGTCTAACTTAGCAAAAATAGTTGATGAACTTTCAAAATTAACAGTATTAGAAGCCGCTGAGCTTTCCAAAATGTTGGAAGAGTCTTGGGGCGTAAGCGCTGCAGCTGCAGTTGCTGTTGCGGCTCCAGGAGCTGCTGCAAACTCAGATTCAGGTGCAGAAGCAAAAACTGAATTTGATGTGCATTTGGATGACGCTGGCGCGAACAAAATTAACGTAATTAAAGAAGTTCGTGCAATTACTGGTTTGGGCCTCAAAGAAGCAAAAGACCTTGTAGAAGCGGCTCCAAAAGTTGTTAAAGCTGGCGCTTCAAAAGACGAAGCTGAAAAGATTAAAAAGCAGCTCGAAGAAGCAGGTGCGAAAGTTTCTGTTAAATAACAGTAAAAATAGACGGCAACCGAAGAAGCATATTTTTCGGTTGTCGTTTGCTTTTAATGTAGATAGTTTAAATAGTTAATCGTTTGTATCTGAAATAGGTACATTTAAAATTTGGTAATTGTGCAATTGAAACAGATGCAAAAAAATGCTTTCATGCCTATAAAAAAAAATCATTTGATTCAATTTGTGCTGGATATGGAGCCATTTGGTTCACATATATTTCATATCAATATTAAGAATTTTTATTAAGCGCGCTGGGGGACAGTATCGATATGGTTAGGTCATACACAGGACGTAAGAGATTCCGCAAATCATTTAGTCGCATTGAGGAAGTAGCTCCTCTGCCTAATTTAATTGCTTTGCAAAGGTCATCTTATGAGAGTTTCTTGCAAATCAATGTGCCTCATGAGAAGCGTGAAAATATTGGTTTAAATGAAGTTTTTAAATCAATATTTCCAATAAAAGATTACGCAGGAAAATCTCAACTTGAGTTTTTCCGTTATGATTTTGATGAACCTAAGTATGACGAAGACGAATGCCGTCAACGAGGTTTGACTTTTGCGGCTCCGTTAAAAGTTACTTTCCGCTTGGTTGTTTGGGATGTAGATACTGATACAGCTTCAAAATCGATTCGCGATATAAAAGAGCAAGACGTTTATATGGGAGATATTCCCTTAATGACGGATCGCGGAACTTTTATTATCAATGGCATCGAGCGTGTGATCGTTTCACAAATGCACAGAAGCCCTGGTGTTTTCTTTGACCATGATCGTGGAAAATCACATTCATCTGGGAAATACCTTTTCGCAGCTAGAATTGTACCTTATCGTGGATCTTGGCTCGATTTCGAATTTGATCCAAAAGATACTCTTTTTGTGCGCGTTGACAGAAGGCGCAAATTGCCGGTAACAACATTCTTAATGGCGCTTGCAAGTGCAGAAACAGAAAAGTTGCGCCAAGAGCAAGAATCAAAAGGTGGGGAACTATCACCAGCGCAAATTACCGGAATGTCTCGCGAAGAAATTCTAAACACCTTTTACGAAAAAATTACCTATTCAAAAAGCAAAAAAGGATGGGTGACAAACTTCCTACCTGAACGTTGGAAGGGGGTAAAACTTGCCAAGGATTTAGTTGATGCAAAATCTGGCGAAGTCGTTGTGACGGCTGGAACCAAGTTAACACCTCGTTTAACAAAAAAACTTGCCACAGAAGGCCTAGAGAAAATTCAAGTTTTGCCTGAAGAGCTTATCGGTTTACATGTTGCAAATGAGTATATTGATGAGAAAACGGGTGAAATTTATTTAGAAGCAGGCGATGAGATAACAACCGATACTCTCGCTACCCTTGATAAGATTGGTCTTAAAGAGCTTCCAACGCTCTACATTGATCATGTCAATGTTGGTCCTTATTTGCTTCAGACTCTTTTGGCGGACAAAAATCATAGCCGCGAAGAAGCCTTGATGGATCTTTATCGCGCATTGCGTCCAGGTGAGCCACCGACCGTAGAAGGTGGAGAGGCTCTCTTTAGAGGGTTATTCTTTGATCCAGAGCGATATGATCTGTCAGCTGTAGGTCGCGTCAAAATGAATGCACGTTTGGGATTGAAAACGCCTGATACAATGCGTGTTCTTCGCAAAGAAGACATTCTTCAGATCATAAAACTTCTGCTTGAGTTAAAAGATGGCAGAGGTGAGATTGACGATATTGATAACCTTGGAAACCGACGCGTTCGTTCTGTGGGCGAATTGTTAGAAAATCAATATCGTGTTGGTGTTGTGCGCATGGAAAGAGCGATTCGTGAGCGCATGGGGACCGTTGATATTGATACAGTTATGCCGCATGATTTGATCAATGCGAAGCCGGCTGCAGCTGCAATTCGTGAATTTTTTGGCTCCTCTCAGTTATCACAATTTATGGACCAAACAAATCCGCTTTCAGAAATTACGCACAAACGTCGTTTGTCAGCATTGGGGCCAGGTGGTTTATCACGTGATCGCGCGAGCTTTGAAGTTCGAGACGTTCACCCGACGCATTATGGTCGTATTTGTCCAATTGAAACGCCGGAAGGTCCAAATATTGGTCTTATTAACTCACTTGCAACATTTGCTCGAGTTAACCAATACGGCTTTATTGAAAGCCCATACCGAAAAGTAGAAAATGGCAAGGTCTCTCAAGAAGTTGTTTATTTAACAGCGATGGAAGAGGGGCGTCACACGATTGCTCAGGCCAGTATTGCTATGGATAAAGATGGCGGCATTGTCGAAGACTTTGTAACCTGTCGTCGTTCGGGTGAATTTGGTATTTTCCCGAAATTAGACGTTGATCTTGTTGACGTCTCGCCAAAGCAGCTTGTTTCCGTTGCTGCTTCTTTGATTCCTTTCTTGGAAAATGACGATGCAAGCCGTGCCCTGATGGGGTCAAACATGCAACGTCAGGCAGTTCCTTTGATTAAAACCGAAGCTCCTTTGGTTGGAACAGGTATGGAGCATGTTGTTGCTCTTGATTCTGGTGCCGCTATAAAAGCTAAGAGAGATGGTGTTGTTGATCAAGTTGATGGCAAAAGAATTGTTATTCGAGTTACAGACGAAAACGAAGTTAAGAAAAGTAATGCAGGCGTTGATATCTATAACCTGATGAAATTCCAAGGTTCAAACATGAACACCTGTATTAACCAAAAACCTTTGGTTAAAAAGGGCGATATTATCAGAAAAGGTGACCTTATTGCTGATGGCCCTGCAACGGATCTGGGAGAGCTTGCTCTTGGCAGAAACGTCCTTGTTGGATTTATGTCTTGGCAAGGTTACAACTTTGAAGACTCGATTGTAATTTCTGAACGCATCGCAAGAGATGACGTGTTCACTTCAGTTCATATTGAGGGCTTTGAAGTGATGAGTCGTGACACAAAGCTAGGTAACGAAGAAATCACACGCGATATTCCAAACGTAGGTGAAGAAGCGCTTAAAAACCTAGACGAAGCGGGAATTGTTTACATTGGTGCAGAAGTCAATCCAGGCGATATCTTGGTTGGAAAAGTAACGCCAAAAGGCGAAGTTCCAATGACACCAGAAGAAAAACTTTTAAGAGCTATTTTTGGCGAGAAAGCTTCTGATGTTAGGGATAGCTCTTTAAAAGTTCCACCAGGTGTTTCCGGAACTGTTGTAGAAGTTCGCGTATTCTCACGTCGCGGCGTTGAAAAAGATGAGCGTTCTATTGCAATTGAACGTCAAGAAATCGATCGTCTTGCAAAAGACCGCGATGCTGAGCGCGCAATTTTGGAAAAGAGCTTTTATCAACGTTTACAAGAAAAACTTATGGGGCAGAAAATTGTCAGTGGTCCAAAAGGGATTTCCGCAGGTAAAGTCGTTGATGCTTCTATCCTGAGTGAGTTTACTCAAGGTCAATGGCGTCAGATCGTTGTGGATAATGAGAAAAACATGACCGAAATTGAGGCCATGAAAAAGCAAATCGATGATGGCGTTGAAAGACTTCAGGCAATCTTCGAAAACAAAGTTGACAAGCTGCGTCGTGGTGATGAATTGTCACCAGGTGTTCTTAAGATGGTTAAAGTCTTTATCGCTGTTAAGCGTAAACTTCAGCCAGGCGACAAAATGGCGGGCCGTCACGGAAACAAAGGTGTTGTTTCAAAGATTGTACCTTTGGAAGATATGCCTTACCTAGAAGATGGCACTCCTGTCGATATTATTTTGAACCCTCTGGGCGTTCCTTCACGTATGAACGTGGGGCAGATTCTAGAGACTCACTTGGGCGCAGCTTCTGCAGGTTTGGGTCGTCAAATCGAAGATATGTTGGCTCAATATAAGGCGCAAAAAGTTGGCCTTGATAGCCTTAGAAATACACTTCTCAGTGTTTATGATACAAAAGCGGATCAAAAAGATATTAAAGATCTTGATGATGAGCAGTTGATTGAGCTTTCTGAAAACCTTCGAAAAGGTGTTCCTATGGCAACACCAGTGTTCGATGGTGCGCGTTTAGAAGAAATCGAAGAACATCTCGAAAGAGCTAAACTTAACACAAGCGGTCAGGTTTTCCTCAGAGACGGCAGAACAGGTGAAGTTTTTGAAAGAAAAACAACGGTTGGCTACATTTATATGTTAAAGCTACACCACTTGGTTGACGATAAGATCCACGCCCGTTCCATCGGACCATACAGCCTTGTAACGCAACAGCCACTTGGCGGAAAAGCGCAATTTGGTGGCCAGCGTTTTGGAGAAATGGAAGTTTGGGCATTGGAAGCTTATGGTGCTGCTTATACGCTTCAAGAAATGTTGACTGTAAAATCGGATGACGTATCGGGCCGTATGAAAGTTTATGAAGCCATTGTTCGTGGTGACGATAATATGGAAGCAGGTATTCCGGAATCCTTTAACGTGTTGGTCAAAGAATTGCGCTCACTTGGTTTGAATGTAACTTTTGAACAACGTGCTTAATCAAGTCCTTAAGGAGAGAAATTAATGAATCGCGAGATACAAAAGAGATTTGCAAATATTGAGATAACTCCAGGATTTGATGCTATTCGGATTGCTATCGCAAGTCCTGATCAAATTCGGTCTTGGTCTTATGGTGAAGTGAAAAAGCCTGAAACGATTAACTATCGTACTTTCAAGCCAGAGAGAGATGGGTTATTTTGCGCAAGAATTTTTGGTCCAATCAAAGACTATGAATGCTTGTGCGGAAAATACAAGCGAATGAAATATCGCGGCGTTGTCTGTGAAAAGTGTGGCGTTGAAGTTACCCTTAGCAAAGTGCGCCGCGACCGTATGGGGCATATTGAATTGGCATCGCCAGTTGCGCATATTTGGTTCACAAAATCCCTTCCAAGCCGTGTGGGTATGCTTCTTGATATGTCTTTAAAAGACATCGAAAAAGTCCTTTATTTTGAGAGCTATGTCGTCACCGATCCAGGTATGACACCTTTTAAGCTGCATGAGTTGATCACCGAAGAAGAATACATGCGTGCTCAAGACGAATACGGCGAAGAGGCATTTAAAGCTGGTATTGGCGCTGAAGCCTTAAAAGAAATACTGATGCGCATAAAACCAGAAGAAGAGGGGGCTCGTTTAAGAGAAGAGCTTCTTGAAACAACTTCTGAAATTAGGCGCAAAAAGCTTGTAAAGCGTTTAAAACTTGTCGAAGCCTTTCAAGAGTCAAAGACAAAACCTGAATATTTGATCTTGGATGTAATCCCTGTGATTCCACCAGAATTGCGTCCTTTGGTTCCATTGGATGGCGGCAGATTTGCAACCAGCGATTTAAACGATCTCTATCGCCGTGTTATTAACCGTAACAACCGTCTAAAAAGACTGATTGAGCTAAGAGCTCCGGACATTATTGTGCGTAACGAAAAACGTATGTTGCAAGAATCAGTCGATGCTCTTTTTGACAATGGACGACGTGGGCGTGCCATAACTGGTGCCAACAAAAGGCCATTAAAATCATTAGCTGACATGCTTAAAGGAAAACAAGGGCGTTTCCGTCAAAACCTTTTGGGTAAACGCGTAGATTATTCAGGACGTTCCGTGATTGTTGTGGGTCCAGAATTAAAACTACATCAGTGCGGTTTGCCTAAGAAAATGGCGTTGGAATTGTTCCGTCCATTCATCTATTCAAGATTAGAGCGCTATGGCCTTGCAAGCACATTAAAAGCAGCGAAACGAATGGTCGAAAAAGAAAGACCAGAAGTTTGGGATGTTTTGGAAGACGTGATTCGCGAACATCCAGTAATGTTAAACCGTGCGCCTACGCTTCACCGTTTGGGAATTCAGGCTTTTGAACCCATATTGATTGAAGGAAAAGCAATCCAATTACACCCACTTGTCTGCGCGGCATTCAACGCTGACTTTGACGGGGATCAAATGGCAGTGCACGTTCCGCTTTCCTTGGAATCTCAGTTGGAATGCCGTGTCTTGATGATGTCAACAAACAACATCTTGAGCCCATCAAACGGCCGCCCGATTATTGTTCCTTCTAAAGACATTGTTTTGGGTCTGTATTATTTAACAATCGAAAGAGAGGGGCTTCTTGGCGAAGGAATGTCCTTTGGAACGATTGCAGAAATTGAACATGCTCTTCAAGAAAAGCAAGTTGACCTGCACGCTAAGGTTAGAGGACGCATTCCTTTCTATAGTGAAGATGGAAGCGTTGAATATAAAAAGGTCGAAACGACACCCGGACGCATGATTTTGGGTCAAATTTTGCCAAAACATTTTAAGGTGAACTTTGATCTTATTAACCAAGTTTTAACATCGAATGAAATTAGCAACTTGGTTGACATTGTCTATCGCCATTGCGGTCAAAAAGAGACGGTTCTTTTTGTTGACAGAATTATGGGACTTGGCTTCACATATATGAGCAAAGGCGCAATTTCTTTCGGTAAAGATGATCTTGTGATTCCAGCTGAAAAAGATGCCCTGATTACTCAGACAAAAACAATGGTTTCCGAGTATGAACAGCAATATTTGGATGGTTTGATCACGCAAGGTGAAAAATACAACAAAGTTGTTGATGCTTGGGATCGTTGTACAGACAAAGTTGCGGAAGCAATGATGAAAGTTATGTCTGAAACAAAACCAGATGAACCTGTTAACTCAGTTTATATGATGACGCACTCTAAAGCCCGCGGATCTGTTGCACAGATGAAACAGCTTTCTGGTATGCGTGGTTTGATGGCGAAACCATCAGGTGACATTATCGAAACCCCGATTATCTCGAACTTTAAAGAAGGTCTTGTTGTGCATGAATACTTTATCTCTACGCATGGGACAAGAAAAGGTTTGGCAGACACAGCGTTGAAAACAGCTAACTCAGGGTATTTGACAAGGCGTTTGGTGGACGTTGCTCAAGATTGCATCATTACAGAAGCAGACTGTGGCAGCACCAAAGGCCTTCAGATGAGATCTGTGGTTGAAGGAGCAAACACAATTGTAAGCTTAGGTGACCGTATATTGGGTCGTTGTGTCGCGAGTGATGTTGTCCATCCTCAAACAGGTAAGGTTATTGTTAACAAAGCCGAACTTATTGACGAAGACGTTTTGGATATCATTACAAATGCGGGCATTGATGAAGTGCATATTCGCTCTGTTTTGACTTGTGAAAGCCCTGTTGGTATTTGCGGTAAATGCTACGGCCGTGACCTTGCAAGAGGAACGATGGTAAGCATGGGTGAAGCTGTTGGTGTTATTGCAGCTCAGTCCATTGGTGAGCCAGGTACTCAGCTAACAATGCGTACCTTCCATATTGGTGGTGCTGCTCAAAGAGGGGCAGAGAAATCAAGCATTGAGTCATCATACAATGCAAAAGTCGTCTTTAAAAGCTTGAATGCGGTAACAAACAGCTCTGGACACAGTGTGGTTATTTCTAGAAATGGAGAGGTCATTCTCGTTGATGAGCAAGACCGCGAGCGTTCTCGTCATCGTATTCCATACGGTGCAAAGATGCTTGTTTCCGAAAATGATCATGTTATCCCAGGTCAAAGGCTTGTAGAGTGGGATCCTTATACGATTCCTGTTCTGACAGAAAAAGGTGGTATCGTCCATTATGTGGATCTGGTCGAAGGCCACTCAATGCGTGAAGTTATTGACGAAGCCACAGGTATCTCGAACCGTGTTGTTGTGGATTGGAAGCAACAAACAAGAGGTGCGGATCTAAGGCCGATGCTAAGCATTCGCGATAAAAAGGGCAATCCAATTTTGCTTCCGAATGGCATTGAAGCGCGTTATTTCTTGCCGGTTGATACGATTGTTAGTATTGAAAATGGAGCAGAAATTTCTGCGGGTGATATTATCGCACGTATTCCAAGAGAAACGATGAAAACCCGTGACATCACGGGTGGTTTGCCACGTGTCTCTGAGCTTTTCGAAGCACGCCATCCAAAAGATGCGGCAATTATTGCTGAATTTGATGGTCAGGTTGAATTTGGTAAGGATTACAAAACGAAAAGAAGAATCGTTATTAATCCTGATGTCGAAGGTATGCAACCGATGGAATATTTAATTCCAAAGGGCAGACACATCACAGTCCATGAGGGTGATTATATTAAACGTGGTGAATTGCTCGTTGATGGCAACCCAGTGCCGCATGATATTTTGCGTATTCTTGGTGTTGAAGCATTAGCAACATATCTTGTAAGCGAAATTCAGCAAGTTTACCGTTTGCAAGGTGTTCCGATTAACGATAAACACATTGAAGTTATTGTTCGCCAGATGTTGCAGAAATATGAAATCCAAAGTGCAGGCGAGACCCCATTAATTGTTGGGGAGCAAGTTGATCGCACTGAGTTTGAATCCATTAACCGAGCAACAGAAGCGGCTGGAAAAACACCAGCACATGGGGTTCCAGTTTTGCAGGGAATCACGAAAGCATCCTTGCATACAAAATCCTTCATTTCTGCGGCATCTTTCCAAGAAACAACACGCGTTCTTACAGAAGCAGCTGTTTCAGGAAAAATGGATGAACTCGTCGGACTAAAAGAAAACGTAATTGTGGGACGTTTAATTCCTGCAGGTACCGGAAGTGTTGTGAATAAGCTACGCGAATTTGCTGCTCAGAAAGATAAAGAGAGTTTAAAAGGAAGAGAAAGTGCTGATGATAGCGTTGATTCTTTCAAGCAAATTCATGTAGCATAGACGCACACATTGAGGTAAGGAAAAGCTTGACTTGCATTAAGGGTGAATAGTATGATTCATCCTAATGTTGTCAAAATTAGGCAAATAAAAGATTTTATGGTTAGAGAGATATTGAATGCCAACAGTTAGTCAGCTCATACGTAACCCAAGGACTCCGAAGGTTGCTCGAAATAAAGTTCCAGCTTTGGAAGGTTGTCCACAAAAGCGTGGCGTTTGTACACGCGTTTTTACAACAACTCCAAAAAAGCCAAACTCTGCGCTTCGTAAAGTTGCGCGTATTCGTTTAACGAATGGTTTTGAAGTCACAGGGTATATCCCTGGTGAAGGCCACAACCTCCAAGAGCACTCTGTTGTGCTTATTCGTGGTGGACGTGTAAAGGACTTGCCGGGTGTTCGTTATCATATTGTTCGTGGTGCTCTTGATACCCAAGGTGTTAAGAACCGTAAGCAAGCTCGTTCCAAATATGGGGCAAAGAAACCTAAGTAATAGTAGTTTGTATTTGTGATCTTTTTGCAAAGTAAAAAAGGAAGTTAGAGGATGTCACGTCGTCGCGCAGCAGTGAAGAGAGATGTATTACCAGATGCCAAGTTTGGTGATATG
>JAIEPD010000033.1 GCA_019749935.1 Alphaproteobacteria bacterium
TGTGATTAATTTCTGGGTGAATTTAACATAAAATTGACCCCAATTTGTTAAATTTTATACCCTGCCGAACAAAGCCACTCGGCTTAACCTCATCAAACTGTTTTTCTCTAGTCTTTGCGATGCTTCATACACCAAAAATGACATGATATCTTTATCGTTATATGGATTGCTGCCTAGGACTTACTATAACAAATTCCTTACTTTTGCGCATTATGCAACAGTCTTTAAATGTAGATTTTTATTGATCTCTCCAGCATTTTAGCTCGGCTAAAAATAACCCCTATACGAAGATTTTTTTAAAGAGATTAAAAACAAAAAGTATTTTTTAAACTTCGCCCGTGATTCCTGCTTCTTGAAGCAAAGCAGGTTTTTCCATCCAGTTATCTTTTACCTTAACAAATAAAATTAAATGCACGGGATACCCTAGCAACTCTTCCATCTGAAGACGTGCCTCCATACTGATTTTTTTAATTTGCTGGCCTTTTTTACCCAAAATAATAGGCTTTTGAGCCTCTCTTGCCACCACAACAGCTTGATTTATTTTCACACTACCATTTTCAAACTGTTCCCATTTCTCTGTTTCCACATAGGTTTCATAAGGCAATTCTTGACGAAGCTGCAAAATCAATTGTTCACGCGTAATCTCTGCTGCCCAAAGGCGCATAGGAAGATCCGTCAACTGATCCTCTGGGTAATGCCAGGGGCCTTCTTTCATTTTGTTCGCTAACAGCTTGACTAGATCTTCAACCCCATCATTCCGCAAAGCAGAGATCATAAATGTGTCTGTTATTTGGGTATACTTACTTAAATCCGCGACAATTTGCAATAAACGAGAAGGTTCAATCAAATCAATTTTATTAAGGGCAAGAATAACTGGACGGTACTGTCCCAAATGCTCAAGAATTTGATGAGTGCCTTCAAAGTTTCTTTGAGATGCATCGACTAGTAAAACAGTGCAATCGGCCCCTTGAATTGATTCATATGCCGTTTTCACCATCGCTTTTTCAAGGCTACGGCGAGGCATAAAAATCCCTGGGGTGTCTATCAGAATCAATTGCGCTTCATCTCTAATTGCAATACCAAGAATACGTCTTCTTGTTGTTTGCACTTTTGGAGAAACAATAGATACCTTGCTGCCAACGATCTGGTTTACAAGTGTTGATTTCCCAGCATTTGGCTCGCCCAAGATTGCAACAAAACCACATTTTTGAATTGTCATTTTATAAGGCTCGTTAATAAATCACTGGCTGCTGCTTGTTCTGCAATACGCTTAGAACTACCGATGCCATAATAAGGAGGTTTATTCATAATTGTTACTTCTACTTTAAAAAGCGGTTCATGATCAGGGCCACTCGATTCAATCAGCTTATAAACTGGGATCGGAAGACCCTTGGCTTGTGCCCATTCTTGCAAAGTGGTTTTTGCATCCTTTGGAGGTATCATATTTTTTTCTATAAAAACCTTCCAACAACGAATTACAAATTTCCTACACTCATCTAGTCCACCATCTAAATAAAGAGCAGCAATTAGTGCTTCAACAGCATCTGCCAAAACAGAGGAATGTGGGCTACGGTCGCCAATAAGTTTCAGAAAATCTGATAAAGCAATTAAATGACCAACTTTATTACATGTTTCTTTTGAAACCAAAACAGCCAATCTTTTAGCAAGATCCCCCTCACTCTCTTTGGGAAAGTTCTTATAAAGGTATTCAGCAATCAAAACCCCAAGGACCCGATCTCCAAGAAATTCCAATCGTTCAAATACATTTCCTGAATGACGAACACTTGAATGAGTCAAAGCACTTTTTAATAAAGTCTGGTCTTTAAATTGATAACCTATCTTTTCTTCAAGAGGATTTAGATCTTTCATAAAATTTTTTAATGAATAATTTCAAGCAAACGATTATATCTCAAAGCAAACAACCAGTTCCAAGGCTCATACCATTTCGCTTCAGTTGAAAAGAACAAAATCTCAGCACGACCTATCAAGTTTTCAAATGGAACATACCCAACCATTTCCATCACCCTACTATCACTAGAATTATCTCTGTTATCTCCCATCATAAAATAGTGGCCTTCTGGAACAGTAAAGACTGCAGTATTGTCAAGTCGCCCTTGCCCAAAAGGTGCACTTTTCAAGATCTTATGTTTCAGACCATTAGGAAGGGTTTCTATATACTGAGGAATAACCAAAAGATGTCCTTCTTTGTCCACAGTGTGGTAATCGTCTATGCGTTCTAGAGTTACTGGCTTATCATTAAGATAAAGGACTCCCTCTTTAACTTGAACACGATCTCCTGGCAGGCCTACGACTCTCTTTATATAGTCCAAATTATCATGCTTTGGATTAAAAAAGACAACGACATCCCCTTGCTTTGGAGCGTTTTCCATTACTCTTCCCGAAAAAATGGGAGGCCCAAAAGGAAAAGAATGCCTGGAATAGCCGTAAGTAAACTTACTCACAAACAAATAGTCCCCAATCAAAAGAGTTGGGATCATTGAACCTGAAGGAATATTAAAAGGTTGATAAAAAAAGGTCCGAATAACCATGGCAATTACGAAAGCAACTGCAAATCCACGAATTTCCTTCTTAACTTTATCGCTATGGTCACCAAATAATCTTTTTGTGGGTAAACTCATGGGTTTCATTCCTTTATACGTTCTTTTGATATTGCCGTAATAATCACAAATGCTTGAGCATATGGGGGCTCATCAGTTAGAGAAACATCAATTTTTCCTAACTGATCTTTTTCCAATAACTCATTAAAATTTATAAGTGCCTGTCCTGTCAAATTAACAATTGGCCGACCACTTGGTAAATGATTAATTTCAATCTCTTTCCAATGAATGCCTGTTACATTTCCTATTGCCTTTAAAGTCGCCTCTTTGGCGGCAAAAATTTTTCCAAAACTTTGAATTCGTTGAAGTCTTTGGTTAGATCGCTTTTGCTCTTGTAAAGTAAAAACTCTGTCCAAAAAGCGCTGTCCATTTCGACTCATTGCAGTTTCAAGTCTTCTGCAATCTATTAAATCTGTGCCAACTCCTATAATCATCAAAATGAGTAATCCTTTAGACTTAATCTAAGCAATGTAGCCAGCACTTGCGGATTTTTTCTGTGGAGAGAGCATTTGCAAGAGATTAATAAATGTTTCCTTTAGTTTATGGCGATGTACAACCATATCAATCATACCATGATCTAAAAGATATTCGGCTTTTTGGAATCCTTCTGGCAGCTTTTGGCGAATCGTTTCTTCAATAACGCGAGCTCCAGCAAATCCGATAATCGCGCCTGGTTCAGCAATCGCTATATCCCCAAGCATTGCAAAAGATGCGCTTACACCACCTGTCGTTGGGTCGGTTAAAAGAGTAATATAAGGAAGACCTGCCTCTTTGACTTTTTCAACGGCTATAATTGTCCTTGGCATTTGCATCAAAGATAAAATTCCCTCCTGCATACGAGCGCCTCCCGAAGCAGTGACAACAATCAAAGGAGAATTGGTTTTAACAGCCAAATCAGAGGCTTTAAGAAGAGCCTCTCCTGCCGCCATTCCCATAGACCCGCCCATAAAAGAAAAATTAAAAGCAGCAATAACAGCGATTTGCCCGCCAATATGGCCGTAGGCAACAGTGACTGAGTCTTCTCTCTCTGTCTTTTGTCGATAATCTTTTAGCCGATCACTGTATTTCTTGCTGTCTTTAAATTTTAAAGGATCAGAGGTTACTTTAGGAATTTCGACTTCTGTATATTTTTTGTCGTCAAATAATAATTCAAAACGTTCTTTGATCCCAATGCGTAAATGATGCTGGCAGTGATGGCAAACTGATAAATTTTCTAATAAATCTCTGTGAAAAAGCATATGTTCGCATCCCGGGCATTTCATCCATAAATTATCAGGAATTTCAGGACGACGAATTAAAGCTTGAATCTTTGGGCGAACAAAATTGGTAAGCCAGTTCATAAAAAAATCTTTCTAGGGTTGGTTTAAAAAACTAGCGGCTCTGTTGGTTCATAACTTGCCGTAAATATTTTCCCATTTTAAAGTGAAGGTATTTTTTTGCTGGAAGAGAAACACTCTGACCATTACGAGGATTACGAGCTTGTCTTGCAGAACGCTGCCTAAGGGACATAACACCAAAGTCTCTTAATTCAATACGAAGCCCTTTGCATAAAGATTCTTGGAAAGCTTCAAAAATTACATCCAAAGCCCTTGAAACTTCGTCTTCTTGGAAGGGGTTGCCGCCTTCATAGACTTTTTTAACAAGCTCAGATCGGGTCATCCTCTACCTTCCAATCTTTCTTGCAAAAAGAAAAGCCACTTTAAAAAAGTGACTTCTCTTTTCAATTGACATTATTCCTTGCCAGCTGCTTTTTTCTTCATCGCAGCACCTAGGATATCTCCTAGACTTGCACCACTATCTGAAGAACCATATTCTGACATAGCTTCTTTTTCCTCATCAATTTCGCGAGCTTTAATTGATAAGTTAACTTTGCGAGTCGCACGATCAACGCTTGTTACTTTTGCGTCAATTTTTTCGCCCACTGCAAAGCGATCTGTTTTTTGATATGCACGATCTCTTGAAAGATCAGCTTTCTTAATAAAGCCAACAAGCCCTTCACTCAAAGTGACCTCTATTCCTTTGTCATTAACTTGACTTACAGAGCCTGTAACGATATCACCTTTTTTAACTTGTTCACTTGCTGATTCAAATGGATCAGATGCAAGCTGCTTAATACCCAAGCTAATTCTTTCTTTCTCAGGATCAATATCAAGAACTTTAACTTGAACAGTTTGACCTTTTGTGTAACTTGCAATTGCTTCTTCACCTGACTTATCCCATGACAAATCTGACAAATGGATCATGCCATCTAGATCATCGCTAACGCCAACAAACAAACCAAACTCAGTGATATTTTTAATAGCCCCTTCGATTACGCTACCAACTGGGTATTGCTCCATGAATTTCTGCCATGGATTTTCTGCACATTGCTTTAACCCTAGGCTGATGCGACGTTTTGACATGTCAACTTCAAGAACAACAATCTCAACTTCTTGGCCCAAGGTAACAATTTTGCTTGGATGAACGTTTTTCTTTGTCCAGCTCATCTCTGTTACATAGATAAGACCTTCAATTCCGTTCTCAAGCTCAACAAATGAACCATAATCAGTAATGTTCGTAACTTTGCCTTTATGGCGAGAGTTAACAACATAACGTTCGGAGACGCCTTTCCATGGATCGGATTCTAATTGCTTCATCCCCAAAGAAATACGTTGGGTTTCTTTATTAAAGCGGATAACTTGAACACGAATGCTTTCGCCCAATTTAAGAATGTCGCTTGGATGATTAATTCTCTTCCAAGAAATATCCGTAACATGGAGAAGACCATCGACGCCGCCCAAATCAATAAACGCACCGTAATCTGTAATATTTTTGACAATACCGTCTAGGATTTGGCCTTCTGACAATTGCGATACAAGCTCTGTTCTTGCTTTTGCTCTTGATTCTTCCAAAACGGAACGACGTGAAACGACGATATTGCTACGCGCTTTGTCCATCTTGAGAAGCTTGAAAGGCTGAACGATATTCATTAAAGGACCAACGTCACGAACAGGACGAATGTCAACTTGGCTTCCAGGTAAGAAGGCAACAGCGCCATTCAAATCAACGGCAAAACCACCTTTGACTCTTCCAAAAATAACACCATTAACAAGCTCTCCAGTTTCATGAGCTTTCTCAAGCTCGCCCCAAGCTGCTTCACGGCGTGCTTTTTCAATACTGAGAACAGCTTCGCCATTTTTGTCTTCCATGCGCTCAACATAGACATCGATCACATCGCCGACACGTGGCTCTTCAGCAAGACCACGAGCGCTTAAATCTTTTAAAGGTACGCGCCCTTCTGATTTTAAACCGACATCAATAACGGCCATGTCGCTGCGAATTGCAACAATGATTCCTTTTACAACTTTACTATCAAAACTTTGACGACTTGAAAGACTGCTCTCTAATAAATCACTAAAGCTTTCTTTTTCCGGGGTTGGAGATACTTTTGACATTTTGATCCTTAAACAAAAACGTTCATGATTTTTGAACCATAAACGGGTTAGGGGTTAATATTATTCAAGTTTGCATAATACTTTAATATGTTTGTTTTTTTCAACAAAATACTTGAGCTTTTAAATTTTCCTTTTTCTAACTGTGATTTTCTTTTAAATACCTATCAACAATCTGACCGGCAGCTTCGCAGGCTTGTTGAATACTCATAGAGCTTGTATCAATTACATGTGCATTTTGTGCAGACATCAAAGGTGCAGCCGCACGACTTGAATCCCTTGCGTCTCTCTCTTTTATTTTATCTAAAATCGGCCCTTCTATTTTTTGATGTCTTTGCTGCATTTCATTATGGCGCCTTTTGGCTCTAGTTTCTGAATCGGCCGTTATAAAAAACTTTAAGTGCGCATCCGGACAAACAACAGTCCCAATGTCTCGTCCATCAAGAATAGCCCCTTCGTAAGGGGGTAAAATATTCTGATAAAATGCACGCATTTGACGCGTCAGGATATCTCTCAGATTCGGTAAAATTGCGATTTTTGAGGCCATGCTTGCTGTTGATTCATGTCTTAAGGCAGGATCTTTTAGATTCTCTAAATCTAGAGTCAATGCAAATTGGGACAATACAGGAACATCATCTGATAAAACACTCTCTTGAATAGCTTTCAAGGCAACAGCCCTGTACAGAAGCCCAGTGTCTAAATGTTTTAAATTATAAAAATTCGCAAGATACGTTGCAATTGTTCCCTTACCGGCTCCAGACGGGCCATCGATCGCAATAATCAAAATAGACTCAAGAAAAAGCATTGACCATACCAAGACTCTTAGCCTAGTTTTTTAGTTGTGTCTAATATAAATTGAGGCTTTTCATGCACGACATTTTATTAATAATTTTTGCCTATCTCGTTGGCTCTATCCCTTTTGGCCTTCTCTTAACACGTTATGCAGGTCTGGGAGATATAAGAGAAATTGGATCTGGCAATATTGGAGCCACAAATGTCCTTAGAACTGGCAACAAAAAATTAGCCGCACTCACATTAATATGCGATGCCTTAAAAGGAGCAATCCCTGTTATTTGCACCTACAATCAAGACTCCTCATTGATGTATATGGCAGCAATGGCAGCCATTTTAGGACATATTTTCCCTGTATGGCTTCGCTTTAAAGGTGGAAAAGGAGTCGCAACGGCTTTAGGAGCCTATCTTGCCATTAATCCTCTTTTAGGGCTTTTGATTGCTCTTGTTTGGCTTTTGGTTGCTAAAGTAGGGAAAATTTCATCCTTGTCTGCGCTTGTTGCGTTTTGCCTTGCCCCGCTCTTATCTTTTATATTTATAAACTTAGGAAAATCTAGTTATTCCCTTTTCTATTTTTCCCTTGCCCTAAGCATCCTTATATTATTCACGCATCGCCAGAATATTCATCGCCTTATCACAGGAAAAGAAAGCAAGATTTAGGGTCTTATCTCCTTTATATACTCAATGGATTTCAAGAGACCTGCAGAAAAACGAGAACCGAAGAGCGTAAGTGTATATGGAATACACGCGCACCTCAGGTTTCGATGTTTTTTGGACAGGTCTCTTGAAAGACGAAGGGTATGACATCGTAAACATTGACAAAAGTAGTTTAAAGCCTTTTAATATAAGTAGAGATTGGAGACTTTTTATTGACTTATTTTTTCTTACGAATTACGGCTATTAGTTTTCTGTTTATTATGGGATTCAAGCAGGACAGTGCTTGCTGGGCAGGCTCAAATAAATACGCTGCTATTGTTGTTGATGGCAATACAGGTAAGATAATGCATGCTGAAAACGCATACGACAAAAGGCATCCAGCCTCTTTAACTAAAAAAATGACCCTCTACATTATATTTGAGGCATTAAAAGCAGGAAAAATTACATTAAATACGCGCTTTCCAGTTTCCTTTTTAGCAACACGGCAGATCCCTTCAAAATTAGGACTTAGGGTTGGAGATTCAATTTCTGTAGAAGCTATTATAAAGGGGATGGTCACAAAATCCGCAAACGATGCAGCAATCGTCATTGCAGAAGGGCTTTCAGGATCGGTCAGTAAATTTGTTCAATTAATGAATAGAAAAGCTAAACAATTGGGTATGAACTCAACCCAATTTTTTAACCCTTCCGGGGTCCCTGATCGAAGGCAAATTACAACTGCCATGGATATGGCTATATTGGCACAAGCGCTTCATCAAGATTTTCCGGAGCATTATCATTATTTCAAGACAAAATCTTTTAACTATTTAGGGGTCTCTCATCGCAATCATAACCATATGCTAGGAAAGGTCGAGGGATTAGATGGCATTAAAACAGGTTTTGTTTGTGCCTCTGGATTTAATATCAGTACGTCTGCTATCAGGTATGACACTAATAATAAACCAAGACGTTTATTTGCTGTTGTCATGGGAGGAACAAGCTGGCGCAGTCGCGATAAAAGAACCGCGGAGCTGCTAGAAGCTAACTTTCGCAAAATTGGCGCTACTTCAGCGAAACCTCCGAAATTCCTTCCAGCCCCAGGCACAAAAGGTATAGCATCTAAAAAAGTAAAGAAGAAACAAGCTGATACTGAATTAATTGAACTTAACGATGACCTTAAAGAAAACGTTATATCTAAAGATTCAGCCTTACTCGAAGCTTCATTACGAGAAAAAGAATCATTTGCAGAACAGCAACAACCTTCTTTTCAAGATGACGAGGAGACACGTAACAGGTCAGCTATGATGCAATCTACTTCTTACACTCCCCCTACAATTTACCCTTCTCAGGCTCAACAATACACTCAGTCGACCACCTACATCACCCCACAGTCTTCGGCCGATTATTATTCTACCCCTTCTTATCCGGCTTATGCAAACGAGGCTCATTCACAAACACAATCTTCTGATCAAATGTTTGATTATTTAAAAGGCACAGAATCAAATCAAATTCATAAAAGTGCTAAATCTATCACTCAAAAAACCACTAAAAAGGAAAAACCTTCTAAAGATATAACTGTATCGACATCCGCAAAAAAAGAATTGCCTTCTCAATGGGTCATTCCAAAACCTCCCTCTTATAAAGAAATTTCTTTATCTCCTGCTAAAAAAGTAAATTCTGTAAAAAAAGCAAAAGGCCTTTCAAGAAAAACTTGGAAAAATGCGAAAGCATCACGAAAAAAATCAATTTGATACAATGAGTTTTTAATTTTTCCGATATTTTTATTGTTTGTTAACATATAGCCTGCTACAATTATCTCTGTAGTAACATATCAAGATAGATTTAATTACGTGAACCTGTTCATCTTTTTACGACATTGGCGATGGCATCATACCTGGTAATTTTCCAGAGACCTGTTCTATTGTTCAATTAATGTAAAGATGAAAGGGCATGATAATGACCTCCCCGCAGAAAAAAACTTACACATTTGTGTTTGCAGTAATTATTGGAATCTTGATTTTCTTAGGTTACCGTTTCACACAAAATCAAGAATCAACAAAAGATTCCTTACTTACACCACAAAAGACATTGGTCGCTATAACTCAAATAGCGCCCCATCCTTCATTAGATACAATTCGTAAAGGCATTACCGATGTATTGAAAGAAAACAATATTCCTGAAAGCGGTATCCTTTTTCAAAATGCCCAAGGAAATGTCTCAACTGCAGCTCAAATTTCTCAAAAATTTGCAAGCCTTTCACCAAAAGTGATTGTGCCTATTACAACACCTTCCTCTCAAAGCGCTTATGCAACAGCCAAAGCACGAGATATTCCCGTGGTTTTTGTAGCAGTTTCTGACCCTGTTGCTGCCAAATTGTCAGCAAATCTTGAAAAAGGTAGCGAAGGAATTACCGGTGTTTATGATGCAGTACCTGTAGAAGAGCAAGCAATGCTTATGAAAAACATATTAGGCAGCAATAAAGATAGCCCTCTTACAATTGGTCTTCTTTATAATCCTGGGGAAGCTAACTCAGTCAGTGCAATTGAAAGAATTGTCGTTTTTCTGAATAAATTAAATATTTCTGTTGTAAGAGTAACCGCACCAACAACCAGAGATGTTTCAACGGCGACTAAATCTTTGGTTGGTAAGGTCGACGCAATTTATATCCCTGATGATAATACTTGTATTTCTGCACTGGATGCAGTGCTAAAGATCTCTCAAGAACATAAAATTCCCGTTTTTTCTGCTGATCCAGAATCTGTTGAAAGAGGATGCCTTGCAACTCTTGCGCCGAATCAATACGAAATCGGTAGACAAGCAGGAAAGATGATTATTGCAGTCTTACAAGGAAAGAGTGTTGAAAAAATTCCTTTAGAAAAAGCTTCTGCTTTAACGCTTGTTCTTAACCAGGAATCAGCTCGACATTTGGGGATAACCTTTCCTCAAAATATCCTTACCAAAGCAAATAAAATTATTAATGCCACAGTTGAAACACAAACTAATTCTTTAAAGTCCGGAGCTTAAAATGAATAAACCATTTAAACAAGCCATAGTTGTCATCGTGGCAGCTGTCGCTTTTTTGACCGGCCGATGGCTATGGTCAAACAATACTCCTCAATCCACAGCAAAAGAAATGCCCTTTGTTGGCGTTGTGCAAATTATTGAACACCCTGCCCTTGATCAAACAAGACAAGGTGTCATCGATGAACTGGCTGATGCTGGGTTTATTCCAGGAAAAACAATGCAATGGGACTATGAATCTGCTCAAGGAAATCCCGCTTTAGCATCACAAATCATTCAAAAATTTGTAGGTCAAAAGGCTGACGTGATTGTTGCGATTCCAACAACCCCCGCGCAAGCAGCAGCCCAAATCACTCAAACATCAAAGATTCCAGTTGTATTTGCATCCGTAACAGATCCTATGGGAACGAAACTTGTTATAAATCCTCAAAAACCAGAGGGAAATATAACGGGTGTTTCTAATTTTGTAGATGTTGTAAAGCAGATAAAAGCATTTCGTAAGATTCTACCTAATTTAAAACGCCTAGGGTTTATCTATAATCCAGGCGAGGCTAACTCTGTTATTCTTTTGGAAAAGACTCAAAATGCTGCAAAAGCAGAAGATATTGCTGTGATTGCAATAGCTGCGAGCAAAACAAGCGAAGTCTTACCAGCTGCGCAAAATTTAGTTGGTAAAGTAGATGCCATTTTTATCAACAACGATAATACAGCCCTCGCTGCCTTTGATGCTGTGACTAAGGTTGGAAATGAACATAAGATTCCAGTTTTTGTTAGTGATGTGGATTGTTTGTCAAAAGGTGCCTTGGCAGCCTTGGGAGCTGATCAATATCAACTCGGACGTCAAGCTGGAAAAATGGTTATAAAGATCTTAAAAGAAAAACTGAAACCTTCAGACATTCCCGTAGAATGGCCTAAAAAGGTAGATTTTAAACTTAATCTAGAAGTCGCAAAACAACTGGAATTACAGTTTGAAACAGATCTAATCAGCCAAGCTGAGAGAATGGGCAACGAATAAGGGATTTAGAGATGCGCTTTACAGATTTTGGCTTTGAGGAAATTCCGCTTCAGGAAAAAGCAAAGAAAGTTCAAGATCTGTTTGGGCGCGTTGCTTCTAGCTATGACCTGATGAATGACCTTATGAGTTTAGGTGTTCATCGATTATGGAAACAAAATTTTATTCATCGACTACCCGTTAGAGAAAATCAAACCATACTCGATGTTGCAGGCGGTACAGGCGATATCGCAATTGGCATTCAAAAGGCCTATCCCCATCTCGATTTAAAAGTGATGGTATGTGATTTAACCCTTCCGATGATCGAAGAAGGTCAAAACAATGCCATTAATAAAGGTGTTCTTCATAATCTTTATTGGTGTAATGGCAGTGCCGAAAGTTTACCTATTCCAGATCAGTCTGTTGATATTTATACAATCGTTTTTGGTCTTAGAAACGTAGCTGATAAAGAAAAAGCCCTTTTGGAGGCATACAGAGTTTTAAAACCAGGCGGCTATTTCTTTTGCTTGGAATTCAGCCAGCCTATTCTTCCAATTCTCTCCAAAGCCTATGATGTATATTCATTTAAGGTGTTACCACTTTTAGGGAAATATATCGCTAAAGATCAAGATGCTTACCAATATTTGGTTGAAAGCATTCGACAGTTCCCAGATCAGCACACTCTTATGAATATGATGAATGCAGCAGGTTTTAAAGAAGCCGCCTTTGAGAATTGGTGGGGCGGGATCGCAGCACTGCACTGGGGAACCATTGAAAATAATTAATACCAAGAATATCCTCAGAAAAATACATTTAATTAAAAATTAATATTTTGATGATCTAATAAAACAAGAGTTTAGTATTTTTATAGAAAAACATCTTTCAAATACATAAAATTTTACTATGTTTTTTGAATTAAGATTGCTATACATACACGATATGTGTGTTAGAATAGGCTTTTGTTTGGTTAAGAGTAAAATGCCAAATATTACTATGTGAAACAATTTTTAGGAAAATAAAATGCGTAACAATTTACTTGAAGCAATCATTGGAGCTGTGGTCCTCGTAGTCGCTGGATTCTTTTTATTTTATGCCTACTCATCAGGACAAAAGAGCATTCAAGGGTATGTCATTCTTGCTAAATTTGATCGCATTGATGGTCTAAATTCAGGTGCAGATATTAAAATTAGCGGCGTTAAAGTTGGTATTGTCCAAAAGCTTGAGATCGATCCTAATACATATCAAGCAACAGTGACCATGACCATTCGCAGCAACATTAAAATCCCTGATGATTCTTCTGCAGAAATTGCGAGCGAAAGCCTTTTGGGCGGAAAATACATAGCAGTCGTACCAGGTGGAAGCGAGAAATTCTTAGCTCCAAATGGCATGATTAATCACACCCAATCGTCTATTAGCTTTGAAGGTTTGATCAGTAAATTCTTATTCAGCAAATCTGAAGAGCCAAAAAAAGAAGCTAAGTAAGCCACCCCCCTTTTAATAATGCGATTCTGGTTTAAGAATGGGAAGAACTGCACAATAAGCAATTGTACTTATTAAGATGTAACTATGGACCCTTGTGTCAAGCACAGGGGACACTATTTTTTCACTAAACACACATTAGTTTTCCTATGACAAGCAAAGCACGATCATAGGACCATGTAACAATTTATCCATTTCTAATCCCGAATTCAGGTTGATAAAATTGAATTAAGGATATTAATTTAAGACTGGCTTTTCACCAATACTGGCTTCTGTTCTATTTTGAAACAAAAAGTCATTATTTTCTGACGCAGGTTTGGAAACAGAATGCCCAAGGCTTTGAATGTGTCTTACCACATGCGTTAAAAGACCTAAGTCTGGCTTTACAGTTCTATTAATAGCAGATTGCACCAGTTGGATAATCTCTCTGTGTCGTTCAAGAGCAAGGCTGTGCTTAGCCTTCCATATTTCATATCCGCCTTCTTTATAAATATGCCATGCAAGATCTGCTTCAGCTTGGATCAATTCATTATATAAACCTAATTTAGTTGCCAGTTGCCATTCATGCTTTGTATTTATGATAGATTCAAGCTCTGAAAAAAGTGAGAAATTTAATTCTTCACGGATCTTAAAAAATGTTTCTGTAATTTCTGAAAGGTGGTCTCTTCTTTCTGCATGGCCATTATAGCTTTGGCAAACAAGTTCTAAAATAACAGGAAAGAATTTCAAAGAACCAAATTTTGAAGAAAGATGATGTGAAGATATTAGATCACCTTTTGATTTGAGTTCAATTTTATACAAAATCAAAAGCATATTTAAAACTTCATGGCCAATGGCTTCACGCTTTTTATAGTTATGTATGAACTCTTTGTGATTTAAAAGGGTATGCGTTAGCCTCTCCACAATGTTCATGACCTCATGAAAAAGCTGGTACTGATCATCGACATCAATCTCGGCCCCCAAACTCTCAACTTCCCTCCAAATCTCCTCAAAACCAAACATCTCAATAATCTGAAAGTAGGCCTGTAGTGCATCTATAATAGACACGTTCTTAATTTGGCAAATCTCGGGTAAAAAACAAGGCCCCATACGATTGATCACAGCATTTGCTAAAACTGTTGCTAAGATTTCATCTTTAAGTGGATGTTTTGTAAGATCACTTGGGAATCTTTCTTTTAATAATGTTGGAAAATAACCCATAAAATAGTGATTCAGATAAGTAAGGTCTGTATTCTTAATTGAGCTCATCAAGTGTCTATAAAGACTATTTGTCAAGCGCCACGTTTATTGACCCCCCTTATCGCCAAGTTTATTGACCCCTGTGAACATATATTATTCCCCT
>JAIEPD010000092.1 GCA_019749935.1 Alphaproteobacteria bacterium
GTGTTGCAAGGTGTAGTAGTCAGTGATAAGGGTGATAAAACCGTAATTGTTCGTGTTGAAAAGAACATTATGCACCCAGTTTATAAGAAATATATTAAAAAACACTGTAAATATGCTGCGCATGATAATGATAATGCATACAAGATCGGTGATGCTGTAAGCATTATTGAATCGAAGCCAATATCAAAAACAAAAAAGTGGATTGTGGCAGACAAGCCAGCGTAGTCTTGTGAGAAGAGAGTTTAATTATGATACAAGTAGAATCCCGCTTAGATGTTGCTGACAACTCTGGTGCCAAAGAAGTTTTGTGCATCAAAGTATTGGGCGGATCAAAGCGTAAATATGCATCCGTAGGTGATGTCATTGTCGTTTCTATAAAAGATGCTATGCCAAAGGGCAAAGTAAAAAAAGGCGATGTTCATAGGGCTGTTATTGTTAGAACAAAGCAAGCTGTAAAAAGAATCGATGGATCTTTAATAGCATTTGATCAGAATGCAGCCGTTTTAATCAACAAACAGGGCGAGCCTATTGGAAGTCGTATATTCGGTCCAGTAACACGCGAATTACGCTCTGCAGGTTATATGAAAATTATTTCCCTAGCACCAGAGGTTCTATAATGTCTCAAGCGAAATTTAAAATTAAAAAAGGTGATACTGTTCAGGTTACAACAGGTAAAGAACGTGGGAAGCGCGGAGTTGTAACAAAAGTATTTTTAGACGAAGCAAAGGCTTTGGTTGATGGTATAAACATCGTAACGAGAAATAAAAAGCCAACACAGCTGAACCCGAATGGTCCGATAACTAAGAATTTGCCGATCCATGTGTCGAATCTAAGTCATGTTGATCCATCAAGTGATCAGCCAGCGAAAGTTGGGTATAAAATAGACAAAGATGGCAACAAGGTTCGCTATTTTAAAAAATCAGGTGCTGTGCTTTAAGAAATTTTGAGGGGACTCCGCTGGAGTTAAAAGTGTAATGACTGGCTTAAAAGAAAAATTTGAAAAAGAACTACATTCAAAGGTTATGAAAAACCTTGGGCTTAAGAATAAGTTTGAAGTTCCAAAGGTAACAAAGATTGTAGTGAACATGAGTGTGGGTGAAGCCACTCAGGATAGCAAAAAGCTACAATTTGCGGTTGATGACTTGACTGCAATTGCTGGTCAAAAGCCAGTGATTACAAAAGCAAAGAAATCAATAGCTGGCTTTAAATTGCGTGAAGGAATGAACATTGGCGCAAAAGTAACGTTACGCAAAGAAAGAATGTATGAATTTTTGGATAGGCTCATTAATATAGCTCTTCCACGAGTTCGTGACTTTAGAGGACTTTCGAAAAAAAGTTTTGATGGAAATGGAAATTACTCTTTAGGAATTAAAGAGCAAATTATATTTCCTGAAATTAACTACGATAAAGTAGATAAAATACGTGGTATGGATGTGACTGTGTGCACAACTGCAAAAACAGACAAAGAGGCTTTGGAACTATTAACAGTTCTGAACTTTCCTTTCAGTAAATAATGAGAGTTTGACGAATGGCTAAAAAAAGTGCAATCGAGAATAATAACAGAAAACGTAGAATCGTTGAGTCTCATAAAAAAACAAGAGAGTCAGTGAAAAGTCAGCTAAAAGATAAAGCGCTTGCTTTTGAAGAGCGTATAACATTGACACACAAGTTAGCCGAGATGACACGTTCTGCATCAGCAACACGTGTGCGAAATCGTTGCGAGGTTACAGGACGGCCGCGCGGATACTATAGAAAGTTTAAAATGTCCCGTATTGCTCTTAGAGAGCTTGGTTCACTTGGTTTAATTCCAGGTATTATTAAGGCGAGTTGGTAAAAACTATGACAATATCAGATCCAATTGGAGACTTACTCACAAGAATCCGCAATGCACAAAGAGTTGGGAAAAAGGATTTAACAAGTCCACACTCAACAGCACGTGCGAACGTATTGAATGTGCTCGCAGCTGAGGGTTACATCAGAGGCTTTTCAGTTGTAAAAAACGAAAAAGGTAGAGATGAGCTTAGGGTAGAATTAAAATACCTAGAAGGTCAGCCAGTTATTAGAACTATTGCCAGGGTTTCTACGCCAGGTCGTCGTGTATACTCTTCAATAAAAGACTTAAAGCTTGTAAGCAATGGTCTTGGTATTAATATTCTCTCCACATCCGAAGGTGTGATGTCTGATGTTCAGGCGCGCAAAAAAGCGGTTGGTGGGGAAATAATTTGCACTGTATTCTAGGAATAAATTATGTCTCGTGTCGGTAAAAATGAAATTGTGATTCCAGCATCTGTAACATTTACGCAGAATGGAAATTCACTAAGCTTTAAAGGAAGATTGGGTGCGGATTCGTACGAAGTTCCTGAGTGTGTTACTATTGAAAAGACAAGTTCTGGTATAAAGTTTGCGCCAATTAATGACACTTTGCCTGTTAGAACGCTTTGGGGAACAACCCAAAGAAATGTTGCAAACATGGTCCAGGGGTTGGATCAAGGTTTTACGGTTAACATGGAACTTAATGGTGTTGGTTACAGGGCCTCTGTTGCAGGTAGTAAGCTCACAATGCAGTTGGGCTTTAGTCACGATATTGTTTATGATGTTCCTCAAGGTATTTCCATTAAATGTGAGAAACCTACTTCGATTGCGATCACTGGAGCATCCAAGCAAAAAGTTGGGCAAATTGCTGCAGTCTTAAGAAGCTATCGTAAACCAGAGCCTTATAAAGGCAAAGGTGTGATCCGTCAAAATGAATTTGTAGTTAGAAAAGAAGGAAAGAAGAAGTAAAATGTTATCATCTTCTGAATTACGCCAACGAAGGAAATTACGTCAAAGAACGAAAATTAGCCAGGTTTCTCCTGGAAAATTGCGCTTGAGCGTTCATAGAACAAACACTCATATGTATGCGCAAATCATTGATGATGTAAAATCAGAGACAATTGCTGCAGCCTCGACGCTTTCTTCTGAAGGGAAAAAGCTAAAAAATGGCAGCAACAAAGAAGCTGCTGCATTTGTCGGTAAAATGATTGCGAAGGAAGCTGGCAAAAAAGGCATTACTTCTGTAGTGTTTGATAGATCAGGTTTTTTGTATCACGGTCGCATAAAAGCTCTCGCTGATAGTGCTCGTGAAAATGGTTTGAAATTTTAGGATTGTAAAATATGGCAAGACCAAATGTAAGTGAAAACTCTTCAAAAGAAGAACAACTTATTGAAAAATTAGTAAGTGTACGAAGAGTAACAAAAGTTGTAAAAGGCGGTAAAACGCTTCGTTTTTCAGCGCTTGTTGTTATCGGAGATGGAAAAGGTCGCGTTGGATACGCAACGGGTAAGGCTCGTGAAGTTCCAGAAGCGGTTAGAAAAGCATCTGATAAGGCAAAAAAATCAATGATTCGCGTTCCTTTGAGAGAAGGTAGAACATTACATCATGATGTACATGCAAGAATTGGAGCAGGAAACGTCTTTTTAAGAAGTGCATCTCCTGGAACCGGTGTGATTGCTGGTGGTGCTATGCGTGCAGTTTTTGAAGCACTTGGTTTGCATGATGTTGTAAGTAAATCCGTTGGATCCACCAACTACCACAACACAGTTCGTGCAACTATTGAAGCGCTTAAGTCAGTTTCCTCTCCTCGTCATGTGGCGAATAAATTAGGAAAGAAGCTAAGTGATATTGTTGCAAGACGTGATACACATGGGTCTTCAGAAAAAGAACAAGTGGCTGAAAAGAACTAAGCCAGGGCAAATTTAGTTACTAAAGAGTGTGAATAATGGCGACAAAAGCAAAAAAGAAAAACATAACGATACAACAGTACGCAAGTCCTATTCGTCGTAATGCAATTCAACGAGAATACTTAAAGTCTTTAGGTCTCGGCCGAATCAATGCAGTAAGAGAACTAGAAGATTCTCCTTCGATTCAAGGGTTGCTTGTAAAAGTTGCTCATATGGTACGTGTAATTTCAGAGTAACTGAGACACAAAGGTTTAAGGATTTTCAAAATGACTTTTAGAATTAATACAATCAGTGACAACAAGGGTGCAAGAACCGTAAAAAAATTGCTTGGAAGAGGCATTGGTTCTGGTTTAGGTAAAACGTCAGGTCGTGGTGGTAAAGGCCAAACTGCAAGATCAGGTGTAGCAATCAACGGATTTGAAGGTGGACAGACTCCAATTTATCGTCGTTTACCGAAGCGCGGATTTGTTAACATCCACAGAATTTCTCTTTACGAGCTTGATTTTGACAAGGCTAACCAAATTATTGAAAAGGGTTTGGTTGAAAAGGATGCTCAAATCGACCGCGAATTGTTGATTAAACACGGTTATATGCCTGCCCATATTAAAGGTGTATCTTTGCTTGCAAACGGAACCCCAAAAAAGGGCATGAAGATTGCAGTTACAAGAGCAACAAAAAAGGCACAATCAGAGCTTGAAAAAGTTGGTGGTTTCCTTATCATAGAATAATTATTCTATTTAAAAAGCTAGGAGTAGTATGTCGTCTGCAATTGAGCAACTTGCCAATAGCGTAAGTTTTTCGTCTTTTGGTAAAGCTGAAGACCTAAAAAAGAGAATTTGGTTCACACTTGCTGCTCTTGTGATCTACAGGCTTGGCACATATGTGCCTTTGCCAGGAATTAATCCGCTTATTATAGCCGAATTTACAAGAACAAATGCAGGCGGCATATTGGGCATATTGGATATGTTTTCGGGTGGTGCGATTGGTCGTATGACTATTTTCTCACTGAACATTATGCCATACATCTCTGCCAGCATTATCGTTCAGCTTCTCACCTCAATATCTCCTCATTTAGAGGCTCTTAAAAAAGAGGGCGAAATGGGAAGAAGAAAACTCAATCAGTACACACGTTACGGTACAGTCTTGTTGGCTTGCTTGCAGGCTTATGGAATTTCTGTGGGCCTTGAGAAAATTGTTGGCCATTCCGGTGGTGCAGTCTTGGACCCTGGCCTATTTTTTAAATTGACTACAGTTGTTACCCTGACAGGTGGAACACTTTTCATCATGTGGCTTGGTGAGCAAATAACT
Organism: Alphaproteobacteria bacterium; assembly: GCA_019749935.1. Lineage (GTDB taxonomy): Bacteria > Pseudomonadota > Alphaproteobacteria > Paracaedibacterales > CAIULA01 > CAIULA01. Next base: position 5,029 of record JAIEPD010000092.1, read on the forward strand.
TCCCGCGGAATCGGTAATGGAATCTCCATTATTATTTACGCAGGTATCGTTGCTAACTTACCGCAAGCAGTCTTTAATACTTTTGAATTGGGAAGACAAGGTGCTTTGTCAGCGCTTGTGATTATTGGCGTGCTTGCTATGATTGCCGTTGTGATTGGCTACATTGTGTTTATGGAAAAGGCTCAAAGAAAGATACCAATTCAATATCCAAAGCGCCAAATGACTGCGAACATGCCTGCTGTTTCACAAAACACGCATTTGCCATTAAAGCTTAACAGTGCTGGTGTGATTCCTCCAATTTTTGCATCTTCATTACTTTTATTGCCTGCAACAATTGTTGGTTTTTCATCACCAACGCCTGATTCATGGCTTGCTCATATTGCACGCTTTTTCAGCCACGGACATCCTGTCTATATTATGTTGTTTGTTGCTTTAATCGTCTTTTTTGCATTCTTTTATACAGCGTTAATGTTTAACCCAAATGAAACAGCTGAAAATTTGAGAAAGATGGGAACCTACATACCTGGGATTAGGCCTGGTCAACAAACAGCAGAATATCTGGATTACGTACTTACAAGATTGACAACAGTGGGTGCCCTTTACCTCGCATCGATTTGTATATTGCCTGAGCTCATTTTATCAAAAGTTTCTCTACCATTTTACTTTGGTGGTACAAGCCTTTTGATCGTCGTGAGTGTGACAATTGATACAATTGGACAAATTCAGTCCCATTTGGTCGCCCATCAGTACGAAGGTCTTATTAAAAAAGCAAAGCTCAAAGGTAAGCTGTAAATGTTTTTGGTTTTTTTGGGACCTCCCGGCTGTGGCAAAGGAACACAAGCTCAATATTTACAGAATGAAAGCGGGTTTACTGTCATTTCTTCTGGAAATTTAATAAGAGCTGAAATTGAAGCGCAGACTGAGTTTGGTAAGCAAATTGAGGAGTCCTATAAAACAGGAAAATTGATGCCTGGGGATGCAGTTTTGGAGCTTGTGCAAAAAGTCGTTGCAACAGAGGGTGCAAAGAGTATATTATTTGATGGTTTTCCAAGAACAGTTAGTCAGGCAACAGCTTTCGATAGCTATTTACGGTCGATTCACCGAGAAATAGATGCAGTTATAAGCTTTTCGATCGAGGATAGTATTATAGTTGATAGGATCTTGGGTAGAATAACATGTGCTGATTGTAAGCATGTCTTTCATGTGAGATCAAATCCGCCTATCGTTGAAGGTGTTTGCGATAATTGTGGGGGAACAAAGCTTGAGCGAAGAGCTGACGATACAGAGGAAAGTATAAGGCAACGTCTTGATGAGTATCATCAAAAGACTGAGCCGTTAAAAGAGTTTTACAAAAGCAAAGGTATAATGGTAGAAATTGATGCTAACCAGGCCATTGAAATGGTTAGGCAGCAAATGCAACAAGAAATAGACGCCATATCAGGAAAGAGCAACAAGGAGAAGAGTATTGGCACGTATAGCAGGTGTTAACATCCCAACACAAAAGAAAGTATTTGTAGCGCTAACTTACATTTACGGGATAGGCGCGAATCGCGCGGGGCAGATTATGGAATCAACAGGGATTGATATGGCAAAGCGTGTGCATGAGCTCACCGATCAAGAAATTTTGAAAATCCGTGAAGTCATTGACAAGAATTTTAACGTCGAAGGTGATTTAAGACGTGAAGTATCTATGAACATTAAAAGAATCATGGATCTTGGTTGCTATAGAGGGCTTCGTCATAGAAAAGGACTTCCGGTACGTGGACAAAGAACGCATACAAATGCGAGAACTCGTAAAGGTAAAGCAGTTCCAATTGCTGGTAAAAAAATGGTTGGAAAATAATAGTTAGAGTTGGATGAAAAATGGCACAAAAGACAGCAGGACGTATTAAACGTCGCGAAAGAAAAAACGTTATCAATGCAGTTGCACATATAAACGCAACTTTTAATAATACATTGATTACAATTAGTGACGAACAAGGGAATACGATTTCTTGGGCAACTGCAGGAATGGCAGGTTTTAAAGGGTCCAGAAAATCAACACCATATGCAGCTCAGATCGCAGCCGAAGATGCTGGAAAAAGAGCAGCTGAGCATGGGGTTAAAAATGTAAGCGTTATCGTGAAAGGTCCTGGTTCAGGCCGTGAGACTGCGCTCAGAGCACTTCAATCCGTTGGTTTTAATGTAACCTCGGTAAGAGATGTGACTCCTGTTCCTCATAACGGATGCCGCCCACCAAAACGTAGGCGCGTTTAATTCTATTATTATTTTTTCTAGATTCTGAATATGAGGTAAGGTTGTGATTGAGAAAAACTGGCAATCTCTGATAAAAACATACAAGCTAAACGTCCAATATTTGGACCCTGAGCTAAGAGAAGCTGACATTGTTGCAGAGCCTTTGGAGCGTGGATTTGGTATGACGTTAGGAAATGCTTTACGTCGTATTTTATTGTCTTCCTTGCAAAGCGCAGCGATTACATCTGTAAAGATTGATGGGGTCTTGCATGAGTTCTCTGCAATTCCAGGCGTTATGGAAGATGTCACTGATATAATTTTGAACTTAAAGACAATCGGAGTCAGATTGAATTCTGAAATCCCTAAAAAGGTAAGAATTTCAGTCGTTGGTCCAAAAGTTGTAAAAGCAAAAGATATCCAAGCGACATCTGAAGTTGATATCCTTGATCCCGAAGTTGTGATTTGCACTTTGGACGAAGGTTCAACTTTAAACATGGAGATGACCATCCAAAGCGGTAAGGGTTATGTTCCTGCCAATCAACATGTCTACGAAGATAAGCCAATTGGAGTTATTCCAATCGATTCGATCTTTAGTCCTGTTAAAAGAGTTGTTTATAAGGTTGAGCAAACACGTGTTGGGCAAAGAACAGACTATGACAAATTGACAATGCGCGTGGTAACAGATGGTTCAATGAAGCCAGATGATGCCGTTGCTTATGCTGCAAGAATTTTGCAAGATCAGCTTCAACAGTTTATTAACTTTGATGAGCCAAGAGCAGCTGAAAAAAGAGATTCAAAGGATGAATTGCCTTTCAATCGTAATCTTCTCAAAAAAGTGGATGAATTAGAGCTGTCTGTAAGGTCTGCAAATTGTTTGAAAAATGAAAACATCTTCTACATTGGCGATTTGGTTCAAAAATCCGAAAGCGACATGTTGAAGACACCAAACTTTGGTCGTAAATCTTTGAATGAAATTAAAGAAGTCTTGGCACAAATGGGCCTAGGGTTTGGTATGGCCATACAAAATTGGCCACCAGAAAACATTGACGAATTGGCCAGAAGTTTAGAAGATCCATATAGCTGATAATTAGGGTAAATAACAATGAGACATAAAATTGCAGGGCGTAAGCTGAATAGAACAAGTGCACACAGAAAAGCACTTTTCATGAATATGGCGCAAGCTTTGATAAAAAGTGAACAAATTAAGACAACTTTGCCAAAAGCAAAGGACTTAAGACCGATTGTTGAGAAACTGATAACATTAGGAAAAAGAGGTGGACTGCATGCAAGGCGCCAGGCTATTTCCCAACTTCAAGATCAAGATGTTGTTTCTAAGTTAATGGGACCTTTGGCAAGCCGTTTTTCAAGCCGTGAAGGTGGATACCTTCGGATTATGAAAGCGGGTTTCCGTTACGGAGACAATGCACCTATGGCCGTTATTGAGTTTGTGGACTTTAATCCAAATTCAGGGACAGTTGAAACAGAAGCTGCGCCAGCTGCTTAACTCTTATTTAACTTTTTTGTTAAATACTCTATCTTAGATATCCCTCATTTAAATATAATGTTTGAATGAGGGATAAGATCCAAAACTAAGAAATATATCGAATCAAAAGACCATAATTAAATGGGCAAATGAGTCATGTATAAGAGCAAAATACTGATAAAGTCGGCGTTTTTCTTCAAAAATCTCTTTATTAAAAGCTTATTATCTTTCTTTCTATTGATCTCTCCTGCTTTTGCAGATATGGATGCACTTCATAAACTGCATCAATTTCTTTTACATCTTTTTGATAAAGCTGCTGAGCCAACTAAGTCTTCTGATCAAACAAATGAACCAAAGGATTCCGGTGCGACTCATTCTTCTGAGCTTAACAGTCTTTTGAATGAAGCGAGGGTGAAAGCATCGATCTTTGGCAGCTTTTCATCAATTGTAAAAAAGACAGCACCTGCCGTGGTTGATCTCTATGCAACTCAGGTAACGGAAAACAAAGTGATGAACCCATTTATAGGAGATCCATTTTTTGATTTTTTCTTTGGAAGTCTGGGTGACATACCACGTAAACGAATCAGTCAGTCGAGCGGATCTGGCGTCATCATTAGTTCTGATGGGACATTAGTCACCTGTGCCCATGTGGTGCGGGATTCTTCATCAATCGTGGCTCGTTTGACGGACGGACGTGAATTCTCAGCTGAAATCTTGAAAATTGACCCTCAACACGATGTTGCGATTTTAAAGCTAAAAGATACGGAAAAAGAAAAAATTCCTTACCTGCCGATTGGTGATTCTGATGGCATTGAAGTAGGTGATGTGGTTTTGGCCATGGGCAATTCATTTGGCCTTGGTCAGACAGTCACATCTGGAATCATTTCAGCGTTGTCACGCGCCTTTAACGGAAAGCTATTGATTCAAACGGATGCTGCCGTAAACCCTGGGAACTCGGGTGGAGCGCTTGTCAATATTCAAGGCGAATTAATCGGTATTCCAAATGCTATTCTTTCCAAAACAGGCGCCTCTCATGGTATTGGTTTTGCGATTCCCTCAATCCTTGTAAAAGCAATTTTACGTAGCATAAAAGATGGCAGTTCTCTTGCCTGGTTTGGTGTCTATGCCCAAACCTTAACGCACGATATGGTTACTGCCCTAGAGGACAAGTCTGCTCATCCTTTAACAAGAGGGGCTATTATTAATGAAATTCATTCTGCAAGTCCCGCTAAGGCGGCCGGACTATTGCAAAGTGATATCGTTGTTGCCATTAATAAAAAGCCGGTTTTCCAAGCCGAGGATATTGGCTTTAGAGAGCTGTTAAGTGAGGCTGGTAAGGATGTTATTTTCACCGTATGGCGCAAAGGCAAGAACATAGATATAACGTTTAAGCCTACTGCTCCTCCAGAAATACCTCTTGCTGAAGAAACAAGCCTTAAAGGAAAGCGGATTTTTGATGGAATCAGCGTTGCTAATATGTCCCCTGCGCTTGCTATGCGTTATGCGCTTGATGAAAGAAGATCCGGAGTAGTGATTGTTAAAACTGCAGAAGTACAAAGATCTTCCTTTATTTCATTTGACTTTGCTGTTGGAGATATGATTCTTTTCGTTAATGATATCAAAGTTAAAACGGTTGCTGACCTCAAATCAGCTTTAGAAAGTTTGCCGAAAGGTCAATTAAAAACTCTGGTCATTGATAGAGGCGGCCAACAGGTTGCTTTGCGCATTCGATAAATGATTTAGTATTCAGCAATTTATCTGCTTTAATTCTAAGTGCAGATTATACCTAAAATGTTTCAAAATCCGGGCAGGCGTTTGAGGATCGAGGAGCGGAGTGTATAGAGATAATACATGAGCGCCGAAGATCGCGAAAAACAACAAACCAGGAATTTGAAACAGGAAGGGTATATAAAATATTTTGACTATCCCTTGACATTTAGAAAACAAAACCTATCTTAATGATATAGGATGGGAAGTGCTATCCACAAACGTTTGTTTTTTGATGAAGGGTCTGACAGGTTTTTTAAGTGGGAAAAAACCTGGACGGCAGAGATTTGCCATTATCGGTGAGAGGGTGATCCCCCCGTCTTTTTCGGTGGGCGAGAAATTTGGGTGGGGATTCTGCATTAAAATTAAATTTAATAAAATTTTATCTAATATCTAATGAGTTCCATAAAGCCAACATAAAAGTGAAACGCTAAGTGCTTTGCATAGCAAGAAGGCTATAAGCCGATTAAAACGTTGCCCTTGCGAAAGTTCGCACTGTTCAAGTATTATCCGTACAATCTGTTGCCGGGTCCTGGGCTCTTTTTAATATTGATTGTGCTGCAGGTTGGCTCTTCGTCTTTTCAAAACACCTGTTCGTCAAACATCTAACCTTCTGTGCTTTTGCAGCTAAACCTGCTTAGCTCCTTTAAACACTTTATGTCTAAAGAAGAGTAGCTTAAGCCACAATATTTCATATACACTTGCGCTCCAGGCCCTCAAACGCCTGCCAGGCTTGGGCATAATTACAAAAATTTATATTTTTCCCCCTTGAAAACCTCATTGATCGATAACATATTTCTACAATACTTCGAAATAACTTTATGAAGCTGAGCATGCGTGTCGTTTTATCCTTTTTTATTTACTGTTTTTGTTTTTTTCCTGTGTTTGCATCAGAGGACGTGCCTTCTGTAACTTTAAAAACAGTTAAACTCATAAAGTATTTTGAGGGGTTTAGACCATCCGTATATGACGATTGCGCTGGGCACAAAACAATAGGCTATGGTCATCTGATCACATCCGATGATGGAGATCTAGCAAGTCGAGTCCTTAGTGAAAGCGATGCTGAAGCTCTCTTAATGAAAGATATCTAAACAAAAGCAAATATTTTGCCTTATGTCAGTGTTCCTTTAACTCAAAACCAGTTCGATGCGCTTACCTCCTTTTGTTTTAATATTGGAACTGAGCGTTTCCCTAATATTGATGTTTTAAAAAGAGTAAACGAAGGGAAAACTATTGAAGCCTATGAATATTTTGGTCACTGGAGAAGAGCTGGCGGTGCAATAATCGACGGTTTAATAAAACGCCGATTTGCTGAATTATTTATTTTTGCAGACAAAATCCTTGATCTAGAAGAAGGGCTACCAAGTGCTCAGTGGGGGATTGCGCCTATGGAAATTACAGATGGAAATTGGACTAGGTTACGTAAACGCCCTTGGCTATTAAGTGAAGCAGTTGCGATTTATCAAGCCTATAAATCCCCTAAAATCAATGCCTGAATTTCGGCGGCAAGGCTTTATAGTTGCTTTTATAATCACCTCAATATTTTTAAAACAATATGAGACACAAGATGATAACTCCAGAACTTCAACAAGAATATTTTGAGGCCTTGCTTTGTAAAAAAACCGAATATGAAGGTATCTTTTATGTGGGCGTAAAAACAACAGGAGTGTTTTGCCGTCCAACCTGTCCTGCCCGAAAGCCAAAGTTTGAAAATTGTGAATTTTTTAAAACGGCGAAAGAGGCTTTGATCGCCTCATTTCGCCCCTGTTTAAGGTGCCGTCCTCTTTCTCATCCAGGTCAGGTTTCACCGCTTGTTCAAATGTTGGTCAATGCTGTTGAAGAAAACTCTGAAAAACGATGGAAAGACATGGATTTTAGGGCTTTATCTATTGACGCTTCAACGGCTAGGCGTCAGTTTAAAAAGCGCTTTGGCATGACCTTTGTTGAATATGCAAGAGCGCGGCGCATGGGGATTGCTATGAAACAAATACGTGATGGCGAATCGGTGATTAACGCTCAGATTGCCAGTGGTTATGAGTCCGGCAGCGGTTTTAGGGACGCTTTTTCGCGTATTATGGGAACAGCGCCTGGTTTATTGAAAGAGGAGAATGCATTGAAAACAGCATGGATCGATACACCGCTTGGGCCTATGATAGCGATTGCTGATGACAACGGCTTATATCTTTTAGAGTTTGCCGATAGAAGAGGGTTAGAGCTTGAAATAGAGCGTTTACGCCAAAAAACAAAGTCAGCTATTGTTCCAGGAACAACGAAGCCAATTGATTCAATCAAAAAAGAATTGGATCAGTATTTTAAAGGGACGCTCCAAGAATTTAAAACGCCTTTGATTTTATTTGGCTCTCCTTTTCAAAGGCAGGTCTGGGATGAATTAAAAAAGATCCCTTTTGGACAAACAGTTGCATATATAACGCTTGCTATTGCAATTCATAAACCATCCGCTTTTCGGGCAGTTGCAAATGCGAATGGCGCCAATCAGTTTGCAATTGTTATCCCCTGTCACCGAGTCATTAACGCGAATGGAGACTTAGGTGGATATGGGGGTGGCATTGCTCGTAAACAATGGCTGCTTGATCACGAGAAGCGGAAATAATTATACTTTCGTCATCTTGACTATAAAAAATAACTTGAAAATGCTCTTGGTTATATTTACGTATGTGTTGAGATTTATTTTCAAAATTCTACGTAAAAAAACAATTCAAGGAGTCATCATGCAATGGTTAGTCTTTTCATATTTCCATTTTCTTTGCTGAGGTTAAGCTTTTCTATTTTTATTGTCCTGGGAGTAAGCCTAGCAACAACTGGGGATGTGAGAGCAGCAGTTTCTTCTGATCAGGTGAGCCCATTTGCACTGCAGATGATGGAAAAGGTCAAAAAGGTCCAAGAGGGAAAGGATGACTCCCACGAGGTTATTAAATGGCTTAAAGGTGAAGGAAAATCCTTTCCGTTTGATAATGAGAATGCACAGGTTCTTGTAACACAGTTATTTATGTCGCCTCACTTTGATAGTGAAATGATAGAAATTCCCTATTTAAGAAAGATGTATAAGAACATCTATAATATTAAAAATATTGCTCAAAAATAATAAAGGGTGGAATGACAGATGAGAGTCTCCATCCTCATAGAATAACTTTTTCTCACCTTGTTCGGGCTTATCAAATGGATGCGCCCGTAGGTTCTTTTCCCATAAATCATTCTATTTTGAATTTAGCAAGCATCAATGAGCTGGATTTTACTGTTTCGGATCAGCCAATATCAGCGTCATTGAATTGGTTTTTTGATAATTATGAAAACAGTTCAGGGCAGCGTTTTCGGCCAGCAGTCTCTACTACCGCTGCCAGCACCAGTGGTGCCGTTAGTGCTGACGATGCAATGGTCGTAGAGGAAGTAGAACCCATGAGGCCAGAACCAGTTTCAGTGGTTGACGTAGCTCAAGCAGAATTGGCAAGAGATAACGCGGAGCTAGATCGACTTAACGAGATTCAGTCTAGAGTTCTGATAGCAAGATTGAGAGACCAAGAGTCTACTGTAGACAGAGGGGCAGTACCAACCGTACATGATATATTATCGGATCTTGAAAAGCTTAAAAAATTAGACTCATCCAAGCAAGAGGCCCGCACAAAGGCTGCAAAGTTAGAATTACAAGTCAAGATTTTTCCTGAAATATTCACTAATGCTGATGCAAAGGAAATAGCGCTCCATCCTTTTCTCCATACTGCAATGTTAGCTCATCGTGAGGGTAGACAGGCTTTAATAGAGTATAGAAGAAACGACAAATCATGGCTTCAATATTCCTTAAACCTTATTTTGAGTGGTGCCGAGGAAAAATATAAAGCTCCGAAAAATTTTTTCTGATATACCCAAAAGAATTCAGAAAGCGGATTTTAGGATTTGAAAATTGTCATTGATTCTATCTACGATTGAATGGGCGA
>JAIEPD010000074.1 GCA_019749935.1 Alphaproteobacteria bacterium
TTGCTTGAGGAGTCGCTAGCTTCGCTGCAGGTTTAGCAGTCGGTGTGTTTGCTTTAGCCCCAGGTTTATTTGAAGCCGCAGGGGTAGATTTAGCTCCCTGTTTGGCTTCCGGTTTTGCTTGAGGAGTCGCTAGCTTCGCTGCAGGTTTAGCAGTCGGTGTGTTTGCTTTAGCCCCAGGTTTATTTGAAGCCACAGGGGTAGATTTAGCTCCCTGTTTGGCTTCCGGTTTTGCTTGAGGAGTCGCTGGCTTCGCTGCAGGTTTAGCAGCCAGTGCATTTGCTTTTGCTCCAAGCTTGTTATTAACCTTAGCGGGTATTTTAGGTTGAGCAGTTGTTCCGGCACTATCTGTCTTTTTAGAATCTGCTGCATCCTCTGGTTCTGCAGAAGGGTCGTCACCCTCTGAGCTGGATGAGGAGTCACTGTCATCATCTTTTTTTGCGTCAACTGCTTCTTTTTCTACGGCCTCTCCACCTTCTTCTCCTGACTCTGATGAAGATGAGACTCCCTCCTCTTTCTCTCCTTTTTCTTCAGGTGCTGTCTTAGCCATCGGTTTACTTGAAGCTGCAGAGATCTGCTTAGCTCCAGGTTTACTATTAACCTTAGCGGGTGTTTTAGGTTGTGCGGCTGTTCCAGCCTTACTTGGCTTTTTAGAGTCTACTGCATCCGCTGGCTCTGCAGAAGGATCATCCTCTTCTGAACCAGATGAAACGTCTATCTCTTTATATTTTTTTTTTGAGACTACTTCGGCTTCTTCATTTTTACTTGAGGAGCTATCATCACTAACTATCTCATCTGGAGACACAGAACCATCCCCTTCTGAATCAACCGCTTCTGCTTTTGCCTTCTTAGAAGCTGATGTAGATTTCTTTGCTGGCTTAGCTTCTACTTTTTCTGCAGGTTCTCCGCCTTCTTCTGCCTCAGAGGAAGATTTTGATGAAGATGCCCCATCCTCTTCTTCTGAATCAGCCGCTTCTGCTTTTGCCTTCTTAGAAGCTGGCGCAGATTTCTTTGCTGGCTTAGCTTCTACTTTTTCTGCAGGTTCTCCGCCTTCTTCTGCCTCTGACGAATCTGGCGCAGCTTCCTCCTGTGAATCAATCACCTCTGCTTTTGCCTTCTTAGAAGCTGGCGCAGATTTCTTTGCTGGCTTAGCCTCTACTTTTTCTGCAGATACGTCATCTTCTCCTGCCTCTGACGAATCTGGCGCAGCTTCCTCCTGTGAATCAATCACCTCTGCTTTTGACTTCTTAGGAGCTGGCTTAGCTTTCTTTGCTGAACTAGCTTCTGCTTCTTCTGCAGGTTCTCGGCCTTCTCCTTCTTCTGAAGAAGTCGCTTTCTGAGAAGCTAGATTAGAACTTTCTTCGCTTGAACCATCATTTTTTCCATTATCTTCTGCTTCACCCTTATCATTCTCTGAAGCATTTTTTTCGGCATTAGAAGAAGGTGCAGCCTGTTCTATCTGCTCACCATGCTCCTCTATCTGTTTATCATGTTCATCTATCTTATCACCTTGTCTATCCAGCTGCTCTTGATTTTGTTTTACCTGACCTTGTAAATCAGCAAGCTGCTTTTGAAGAGCAGCAAGCTGTTCAGGAGTTATGGTAGCGACAGGAGTTGCAGCAGGCTGGGTCACCGCCACAGGAGGTGGAAGCAGGGCAGGAACTGGGGCTGCTGCTGGAGGAGGCGGAGCTGGCGTTGGAGCAGAAATTCTTACTCCCGTCCCTCTTCCTCCTTCTGCAGAAAAGCTGCCTAAAGCAATAAATAATGCGAAAAATATATAGAACTTAGCCATGAAAAATAGAAACCTTTTTACTTTCTACTTTTCATTGTCCTTGCAAAAGGTAAATTTTAAGTTAAAACTGCACAGCCAATATAATTAACATTTAAAGAGTTTTCCAAAGCCCATTTTCCAGTAAAAGATTTGTATTTTATGCCTTTAAGGTCAATAAACTGCATGTCACATTCTCTAAAAAAAGCAACTAATTCGGAAGGAGCAATAAATTTTTCAAAGGCATGCGTCCCTTTCGGTAGCCATCCTAAAATGTATTCAGCACCCACAATGGCCTCTAAATAAGAACGCCATGTTTTGTTAAGGGTTGATATAAAAAACAGGCCTTCCTTTTTAAGTTTTTTTACACACGACTTTATAAATTCTGAAGGATTATCAACATGCTCAATAATCTCAAGGGCCAGAATCACATCAAAATCTTCTTTTGAAAACGATTCGATTGCAGTGCAGTGATAAGAAATATCTAAGCCACTATTATTCGCATGTTCTTTGGCAACCATAATAGCCTTAGAGCTTGCATCAATTCCGATAACTTTTGCCCCTAGACGCGCTAAAGGTTCACATAAAATTCCACCACCGCACCCAACATCAAGTATTTTAAGACCTTTTAAAGGAAGAGGATCAGAGAAGCTAAGAGAAAAGGAATTTCCGATATGATCTTTTATGAACTTTAGACGACACGGATTCAACAAATGCAAGGGCTTAAAAGGTCCCTTTTCATCCCACCAAAGTGCAGCAATTTGATCAAATTGATCAACTTCTTTCTCATTAAGGGTCGAATTTGCAAAGGGACTGTGTTTTTTTACCATGACATTATTGCACGTATGTCTTATTTATATGTACTGTAGTAGCATAAAGTTTATTAATATACCCCAAAAAATGGCCCGTTACGTATTAAAGTTTGGCGGCACATCGGTTGCCAACACAACGCGACTTGAACATGTTGCGGAAATTGTTAAACAGGAAACTGAAGCCGGCAATCAAATTGCTGTTGTAGTTTCTGCAATGGCCGGAAGTACCAACGAATTGGTTGGTTATACCCACTCTTTATGTCCTCATCAAACCACATTAGAACATGACGTCGTTCTGGCTGCAGGAGAACAGATTACTTCGGGGCTTTTGGCTTTGGCTCTTCAAGGATTAGGACTTAAAGCTCGCTCTTTTCTATCTTGGCAAATTCCTATTCGAACAGATGATTCTCCCTCTCATGCGCGCATTTTGGATATCCCAACAACTGAATTAGAAAAATGTTTTAAAAATAACATTATTCCCGTCGTGGCAGGATTCCAAGGTGTTACGAAAGATGATAGAGTCACAACGTTGGGGCGCGGGGGATCAGACACAACCGCAGTTGCCTTAGCTGCGGTGTTATCTGCAGATAGGTGTGATATTTATACAGATGTCGATGGAGTTTATACAGCTGACCCAAGGTTAGTATCAAAGGCCTCTAAATTAACATCCATCACTTATGAAGAAATGTTTGAAATGGCAGCCCAAGGCGCTAAAGTTCTGCAAGCACGATCTGTTGAGCTTGCGATGAAACATAAAGTGAATTTAAGAGTTTTATCAAGTTTTATTAAATCAAAAGGCACCTACATTACAAGCGAGAGGAATCTAGTGGAAAGCACAGTAATTAGCGGAATCGCTCATAATCAAAATCAAGCTAAGATATCTCTCTTAAATGTACCAAGCAACGCAAAAAATATTGCACTTATCTTTAGAAAACTCGCTGAAAATTTAATAGACGTAGACATGATCGTGCAAAGCTCTTCGCCTGACAAAAAGATGGATTTAACATTTACGCTATTAAGAAGCGACCTTGACAGGGCTCTGCCTGTATTAGAGGAAATAAAAAAGACCCTTAATTTTTCTGAAATAATTGTGGATAATGAAATTGTTAAAATCTCTGTTATTGGAATTGGAATGAAATCCAACATGGAAGTTGCCAGCACTTTATTTAAGACTTTAGCTGAACATAATATCCACATACAACTTATCTCCACCTCAGAAATTAAAATTAGTGTTATCATCGAACAGCATTATACTCCTTTGGCTGTAACGGCACTACATACAGCATTTAATTTGGACGAAAAGAAAATATGAAAACAGCTCCTTACCAGATTCTGAATACCTTATGGAAACGAGGGCGTGATTTTCTAGGAGTAGAGGTTGCTCTTTTAGGGGGAGCAATGACGTGGGTGTCAAATCGCAATTTAGTTTCAGCAATCTCTAATGCTGGTGGATTTGGTGTGATTGCTTGCGGGTCGATGACCGCTGATCTTTTAAGAGCCGAAATAAAAGCAACCAAAGAATTAACAGACAAGCCCTTTGGGGTCAACCTTATTACCATGCATCCCAAACTCGATGAGCTTATTGATGTTTGTGGAGAAATGAAAATAGGACACGTTGTTCTTGCAGGAGGCTTGCCTTCTACCGCTTCCATTAATCGTCTAAAAGATTATAGCTGCAAGGTCATTGGTTTTGCTCCAGCCCTCATCATTGCAAAAAAACTGCAGAAAATGGGGATTGATGGGCTTATTATAGAAGGAAGTGAAGCTGGTGGACATATTGGACCCGTCTCAACCAGTGTTTTAGCACAAGAGATTTTACCTGAGATCAAAGAGATTCCCATTTTTGTGGCAGGCGGCATTGGACGCGGCGAAGTCATTGTGTCTTATTTAGAAATGGGCGCTGCCGGATGCCAATTGGGAACACGATTTGTCTGTGCAACAGAATCTCCGGCTCATCCTAATTTTAAAAAATGTTTCATTAAGGCTCAAGCAAGAGACGCTGTCGTTTCACAGCAACTTGATCCCAGATTTACAGTCATCCCTGTAAGAGCTCTTGCGAACACTGCAACAGATCGTTTTATGAAAATACAAGCAGAAGTGATTTCTCGTTATGATTCAGGCGAAATTCCTTTAAAAGAAGCACAATTACTGATTGAACATTTTTGGGCTGGCTCTCTTAGAAAAGCTGTTATTGAAGGAGATGTAGAAAATGGGTCTTTGATGGCGGGCCAAAGTGTTGGAATGGTAACCTCAGAACAAACGACTCAGGAAGTAATCAATGAGCTTATCGGACAGGCTACTTCTTTTTTGGACAACGCTCTTTTATACCAACGTCTTTTAGCTTAGATTTTTTTGATGCCAGAGAAACTTTCAAAGCCAGAGACATTAATTCCCGTTTTGATTCAGGGAATTAGTTTGAGTTCTGGATTAGGGTTAGGTCGTGCATTTTGGCATCATATTGAACAGACACCTTTACCACAAACTGAGACCTCAAAAAGCAGAGAAGAAAATCGTCTTAATAAAGCCTTCTCAGCCTTACAAAAAGAAATTGATACTTTATTCCTGGGTGCAGCAGACCAACTGCCGAATGAATCTCATCAAATTTTAGAAATTTATCGCCATCTGGCGGCTGACAAGGGGTGGAAACGACGTCTTTTTGTGGAAATTGAAAACGGCCTTTTGGTAGAAAATGCCATCTATAATGTCCTATCTCAGTTCAAAGAAATTTATGAGTCGAATCCTTTTTGGAAAGCAAGACTTCATGATTTAGAAGACCTAAGTGCACGCTTACATAAGCATCTCGCGCAGAAAAGTCCTAAGGATCTTCCTGGCACATCAGAGCCTACCATCGTTATTGCTAAAAGTTTAGGGGTCGCTGATTTTCTTGAGTATCACAATCAAAATTTAAAAGGGGTGATTCTGACTGAAACAAACGAATCATCTCATATGATTATTTTAGCACGTTCATTTGGAATTCCAATTGTAGAAGGAAATGAAAACTCCCTTAAAGAAATTACCCACAACCATATCCTTTTGGTGGATGGTGAAGCAGGTCATATCCATGCTCAAGGGTCTGAAAAATTAGTACAAATTTTTAATGAAAAAACAAGTCGTCAAATTGCGAGATCATCCTTTAAATCAAAAAAATATAAGAACCTTACGACTCAAGATGGCGTCAAAATTGACTTATATATCAATGCAAATTTAAAAGAAGACCTTGTGGAGCTTGATCAAAGTATTGTTAAAGGGGTTGGCCTTTATCGAACAGAAATTGCTTTTATGAAAAGAGATAATGCGCCAAGTGTAGAGACACAAACAAACCTTTACCGACAAGTTCTTGATGCGGCAGGTGAAAAACCAGTGCTGTTTAGAACATTGGATATTGGCGGGGACAAAATTATTCCCCAATTCCAGTCTATTAATCAGCCTCATAAAGCAAAGAGCATTCAAAACTGGAGGGCTATTCGTCTGACCTTAGATAGACCCATGATCATGAGGCAACAATTAAGAGCTCTGATAAAGGCACGGATATCCAGCCAATTTCCAGAT
Organism: Alphaproteobacteria bacterium; assembly: GCA_019749935.1. Lineage (GTDB taxonomy): Bacteria > Pseudomonadota > Alphaproteobacteria > Paracaedibacterales > CAIULA01 > CAIULA01. The sequence goes on from JAIEPD010000074.1 coordinate 6,127, forward strand.
CACCCTCTCTATCTTATGATTCCTATGCTAGCAGAACCTTCGGAATTTATTGCAACTCGCCAGCTTATCGAACTTGAGCTTGCAAGAGAAAAAAGAACAGGAAACTCCATTCCAAACGAGGTGAAAGTAGGGGCTATGATCGAAATTCCAGCCCTTGTGCATCAGCTTAGCTCTCTTGGGCCACTTGTCGATTTTCTAACAATTGGCAGTAATGATCTTTTTCAGTTTTTCTATGCAATTGATAGGGATTATTTACAAACGTTTCATCGTTATGACGTTTTATCTCCTGCTTTTTTGATGTTTTTAAAAAATATTATTGAGCAAGCTGGGCTTTATAATATCCCTTTGAGCTTATGCGGAGAAATGGCTAGCCATCCTCTAGAAGCCATGGCATTACTAGGTCTTGGTCTTAAAAAATTATCTGTTTCTCCTGGCTCTATTGAACCTATCAAAAAGATGATCTCATCCTTGAATTTGAAAAGCTTTAAGCTTTATTTACAGGCTATTTGCCAACAAATGGTAGCTCCAACGACGCTTACTGAAATGCGTTTTGGCGCCTCCACAAGTTTAAGACAAAAACTTAAAACTTATGCGATTGACCATAAAGTGATTTAAGCTGTTCTGGCTCTGTTTTCTCATCTCTCCTTTCCTTTCTTTTTTCTCCCTGTCTCTTTTTTTAAATTTGGAATCCTATCGATTGTGTTTTTGTTTTCGAACTTTTTGATCCCTTAGTCTCCTAAGGGATTGGTTCGATCTATACTGCCGGACTAAGTACGACTGTTTTGGAGCCTAGTCATCGGCTACGCTATACTTTGGCCCCTGCCGATGGGAACGCTGAATCTGGATCTTACTTGTTGGCAACATAACCTTTTGATTCCGTTTCATTTCCTATTCGAATCCTTTTTATCTATTATTTCCAGTATCAGGATAGGTCACACCTTTTCAATCTGGCAAATTTTAAAATGGGCCGTCGCATTTTAGGTCCTTTCGTCTTTGCGAATCCGAAGAACGTAACAATCCAGAAATACACCGGATCACCACAGCTCCTTACGGAGTTTCGTGATGACGGAAAGGTTTTTTTTACTCTTATATATAACTGTCGTCATTCCAGGATTTAGACGAACAAACGTCTTGAGGCGTTTTGTGAATCTTAAGACCCGGAATCTAAGGCGGTCAGCTAATCACTGTGAGATGACCCCAGATCTTAAGTCTCTTTATGGTCTAAAGCCCATAATCGACTAAATCCCGGGATGATAGGGTTGCTTCTATCCAAGCAATTTATCCATTCTTAATCCCGAATTCAGGTTGGCAAGAACATAATGATAAATTTTTAATCGATCCCCCGCCCATATCATTCCCACTAGGGTGGGGAGATAACCCTCTTGCGCTTAATGCAAAATGGCAAGCCTCTCCCGTCCAGGCTTTTTCCCACTTAAAAACCTGTCAAACCCTAATCAAAAATGTACAAACGTTTGTAGATAGAAATATGCGTCTATCTATACTTCTGATATGGATCTTGATTTGAAAAAGTCAAGGGAATGTTTCTATTTATTTGAAAGATATAACCCCTCAATCCAACTGAATCAAAAATCCTTTTAAATATTTCGATTCAGACAGATGCATATGAAGGGGGTGATCCATCCCAGCACTAAGCTGTTTAATAATTTTACCAATCCGTCCTGCCTGCTCTAATCCTTTGCGGATGGACAACAATAAATCCTCTTCACAGACATGATGCGAACAGCAGGTAAAACTCATAAGGCCTTCGCTTGTGATTAAAGGCGCTGCTAGACGCACGAGTTTACTGTACCCTTTTAAACCGGCTTGTAAATCTTTGCGCGATTTAACAAAAGCTGGCGGGTCCAAAAGGACAATATCAAAATGCCTTCCTTGCAGCTTTGAAAGCTCCTCAAACGCTTCCCCTTCAATAAAGGTGCATATATTATCGACTTCATTTAATGTGGCACTTTTTGCGGCTAAGGCCAACGCATCTTTGGACCTATCAATCCCTATGACTTGTTTAGCGCCTTTTTTAGCTGCTTCGATGCCAAAACTTCCCGTAAAGCAAAAACAATCCAGAACACTTTTTCCAACCGCCAGTTTGCTAATCAAGGCTCTGTTATCGCGTTGATCATAAAACCAACCTGTTTTCTGACCTTGGTGAATGTCTGCTAAAAACAACGTATCATTTTCAACGCATAGAACAATATCATCACAACTGCCAATTGCGAAACGTTGATAAAGATCCAGCTTTTCCAAAGTTCGCACGTTGTGCATGTTTTGCAAAAGGATAGAGTCTGGCAAAATCAACTTTTCAATGGCAGCTGTAATCAACGGCGTTAACAGTTCCATCCCTGCAGTGTTGACCTGCATAACAACATGCGGTCCATAGCGATCAATAATCAGACCGGGCAGATTGTCAGCTTCTGCGTGAATCCAACGATAAAATGGATGGGGGTAAAGTCTATCTCTAAACTGAAGGGCAGTCTCTAATCGTTTAAAGATGAAATTTTCATCAATTAAAATCTCTTCCGAGCTTAACTTCCGAACAGCGATTAAAGAATGTGGATTGAAAAAACCAGTACCTAAGGATTTACCGTCGGTTGTTTTTAAATTGACCAATGATCCCAAAGGCAGCTGTTTTGCGGCTGTATCCATTTTAATTTCATTAGAATACAGCCACGGATGACCTTGTTGCCAACGTTTGGCATGCGTTACAATAATGATCGGGTACATTTACCCAACCGACAGTTTCTTAACTTTTTCTGTTTGCTGGGTATTCATATCAGCATTCATCAAACTTTGTTGCTGGGCTTTTACCAACATGTTTTGCTGTCTTTGCTCAGGCGTTAATTTCAAGCCCACCAAAATTCGCATTGTTTTCCAATCAAAGCCAGATGGCATTTTATAGGATTGCTTATAGATTTTAGTCTCTTCAGGACCCTTAAGCTTAGCTTTAAAGACAAAATCTTGGCGGTTGATAACGTTTTCCTTGTCATCAATAACGGCAACAAAATAAGGAATTTCCTTTTCAACGACTGTTTCGTCATTAAGGGTCAGCGCTAGGCGTGTTTGCAAAGCTAATTCCATAGAATCATCATCACAGCGCGCTGCGATTTGGGTGACTCTAATTTCTCCTTGAAGTGTCTTTGTTGTGGTGACGGGCACACGATCCAACTCACTAATCAAAGAAAACCTTGGACAATAATTTCTTTCAGGTGTCCCAGAACAAGCTGCCAAAAGGACGGCTACGCAAACGGCAGCTACAAAATATAATCGTTTCATAAAATTCCCTTTATACGATTTTAAATTTATGAATGAGGTTTGTGCTTAAAATTGCAAATGAAATGCTAAAGATTGTTTTTACCAGAAATGGAACAAAACCTAATTGAATTGCTGTGCTAAAGCCAACAAAGAGACTTAAATAACTGATTCCAACCACATAGAGAGTCATATACCCGAGTAAAGAAATACCAAAGCGATATGAAAATGTTTGACTTTTGTCCTTTAAAGAGCTGATCAAATAAATCATAGGAATAAATCCAAAAATATATCCGCCAGTTGTATTCAAAAGATGAGGGACTCCACTTTTAAAGGCATGGAATACAGGCAGGCCGCATGCGCCTTCTAAAATATAAGTTATAACAGTCGCCACAGCAATGCGGGGAGTCGCAATTAATCCAATAAAAATAAGAGCTGTAGGTTGAAGGGTCATGGGAACAGGCCAAGCTGGAATCGTGATCTGCGCAGATATAGCAATTAACAAGCTACCTAAAAATGCCTTCGCAAGAAAATCCAGAAGGCCGCTTTTATTTGTTGCTATGAGACCTAAGTGATTTTTGGCTATTTCTATATTCATTGAAGATGCTCTTTGTCTAAAAATTAAATATCCCCTCCTTTCTGTTTAGGCGAGGTTTCGGTAAAAGACAATAGAAATTTGAGGCTACCCTTCCTGTTTCAAATTCCAGGTTCGTTGTTTTTCGGGATCTGCGGTGCTCATGTATTTATATATACACTGCGCTCCTTGACCCTCAAACGCCTGCCTGGCTTTTTGAAACACTTTGGGTATATGCTGGTGTGAATGAGAAAAACGCACTTTTCCTAAACTCTAATTTTGCTTTTTCTTCATAGCGCGTTTCAGGCCATTCGTTGATATCAGGACGTACATAAATATCTTGTCTTTGTTGGGTAAAAAGCGATGATATTTCTGGATCCTTAAATTGTTCATCCACCCAATACGCATATCCTTCGTGATCGGTTGCAATTCGCCATTCACCGCCTTGCTTTAAAAGGCGATGAATTTCCTTGATGGTTTCTTTTTGAACAAAGCGCCGTTTAAAGTGACGTTTTTTTGGCCAGGGATCAGGGAATAATAAAATGACTTTATCCAAAGAAGCTGAGGGCAAAGTCTCTAGTAAAAAGCGCGCATCATTTTGAAATATTTTGATATTTTTTAGATTATAATCCGCAACCTGACTTAAAAGTGAGGCGACTCCATTTACAAAAGGCTCACATCCAATAAAAGTAACATCTGGATGGCTTAGGGCTTGTTTGCAAAGATGCTCGCCACTACCAAAACCAATTTCAACCCAGATTGATTTTTGATCAGAGAAAAGCTCATCTTCTAGGCTAGAAAAAATAATTGAGGGGAGTAAAGCATCAAACAGCGCTTTTTGTCTGTCTTTTAAAGGTCTAGATTGACGTCTGCCGTATAATGTTTTGCGGTGCTGGGATGGATTTACTAAACTCTGATTCATAAAGGCAATTAAAGATGTTTTATGGTTTCATCTTTTTATACTTATTTTTTATTGAATGTTCAATAAAAGACGCCGCTTTTCTTCAAAAAGCTTCCTTTTGGAGAGGCCGAATGATAGAATTAGAGATTATGGGCGATTGGTTGTACTAAAAATATTGATAATACGAAAAAATCTTTCTTATCTAAAATATCTCCTCCCGCTTATCAGCTTGGGATTAGTTTCTTCTGTGTTTTTTTACTCTTCCTATAAATCTTCTACTTCTTCTCTTTTGCAAAACGTGAAATTAGTGAATAGCTCACAAAACATTCGTTATAACGGTTTGGATACAAAAGGGCGCGCTTTTGTTGTCACATCTATAAATGGGCACGAAATTTCTGGAAATCAGATTTTACTACAGGAACCAGAGGCTGTTCTTGATTTAAATGAAGGGGGCAAAGTAAAATTAAGAGGAAATCAGGGAGTTTACGATAAGGGGTCGAAAATCCTTTTAATTTCAGGTAATGTACATCTTAATCATACCAATGGTTTGAATTTGATGACTTCAGAAGCTTCTATAAATCTTGATGCGGGAACAGCAGAAAACAGTGTGCCTGTTGAAGGGTATAACGAAAGTTCTACAATCAAAGCACAAAGTTTTAAAATTTCAGACCACGGCAAAAATGTTCTATTTCAAGGACAACCAGAACTTGTCATTCATCCAAAAAAGTAACATTTAACTAAGATTTTTCCATGATAAAAAAAATTTTGATATTAAGTTTTTTAATAGGATGCGCTGCCAAGGCAAGCACTTCTCTTCCTACTCCAAATTCTATGCACTCAGATGAAGCCATTATTATTAACGGTGACACGATAGACTACGATACGAACTTGAACAAATCAACTGTTATTGGGAATGCTAGGGCTGAGCGAGGCATAGGCCCACAAAAACATATTTTAACGGCTAAAAGATTTGATGTTCACTTTAAAGATAAAGGTGGAAAGACAGAAAATGCTTCTATGGCAGGCGGCGATATTGAGGAAATCAAAGCAATCGGTGAGGCCGTCCTTGTAAAAGAAGGAGACCAGCTGACCGTAAAGGCTGACCATTGCTTTTATAGGCCAGGGACTGGAAATGAAGAAAAATCGAAAGATTCCGATAAAATTGAATTTATCGAATGCCAAAACAACGTAAAGCTTTCAAAAGCAGGCCATTATTTAGAAGGCGATAAGGCTGTGATTAATATTAATACAGGTGTTTATAAAGTCACCTCGAATAAGCGCGTTCGTGGGATCTTAAAGTCTCCTTCTAAAAAAACTGAAAATAAGCCTCAGTTGCTCGATGCTCCTTTAGGGACTGCGGCTTAGCATATGGCAACCTATCCTTCTCCTTTGCCTGGACTTTGTGTTCAAAAAATCGGCAAGACTTTTGGCAAACGTCCCATTCTTTTGGGGATAGATTTACATCTTGTGCAAGGTGAGGCTGTTGGTTTGCTGGGTCCCAACGGTGCTGGTAAAACAACATGTTTTTCGATTGTGACGGGCCTTATTCAGCCTGATATGGGCAAAGTTTTTCTTGATCAAAAGGAAATTACTAAGATGCCCATGTATCTAAGGGCACGAATGGGCATAGGTTATTTGCCTCAAGATGCTTCTATTTTTAGAGGCTTAACGGTTGAAGGAAACATCAAAGCTGTTTTAGAACTGTCTGAAAAAGACCCTGATAAAAGAGAACAGCGCCTAGATCATTTATTAGATGAGTTTTCAATCAGCCATCTTAGGCAATCACCGGCGGTTGCTCTTTCTGGTGGAGAAAGGCGCCGCGTTGAAATTGCGAGAGCCCTTGCCATGTCCCCTAAGTTTTTGTTGTTGGATGAACCGTTGGCCGGTATTGATCCTATTGCGGTGGGGGAAATCCGCGAACTTATATCCCATTTAAAAGAAATGAACATTGGTATTTTAATAACTGATCATAATGTTAGAGAAACCCTTGAAATTGTTGATAGAGCGTATATTATTGCTCAAGGACAAGTTCTTATGGAAGGAAGTCCTGACGAGATTGTAAAACACGAAGATGTCCGTCGCGTTTACCTTGGAGAAAGGTTTTCATTGTAGAATAAGTTTTACATTGTGCTGACAACGTGTAAGCTTTATTGGTCTCAACATTAAAAATTGAAAAAGGGAAAATATTATGCCAATAACCATTACTGGAAAACACCTTGAAGTTGGAGATAGTCTAAGAGATTTTGTAGGCCAAGAACTTCGAAAAGTTGTTAGTCATTATATGGGAGGGGATATTTTAGAAGCCCAAGTAACAATTAGCAAAACCCACATTAGCAAGGAAAAGTCTGCTTTTAAAACAGACATATCTGTTCACATTAGCCGAAACTTTGTCGCTCATTGTCATGGACAAGACGAAGATGCCTACCGTAGCGCTACGATGGCCGTTGAAAAACTTGAGGCACGTATTAAGAAATATAAAAATCGTTTACAGGATAAAAAGCGTCATCGTGATATTGAGCACGAGCCTATGTTTGCGCAGCAATATATTCTGAATGCCGAAGAAGATTCCGGCGAGGATACACCTTTGATTATTGCTGAAATGGCGAGTGAAATCAGTCAGTTAAGTGTAGGTGAGGCTGTTATGCGAATGGACCTTGCGGATGCTCCGTTGATGATGTTCCGAAATGCAAGCAATGGCGAGTTGAATGTTGTTTATAAAAGGCATGACGGCCATGTTGGGTGGATTGATCCGACACGCAAAATGGTTTAGATAAAAAATAGGTTACTGCTTGGTTGAAGCTAAGTAAGTGGTTATTATTTTTTAAGGTTTTATTGTCTTGCATCAAAGTCTTTGACTTGTTCGGGAAGTTATTTTTTGTAGAAAATACAGAAAAAAACTTTTGAAAATGATTGAAGAAAAAGAAGATCTTAGAGGCCTTTTTGAGTCTATAGTTTCGTCAACCCTTGAAGAACGGCCAACTAGAGGATGAAATGCTTTAAAAAACGATAATTTTAGGCATGATTTTGGGTCTGATGGGGCCTCCGCACTGCCCCAAAAATGTGTTTGACCTCCGCCTCCTCCACCACGAGAGCAATACTCACCTAAGCCTTTGTGTTTTGTTTAAAAAACATGACAGCAAAGGGTCTCAACACGAAACAAGTGTCGATATAATGAATACAGAGAGCTCGATCGCGCTCTTATACCCATCCAGGTCCTGAGGGGACGGAAGTTTTTCTCCTAAGAGAAAAACCAGAGTATTGTCCACCAGCCACATTTAAGCCGATGCCCAACCATAAGTGTGCCCTCAGGATATAAATTATCAAAAAAAGATTAATATATTATTTATACATTCAACAGAGTTTGTCATATATTATATAGATGTGATTTAACCGGATTTATAAAGGGCGTAGCGAGCTATTATATTCCCGGATCACAACGGAGCTAACGCTCCTCACAATGACGGCTGTGAATTATCGCCATCACGAACCCTTAGCAAGGATTATGGGTTGTATTTTACATTTTTTATACATATATGTATTTTGTAAATAAATTATTTATAAACATTCAGAGACCATTGCATAAAAGGTGATTTTGAGTGATGAGATGTAAATGAGTCTGCAGCAGGACATCATCTGCTCTTATTTTCTGATTATTTTTTCAATTTTTTGTTTTTTCTCTTTTACTTTCCCCCTATTTTCTACCAAAAG
>JAIEPD010000084.1 GCA_019749935.1 Alphaproteobacteria bacterium
CTCTTATCGCTTATTCCTTTAAATCTCATAAACCTAAAATAAAATTTAACTTTCTAATCCCGAACTAGGGTTATTAAATAACAGCCAGCTAATGATAACATTCGGATTGTTGTTTCTAATTGTTTTGTTTCTTCGATATCTTCAGTTGCTTCAGCAAAAGTCCTATCTACCGCCCTATCACGGGTTCTATAAAAAGCTTTCCATAAATCTCTGGCTTCTTTTCTTATACCTTCATTTTCTGCCTCAAGGTGAAAAAGGCACGATGTACAGGCGTTCGTTGAGGTTGATTACCTACAGCAAATATGGCATCAGCAAAAAGATAACGAGGGTTTATTGGAAAATAAGGGAAATTAGCGATTGCATCCCAAAGGTTAGCATTTTAAGGATGACAGCTAAAACTTTCTATTAACAAGGTGAAAAGCTGATTTGATGATGCTCTCCATAGATCTCTTAGTGATCTTGCTGCATTCCCATAGACATCTTGTTGATCTGTGTTAATTCCTAAAGATTGAAGGACATTAAGATATTCATCTGATAAATCTCTATCGAAAGCCATCTTCATCAAAGGAGTTGCCCCGTAGTCTCCGGGTTGAACCATCCGATAAGGGTCTATTTCGTGTAATAGACTAGTACCCCAACGTGTTCTTGAAATCGTACTTTTTAGGCTTCTTCCATTTTGGTCAGCTGCATTAAGGAGGCTGAAAAATTCTACGTCATTATTAAGCCCAGATCGGAGTGATGATAACATTTCTTTACGGTCAGAAGAGGTTGAATGGTCATACATCAAAAGCGCAAGGTTTTCGTTTTGACTATTGCGATAAGTCAGTAAGAACTTTTTTAACCACTGTCATATATGTCTTGCATCAGGGATTGATAAGGGAAATCAGGGCCATTTATATCTAAAGAATTGCTCGATATTTCCATTATTAAGGTAATTTTCTGCTTCTCTTCTGACACCTTCAACTGACAATTCTACTTCGACTGCGCAGGCGCTGTTAATAGGTACAATCAAACTGCAAATAATAAAAAACTTGATAGAAAAATTGATTTACTTAACGCAAAGAGGCAAGAAAACCTTTGAAGCATAATAGAATGCACCTCACTTAATATTGTATTTAATTTTCTTGGCTAATGAATAGATAATAATTAATTTGTAAAATTCAGCATTTAAAATTCTGTGTATTCTACATAGAAGCAATGGTGCAATCAATAATTTTGTATTAATACAAATCGATATTACTAAAAAAGAGACCGTGCCAACGTTAACACCCGTACACTTTTGCACCCTGAATCCATCAGAACCTTGACGCATTCATTAAGCGTTGCACCCGACGCCATAACGTCGTCGACAATCATAACAGTTTTGTTTTGTAAAGTTTGTTTATGGTGCACGGGGCAATAAAAAGCCTCAGATACGTTTTCTATTCTCTCTTTCTTGCTTTTTTGTCCCTGGCTTTGTGTTCGTTTGTTACGTCTTAAAAGATGGGGGGCATATTTAGGTAGAGTGGGTAAAATTTTATGCATGCCCATGACCAAAAGCGCTGCTTGGTTATAGCGCCTTTGTAAAAGCCTTGTCCAATGCAGAGGCACAGGGATTAGATAATCAGTGCCTTCAAAAAGATCCTTTCCAGCTTTTACCAGCCATTCTGCAAAAAGAGACACGAGGCTTGTATCATCAGCATATTTTAATCTGAGAATAAGCTTTTTTGCGCCCTCATTATAAACCAGGGCTGATCTTGCATATTCGTAAAGTGTTTCTTCATAATCACAGAAATCACAAAATTCTTGATCAGTATCTTGAAGAACGTGCGGATATCCGCAAACCCTGCAATAGGGGGTGTTGATAAAGTTAATAGATTTCCAGCACTCAGCACATAATTGAGGGTCTTTTAATGTTATTTCCCCGCAACCTAAGCAACGGGGAGGAATAACGTGATCAAGGATCTTTTTGAAAAACTGCGCCATATGGTTATGAATCTTAAGGGCATCTATTCTCTTAGTATAGAGAATTAATATGAATTACGGAGAAAGAATCAATATTTTTGATTTAAACATTGAAAATCGCTCTCTCGTATGAGAGAAAAGAAACATAGAAATGAAATGCCTGCGATTAAGACTGACTTGAGGAGAATCTTATGGCTTTGCCTTTAATGCCGAAAGCCACAGCTGTTTGGTTAATTGAAAATACATCTTTAGCATTCGATCAAATTGCTGATTTTTGTGGACTCCATCCTTTAGAAGTCCAAGCAATTGCGGATGAAGATACGTCTACGCATATGGTGGGGCTCGATCCTATCGCTTCGGGTCAGCTAAGTTTAGAGGAAATCCATCGTTGTGAAGAAGACCCATCATTACGTCTTTCAATCAGGCCAGCAGTAACCGCTGATTCCGTTTTGGGAAAGAAAAACAGTCGTTATACCCCTGTTTCCAAACGTCAGGATAGACCTGATGCAATTGCATGGCTCTTGAAATACTACCCTGAAATGAGTGAGACAAAGATTTGTAGACTTTTAGGGACTACAAAGCCGATGATTCGTTCTATTAAAACCCGTTCACACTGGAATAGCGCAAATATTAAGCCAAGAAGTCCTGCGCAGTTAGGACTGTGTACTCAAGCAGAATTAGATCATGCTGTTGAAGAATTACCTAAAGCTAAATTTTAACCTATCACTGTAAATTCATCCTGATTTGAGATTATTAAGGCACTCCATCGTATGGTTAAGGAGTGTCTTTTTCTTCGTGCTACAGTAGCTTTTCTTCTTTATATTGAAAACTTAAGAAAAGTAAAAAAATGTAAAAATTAATAAAATATTAGTATTTTTTATGTATTTTGAAAATAAGAAACCCTTTTTATTGGAGAGTGTTATGTTTTTAAAAAAAATAGCAATTTTAATTTTAGGCTTGTTTGCCATTTCGGCAATTACTCCTTCTTTAGTTATCAGTGAGGCGGAAGCAGGAGGAACTTCGGCGGCGGCTTCAGCGGCAGCTAAAAAGAAGGCGCAAGACAAAGCAAAAAAAGATGCAAAAAAGAAGGCGCAAGACAAATCCAAGCAACAAGCAAAAAGTAAAGCCCAACAGAATGCTGCAGGTTCTAAAAAGCAAAAAGCTGCAGCTAATAAGGCGGCACAAGATAAAAAGCATGCAGATCAAAAGAAGATGTCAGCAGATGAGAAAAAAGCTGCAATTGCAAAAAGCAAAGCAGATTCAAAAAAGAAGAAAGATGAGGCTAAAGCAGCTGCAGCTAAGAAAAAAGAAGAGGCTAAAGCAGCAAAAAAGAAAAAGGCAGATGAGGCTAAAGCTGCTAAAGCTAAAAAAGCGGCTCCTCCACCTGCTGAAGAAGAAAAGTCAGCTGAGGAAGCTCCAGCCGAAGCTCCTGCTGCAACTGAAGAGGCTCCGACTCCGGAAACTCCTCCGTCAGATGAAGTTGTTGCTACTTCAGAGCCAACAGCAGAGCCAGCAGCAGAGCCAACAGCAGAAGCAGCACCAGAGGAAACTTCTCCGGAATAAGAAAGAGCTTCTTTTAACGCAAACCCTCTTGCCAAAAACAGGTAAGGGGGTTTTTTTATTGATATTTCAATGCCAACAATGCTCTAAAAAATTTTTAGAGAATAAAACTCAAAAAAATTAATAAAGCATTAGAGTTTTTGGTGTAGATTTAAGAATATAAAATATTTTTAAACTTTTTGAGGTTTACTATGATTCTTAAAAAAATAGCGATTGTGATCCTAAGTTTGTTTGCGATTTCTGCGATTGTTGCTCCTGCATTGATTAGTGAGGCGCAAGCTAAAACTAAGCAAAAGAAAAAGGGTGGTAAAAAAGGCGGCAAGAAAAGCAGTAAGAAAGGTGGCGGCAAGCATGGCGGTAAACGCGGTGGCAAGAAAGCTAAGCATTCTGAAGAGGGCGAAGATGGAGAAGGCGGCGGCAGCCATAGTGGCAAGCATGGCGGCGGTAAACATGGACACTCTGAAGAGGGCGAAGGTGGAGAAGGCGACGGCGGACATCGCGGCAAGCACGGGCACTCTGAAGAAGAATAACCAAAAAGATATCTTTTTAGCCCTCTTATCTAGAACAGGTAAGAGGGTTTTTCTTATCCTATAAACGTTCCTTCCTAAGATATCTGTTTCAGTACGCATTCCCGCTCTTGGGTTTTGGTTTTCTAAGCCAAGTATTTCAGAATTCTCTGAGCATATTTTTGAAAAGTCATAAATTTTTATTGTCACATAACCAAAGATCGATTAACTTGAATGAATTGCGGAGAGGTGGCCGAGCGGTTGAAGGCGCACGCCTGGAAAGTGTGTATACGGGAAACTGTATCGAGGGTTCGAATCCCTCTCTCTCCGCCACTCATACGTAAAGCTTCGAGCGGAACTGATTCCATGTCATTTCTTTGGCCTCTTCCTCTTAAAAAAAACGAAAATATTGATATTATTGCCCCTGCATTTGGCTACTTTCCTGACATTTTGGCTAAAATAGAAACATTTTTTTCATCTTGGAATTTATGTCCTTTGATTCCAGATGATATTTTTGGAATCGATGTTTTGTGTGCTCAAAACGATGAAATTAGATTCAATCATCTTTATAAAGCTTTGCATAATGAGAAAAGCCGTTACATTTGGTGTCTTCGAGGTGGGTATGGTTCTGCGCGGCTTCTCTCACTTTTAAAAGACGTTCCGGCTCCGGCAACTCCTAAATTTCTTATTGGTTCCAGTGATATAACAGCGCTTCATATTTTTTTGAATCAAAAATGGGGTTGGCCAAGCTTACATGCTGCTCCTCTTAAAACCATCGTAATGAACGAAATTTCAGCAAAATCAGTTTTGTGTTTAAAAGATCTATTGTTAGGGGGCCAAACCAACAAAAAACATGATCATTTGGTGCCCCTTAATCATACTGCCTGTCAAAGTCAGTCTATTCATGCGCCGATTATCGGTGGGAATCTTACTTTGGTCGAAAGTGGTATGGGTACCTTTTGGCAGATGGATGCTTTTGGAAAAATTATATTTTTAGAAGAAGTTGATGAAAGGGGTTATCGTATAGATCGCAGCTTGGTCCATCTTTCTCAAGCAGGCATATTTGATCATGCAAAAGCTATCATATTAGGGGATTTTATAGGAGGAGAAGAAAAAGATGGTAGTTCTTTGATTAAGCCTGTGTTGCAAAGATTTGCTGATTCACTTTCTATCCCAGTTTTAAAAATGGAAGGGATTGGTCATGGATTTGACGATTCACCCTTGCCTTTAGGAGTTCCAATCATTTTAGAAACAGGCTCAAATCCTTCTCTCACTTATCAACTTTAAACTATTTTTGAGCTTATCATTTGTTAGAATATCTATCTTCTATCGATTTTTTGATTCTAGCTGGTCCTACAGCCAGTGGAAAATCTGGTCTTGCCATTGAACTTGCGGAAAAATGCAATGGAGAAATCATTAATGCAGATAGCATGCAGGTTTATAAAGATCTTTCCATTTTGACTGCAAGACCATCAGAAAGCGTAATTCCTCATCATCTTTATGGGGTTCTTGATGCTTGTCAAAATGGCTCAGCAGCTTGGTGGATCCATGAAGTATGCCTTTTGATAAAAGATTGTATAAATCGTTCAAAATTCCCCATCGTTGTAGGAGGGACAGGGCTTTATTTGCGGACTTTAACGCATGGATTATCGCCTGTTCCTGAAATTGAACCGGACATTCGCCATGAGGTTCGAGGTCTTTGCCATCAGCTCGGAGAGAGATTTGCTTCATATGTCTATGAAATTGATCCGCTTTTAGAAAATCAAATCCGTTCCTCTGATCCTCAGCGTTTAAGCAGAGCGTTAGAAGTCTTTCGCCAAACAGGTCGCTCAATTACTTTTTGGCAAGGGAAGTCTACCCCTTCACATTCATACAAATACCAATATGTTGTGATAGAGCCCGAGAGGGCTCAACTATATGAACAAATTAATCAACGTTTTCAATTAATGGTTGAATCTGGGGCTATAGAAGAGGTTCAAAATTTAAGAAAATTAGAGACTCCTCTTGATAGTCCGATTATGAAAGCAATTGGGGTCCCAGAGCTGAGCGCTTATCTTGATAATCATTTGAGTTTGGATGAAGCTATGCAAAAAGCCAAACAAAACAGCCGTCGTTATGCAAAAAGACAAATGACCTGGTTTCGGGGGCAAGTTCCTAAAAAGATAGTGATTTGCTCTCCATATATCGATACACTGTTGAAAAAATTAGATGAAGAAAAAGACAAAATCTAATGTTTTCAACAAGAATACTCATACTTTTAGGGGTGATTTTATCTGCTGCTGGTGTAGGGATTTGGTCAAATCTACATCACAGTGGACCCTCATTAGAAGATGTCTTAAGAGAAGATCCTCCTTATGCTCTGCCCTTAGATGGGGAATATGATAAAAGCGCAGCTGAGCTCGTTCCTTATCAGGCAGAGGTGAGTGATCCTTATTTTTATGCCCCGTGTCCTATCTCGCAAGGGTTAGAAAAAGATATTATCTCAAGGTTTCAGCTTATTGGCTTTGATGATGAAAAGGACAAACGTCAATGGCAAGATATTCTTCAAAATATGAATAATAATCGTGACATTGATAGCTTTAAAAAGAAAATCAGAGACTTTATTGTCACCCTTATTAAATTACAAATGGACGGGAGCAGTCGCCTTTTTGGGGCCGCAGGATCAGGAGATCTTATCGCCTTTACGCGTGTTGCCATATGCGATGAAATTGCAATCGCTCATCATCACATTAAAGGGGGGCTTGATCCTGTAATTGGGCAAGACTATTTAGATAATCCAGCGCTAGAACTTAGTAAACAAGATAGAGTTTTATTTGAAACTCTCTATCGTTCTTGCAGAATGACAATCTCAAATGCTTTCAGGTACGTCCCTTGCGCTTTGACGAGGGTAAGTTTTTATCCAACTGACGTAGATTGGAATACCATTCTTCGTGCTTTAAAAGTCAATGCAAAACAACCTAATGAAATTATTTGTACCTACAAGAGTCGCGGCTAATCAGTAAATAAAGAGGGCTACAATGGATTGGGATAGATTAAGAGTTTTTCATACCGTTGCAGAGATAGGCAACTTAACACATGCAGGATATATCCTAAACCTTAGTCAATCTGCTGTGAGTAGGCAAATTAGTGCTCTTGAGACAGAGTTATCTACTCCACTCTTTAGTCGTCATGCTAGAGGATTGGTTTTAACGTCAGAAGGGGAGATTTTGTTTTCAACAACCCGAGGTATTTTTGCACAACTCAGTGCTACAACAGCTCAACTAGCTGAAAGCAATATGAATCTTCGAGGGACATTGAAAGTTTCAGCAAGCGTTGCGCTTGGGTCGGTATGGTTAGCTCCTCGTTTGCCAAGATTTTTTAAGAAATGTCCTGATATTAATCTGCAGCTAGTGCTAACCGATGAAGAGGTTGACTTCACAATGCGTGAAGCTGACATAGCTATCCGTTTTGGGCGGGGAGATAATGACAAAAGCTTAGTGTATGAGCCTCTTTTTGATTTTTCATTGAAAATTTATGGAAGCCCTCAATATTTTGAGAGTTTCCCTATTCCAAAAACCCCTGAAGAGCTTGATGATCATCGCCTTATCGTTTTTGGAAGTCATGCTGTTGCTCCTGTTGAGAATGTGAATTGGATTTTAAGATTAGGTGCAAAAACAGGCAATGTTCGCCAACCCTTTTTGATGATAAACAATGCTTACGGAATTCTTCAAAGTATTAAAAATGGTTTAGGTATAGGAAGTTTGGCAGATTTTGTGGCGCATGATCATGCAGAGCTTATTCCGATCCTTCCAAAACTAAAATACCCTCAAATTGAAACTTTTCTGGTTTATCCCAAACAGTTGTCTGAGTCAAAGAGAATTGAGGCTTTTCGTGATTTTCTTAAAAAAGAACTTCAAATAAAGAATCATGAACATCCTTAAAACCTTGTCGCTTTTGACTAATTTGTTTAACATGAAGTTTGTTGTATCCGTCCAATGGATGGAAATTGAATAATTTTTTAGTCGGGTTTAGTTAAATATTATGATGCAGTCACTGAGAGAGCAGTCCGGTAAATGGTTTGTTAAAATTCTTTTCGGCGCAATTATTGCAAGCTTTGGGGTTTGGGGTATTGGGGATGTTATCCGAAGCTATAGCGCCCTTCGTCCTATTGCGACAATAGGCAAGCAATCCATTTCTTATGAGGAGTTTTCATCGGCGTTGCAAAAAGAAATAACGAGATTGCGACATTTGTCAAAAGGCCAAGTGACTCCGGAACAGCTTAAACAAATGGGAATTCATGGCCATGTTTTGGATCAATTAATTGATCAAGCTGCTCTTGAGCTTGAGATTAAACGACTTAACTTAGTTATTTCTGATTCTTTGATAAAAAATCAAATTCATGCGATTTCCCATTTTCATCAAAATGGCACGTTTGACAAAAATCTTTTCTCAAGTCTGCTCAGGCATAACAATATTTCTGAAAAGCATTTCATCGATGACATGAGGAAATCTCTTTTAACGCAGCAACTAGTAGCTCCTCTTATGATGGGAGGGCAATTGCCAAAAATGTATAAAGAGCTTTTATTAAGAGCGCTTACTGAAGAGAGAGTCTTTACGGTTGTCTCTATTCCTTTTAGTAAAGTTAAGCTAAAAGCTGCTCCTAAGGATGAGGAGTTAAAGATTAGTTATAATCAAAATAAAGCTCAATATGCAGTCCCTGAATCACGTAAAGCTATTGTTGTTCTTTTAGATGTTAAGACATTGATAAAAGATGTCCCCTTGACTCCAGAAGAAATCAAAGAAGAATACGAAAAACGTATAGATGCTTATAAAACTCCTGAAAAACGGAATGTAGTGCGCTTGACTTATCCTTCTATGGCTCTTGCTGAAGATGCTTTGGCTAAAGCAAACACAGGACGTCCTATGCGAGCAGTGTCCCGCGATGTTAAGGGAGGGGAGTTTACGGATCTTGGCGGTGTTGAAATGAATCAATTGCCTGAAAGTGCCAAAAGCGTTGTTTTTTCTCTTGAGCTCGGCAAAACTTCATCTGTTGTGAGTGCTGATGGTGGTTTTTCTATTTATCAAATTACAAAAATTGAACCTGCTGTTATAAAAAAACTTGATGAAGTTCGTCCTCAAATAGAAGAGGCGCTTCGTCTTCAAAAGTCAGGCGATCATATTCAAGAGCTTAAAAATAAAATAGATGATGCAATTGCAGGCGGAGCTAAGCTTTCTGATGTAGCAAAAGAATTTAAGCTGACAATTGAAGAGCTTTCCGGTTTTGATGCACAAGGGATGGATGAAGCAGGTAAGCCTGTTTTAACCACATTACCTTTGGCTGCCAGAAAGAGCATTGTTGAGCAAGCTTTCAATTTAAATGAGGGCACAGAAAGCCCCATTTCAGATGTTGATAACCTATCGTTTATTGTGCGCGTTGAAAAAATAACACCAGCTGCAGTTCCTGAGTTTGAGGCTGTTAAAGATAAAGTTTTGAATGATTGGACAAATCAAAAGAAATTTGAAGAAGCAGCTAAGCTTGCAGATGAGATTGTCAAAGAATCAAAAAGTTTAGCTGATTTAACCAAGCTTGCGAACAAAAACGGATTAACTCTTACCTCCAATCATGTCTTAACGCGGTCCGATATGGGAGAAAAGAGTGAGTTAAAGAATGAAGCAACAAAAGCTTTGATATCCTCGTTTACTCCTGATTTGGCTTCGAAAATGTTCCAATTAGGTGTTGAAAAGTCTGCTTATGGTGCAACAAAAGATGGGTTTTCCATAGTTATGTTACAAAGAGTTAATCCTTATGTCTATGATGAGAAAAAATCGACAAACTTTAATGCTTCTATTGATCAAATGTCAGGGAAAATTTTGTCAGATTTGATCGTTGATAGTTTTAGATTCAATCATAAGGTAAGCATAAACCAAGAAACGATGGATCATGTGATGAGCCAAGAATAGAGTCATTAGAGAGTCTCTTCGAAAGCTATGCTTTAAAAAGAATCATGTCATTCCGGAATTTAGTCGATTATGGGCTTTAGACCGTAGTGGGACTTAATGTCCGGAATCTTGACGCAATTGTTAAGTGGCGTCATAAGATCACGGATACCAAATCTCACTATGCGGCAAGCCGCAGTGCGACTAGGTTCCGAGATGACAATAGTTTCCAAAGAGTTCCATTGAAAAATACTAGCAAAAAAATAGAAATACCGTTATAAAGGTTGAGTATAAATCTATAACCTTTGGGCAGGTGTGCTGTCTTTTCTCAAAAAGAAAAGATAATCAGACCTTCCGATGTCATTAGAAATAATGATTCATTGCCCTTTAGGTTATGTAAAATCGGAAAAACGTAATTAGGAGTATTTTTTAATGGCAATGCCAACCTTTACTATGCGTCAGCTTTTAGAAGCTGGCTTACACTATGGTCACACAACACGTCGCTGGAACCCAAAAATGTCACCGTTTATTTTCGGTGTGCGTAACGGAATTCATATTATTGATTTGGAACAAACAGTTCCAATGCTCTACAAAGCATTGCAAGTTATCCGTGACACTGTTGCAGGCGGCGGACGTGTTCTTTTCGTCGGTACAAAATCCCAAGCTTCTGAAAAAATAAAAGAAGCAGCTAAGAAATGCGGCCAATATTACATCAACCACCGTTGGCTCGGTGGGACTTTGACAAACTGGAAAACAGTTAACCAGTCAATCAAACGTCTTAAAGAAATGGAAGAGACTCTAGAGAGTCCAGGACGTTTGACGAAAAAAGAAATCTTAAAAATGACTCGCGAACATGAAAAGCTTGAGCTTGCTCTTGGTGGAATTCGTGATATGGGCGGCCTGCCAGATGCGCTCTTTGTAATTGATACAAATAAAGAAGCAATCGCGATTCAAGAAGCATCTCGCTTAGGTATTCCTGTTATTGGAGTTTTAGACAGTAACTCAGATCCAGAAGGTGTTACCTATCCAATTCCAGGCAACGATGATGCTTTGCGTGCGATTCATTTGTATTGTGATCTAGCGGCTTCATCTGTTCTTGATGGTCTTCAAGCTGAAATGGTTTCTCAAGGTATTTATCTTGGTGAATCCGCAACTTTACCTGATGAAGAATTAGCTGCAGAAGAAGCTGAAGAATCAGCTGCAACTGCTTAATCATTCGCAATAAATAAAAGGGGATGGGGTTCATTCGTGCCTCTCCCTTTTTTCTGATCTACTACGTATTTAACTAATTTGAGGATAAAATGGCTGAAATTTCTGCAACACTCGTAAAAACGCTGCGCGAAAAAACTGGTGCAGGCATGATGGACTGCAAAAAAGCATTAAATGAAGTTAATGGTGACCTTGAAGCAGCTGTTGACTGGCTTCGTAAAAAAGGATTAGCAGCAGCCTCTAAAAAAGCGGGACGTGTTGCTGCAGAAGGTTTAGTTGGTGTTGCAGGTTCGGGTAAATCTGCTGCAGCTGTTGAAATCAATGCTGAAACAGACTTCGTTGCACGTAATCCACAATTCCAAGCTATGGTTAGTCAAACAGCTGAAATTGCAGCGAGTAAAGAATTTACAGCGGAAACTCTTTTGGCTGCTTCTTTTAAGGGTGAGTCCCCAACAATCGGCGAAGAAATCACACGTTTGATTGCTGTGATTGGTGAAAACATGAATTTGCGTCGTGTGACACGCTTATCCGTATCAGAGGGTATTGTTGCAACCTATATGCACAGCGCCTCAGCACCAGGTTTAGGGCGCATCGGTGTTTTGGTTGCCCTTGAATCCTCTGCAAAAGACACAGCAAAACTACAAGAATTAGGTAAAAAGCTGGCTATGCACGTAGCGGCAGCAAGCCCACAAGCATTGACTGTTGCTGAAGTTGATTCAGCTGCTTTGGAAAGAGAAAGAACAGTTCTAACTGACCAAGCACGCGCTTCTGGACGTCCTGAAGAAGTTATTCAAAAAATGGTTGAAGGTCGTATTCGTAAATACTATGAAGAAGTTGTTTTGTTAGAACAAGTTTATGTCGTTGATGGTAAAACAAAAATTTCAGAGGTTGTTGAGCAAACAGCTAAAGAGTTAGGTGCACCTGTTAAACTGACTGGATTTGTAAGGTTTGCTTTGGGTGAAGGTATTGAAAAAGTTGAAACAGACTTTGCTGCCGAAGTTCAAGCGCAAGCAAAATCTGCAGCTAACTAGTTGCCTTAGCAGTGTATCAGCGAGTCCTACTGAAAATCTCTGGCGAAGCTCTGGCTAGTGTTGACCCTAGTGGAGATAAAAATCGTGGCATTGATCAAAAAATGCTTGAGAAAATCGCCAAAGACATTAAAGACGTTTATGCGCAAAAAGTTGAGATTTGCCTTGTGGTTGGGGGCGGAAACATCTACCGCGGTGTGCACGGAATGGCACAGCATGGAATGGATAGAACTACTTCAGATCACATGGGCATGCTAGCTACTGTTATTAATGGCCTCGCTTTACAGCACGCCTTAGAGGTAGAAGGCCTTGCTTGCCGCATGATGACAGCAGTCCCTATGCCAACAATAGGTGAATCCTATGTCAGAAGACATGCAATAAGG
Organism: Alphaproteobacteria bacterium; assembly: GCA_019749935.1. GTDB lineage: Bacteria > Pseudomonadota > Alphaproteobacteria > Paracaedibacterales > CAIULA01 > CAIULA01. The sequence goes on from JAIEPD010000084.1 coordinate 12,547, forward strand.
CATCTTGAAAAAGGGCGTATTGTTTTATTTGCGGGCGGAACTGGAAACCCTTATTTCACAACCGATACCGCTGCTGCCTTAAGGGCGTCCGAAATGGGATGTGATTTACTTTTAAAGGGTACAAAGGTCAAAGGGGTTTATACAAAAGACCCTATCCATCACAATGACGCTGCATTTCTTCCTCGTTTAACTTATTCCGAGGTGTTGGCCAAAGATCTAAAAGTTATGGACACAGCGGCAATAACCTTAACCCGTGAAAATAACATACCTATTGCAGTATTCTCTATTTACGAAAATAATGGATTTGCTAAGGTTATCAGTGGCCAAGGCCATTTCAGTTTAATCCAATAAGCAATAAAGGAAAATTAAATGTCTACACGTGTTGATCCTCTTTTAAGTGATTATAATCGTCGCATGGACTCAGCTGTTGAGGTCTTGTCAAAAGAATTCAGTGGTATTCGTGCGGGCAGGGCCTCTGTCGATCTTTTAAATCCCATTAAAGTTGACGCCTATGGTTCCTTGATGCCACTTAGCCAGGTTGGTACTGTTGGTGCTCCAGAGCCGCGCCTTTTGACCGTGCAAGTTTGGGATAAAGGTATGGTTAAGGCTGTTGAAAAGGCAATTCGCGAATCTAGCCTTGGGTTAAATCCGGCAATTGATGGGCAAATGGTTCGTGTTCCCCTGCCCACACTTAATGAAGAGCGCCGTCAGGAATTAGCTAAAGTTGCAGCAAAATATGCTGAAGAAGCCCGTATTAGCGTTCGTAACGTTCGCCGTGATGGTATGGAATCTTTGAAAAAGATGGAAAAAGATAGCGAGATTTCAGAGGACGAACACAAACGTCTTTCTGGCGAAATGCAGCATCTGACCGATGATCACATCAAAAAAATCGATGATCACCTAGCAACAAAGCAAAAAGAAATCACGCATGTTTAAAGGCCATTTTGAATAATTTTTAGTATCTATTTTTCTGTGAGTGTTTACTTTTTTGAAAAAAGGGTATAAGACATCGTATGTATAATAACCTTTAATGAAAAGGAGTATTATAAAATGGCTGACTTAAAAAGAAAAAGTTAAAGACACTTTTGAAACCGCAAAAGACAAAGCAATAGATTTAGCCCATAAGGCTGCTGAAGCTCTCCATTTGGCAAGCGATAAAGCCGATGATAAGGCTGAAGTTGCAAAAAAGAAAGCCGAGGGCGTATGCAGAGTCTAAGAAAAAAGCGAATGAAATTAAAGATACTGCTAAAGAAAAAGCTGAAGATCTAAAAGACAAAGCCAAACATACCTACAAAAAAGCAAAAGATAAATTAAAAAAGGCAAGCTAGGCTGATACCGAACGGAAATCTCTGACTCTTTCGTCATGGCGAGCAACAGAGTTGCGTGGCTATCCAGAAAATACACTGGATCGCCACACTCCTTTGAGGTTCGCGATGACGATTAGGTTGTTTTTCCTGTTTCCAAAAGCAAGAGTCCTAATTCACTTTTACGTCATTATGTCAAAAATTTAGCTTCCTCTTTTCGTCCATATTGTGTATAAGGCAGCTATAGATATCAATTATATACAGATAAACATCATGTTTTCCAACAATATATTTGCTAAAGGATACGGAATTTTAAGATCTTCGCTGAATTATTCACGCAATGATATTTCACCAACACTAATGAAAACCTTTGGTATTTTTGGGGTTGTGAATTTTCCATTATTTTATCTGTTGTGGAGCTTTTTCCCTGGTCAAGAATATAATGGTATGCCGCTTAGAATGATAGCTTTCGTAATGTGCTTTTTTTTAGCACTTATGGATTATTGGCCACAGCGATTAAAATCATATTTGTATGCATATTGGTATCTGACGATTTTTTATTGTTTACCATTTTTTGGAGCCTACCTGTTTCTAGAAAACAGCATGTCATCCACATGGATTACAAATAATATTTTAGGGTTATTATGGTTGGTATTGGTTACAGATTGGTTAACGTTTATTGTTATCTTGCCGCTTGGTATTTTAGCGGGTTGCTTTGTGCATTATTGTATTGTAGGTCCAGTCCAATTGCCTCCTGATTTTATCTCTGGTCCACTTACGAATTATATATGGGCAATTGTTATCGCGATAATCTTTGGCAAAATTCTCCATGAATCCAAATTAAATGCCATGCGAACCCTAGCCGGCGCGATGGCGCATGAACTGAGGACGCCACTTGGCGGGATATCGTTGATTGCGCAAGTTTTAAAAATGCATATACCTGCCCTGGTGACGGGTTATAAACAGGCTAAGGAAGTTAATCCAGATTTAGACGACGCTGAT